>JANPJE010000176.1:0-32599 GCA_031425355.1 Spirosoma sp. | reverse complement strand
GTTCTGACCGCGACGGCGGACCGTTCGGAGCATAGGTCTTTCTCCTTGGCGACCCGTTAGATTACCCCGTTCTTGTTGACTGATGGCAAGCTACCAAATCTTAGAATCTTACCACGAGACAAACCTAAAGGGCGACCCGGTCTTTCGCTCTTTGTTTATTTACGAATTAAAATATTTCAGCTTCACAACCTCTTTGGGGTCGAGGAAACGCCACTTGCCGCGCGGTAGTTCTTTTTTGGTCAGACCGGCATACGTAGTGCGGTCGAGTTTGCTCACCTCGTAACCGAAGTTCTCAAATAAACGGCGTACGATCCGGTTGCGGCCCGAGTGAATTTCGATGCCAACAACATACGCGTCGGGGGTTACGATGCTAATCGCGTCGGGCTTGATGGGGCCATCTTCGAGTTCGATACCATTTTTAATAGCTTCGAAATGCTCGTCGGTGATGGGCTTGTCCAGTTCTACCTGATAGATTTTACGGATATTATTCGACGGGTGCGTCAACTTATCGGCCAGTTCGCCATCGTTGGTTACCAGCAGCAATCCGGTTGTATTTCGGTCTAAGCGACCCACGGGATACATCCTGAAATTGCCTGCATCGGCGACTAATTCCATGACGGTTTTGCGCTCGTTCGGATCTTCAGTTGTGGTGATATAATCTTTCGGCTTGTTCAGCAGCACGTATACGAACTTCTCCGGGTTCAGCACTTTCGTACCGTATTTGACCGTATCGCCATCTTTCACTTTGTAGCCCATCTCGGTCACGACTTTGCCGTTCACCGAAATGTCGCCCTGAGCAATGAGTTCGTCAGCTTCCCGACGCGAGCACACTCCTGAGTTGGCAATGTAGCGGTTCAAACGCGTCGCATCAGGTCCATCGTTACGTTCGGTCGAGGTGCGTTTTGGGCTATCCGATCCACCAGAGTTGCCCCGGCGAGGACCATCGGCCCGACCCCGTTTAAACGATTCGGTCGCGCGAATTTGCTCCAGATCATAATTGGGTGCCTTCGTAAAATCGCCCGTGCGCCGGTCGCCGGAGTCTTTACGTTGCTTACTCGTAAAACGGGATTCCTGATCGCGGGGGGTAGTCCGGTCGGTGCTTTGCGATTCGTCAGTACCCGAACGGTTATTACGTTCGTCGGCTTCGCGGCTGAATCCACCTACGCGCTTAAATCCGGGCTTATCGTCGCGCGAAAAACGCGATGGACTCGGTTTTCCGGTACTGTTAAACCGATTTTTATTACCGGATGCATCACTCCGGTCAAAACGGGATGGACCGGCTGATCGGCCATCGCGGGGACGGTCGTCCCGGTTAACTCGGGGGCGTTCCTCACGGTTTGGACGGTCACGGTCGTTGCTTCGGTCGGTTGGAAAACGGGATGGTCCAGTTTCCCGACGGTCTGTGCGTTCCGGACGGCCATTCCGCTCAAAACGGGGCTTGTCGTCCGGGCGGTTAGGCCGGTCGGATGGTTTGCGCTCCGGTGAACCAGACCTCCGGTCGTCGGGGCGGTTGAAACGGGGCCGGTCCCCATCGGCAGGACGATTAAATTTTGGGCGGTCGTTGTCGAAACGGGGCTTGTCGTCGCGTGAGCGGTTATCCCGGTTGGCGTCGGGGCGGGCGTTCGAGCCACGCTCAAAACGCGGTGAACGGCTGTCGGCACCTTGCCGACGATCGTCGGGGCGGTTGAAGCGGGGGCGTGAATCGGAATTTGAATCCCGCGATCTGCGATCCGGTGCTCCACCCGTTGGGCGGTTGGACCAGTCGAATGGTTTGCGTTCCGGCGAACCGGACTTGCGGTCGTCGGGGCGGTTAAAACGGGGCCGGTCCCCATCGGCGGGGCGGCTAAACTTGGGCCGGTCGTTATCCCGGCTGAAACGCGGACGATCTGAATCCGGAGTAGTACGTGGTCTGCTATTGGGGGCGTCATCCCGACGGCCCATTGAACGATCATCGCGCCGTTTTGGCTCACCATCCCGGCCTCGCCCGGCGTTTTGGTCGTTCTTTTCTGAATCTTGACTCATGGAAAAATACAGTAAATCAGGCTTTTTTATGAAATAATATAACTGATTATCAGCTTGCTTGGTTAGGGCAAGTACAAAATGGGCTACAAAGTTAGGGCTTTTCAAGACAACCCGGCTACACCCGTTTCAGTCAAACGCTTTTTATTGGAAAAACAATCCGCAGAAGCCATTAGTCGTTAGTCAATAGTCGTACAGGTATCGTATTTTTCCCATTGACCGCCGACAATTGACCATCAACAACCCGACTATGTCCCGCCCAACACTAATACCGCTCTATACCCCCAGTCGAAACGTCACCGATCAGTCACTGTTAAAGCGATATATGGACTGGCTTTTCGTAAAAAAAGGCTTGTATTTTCGGAACTATGACGATTTATGGGATTGGTCGGTAACCGATCTGGATCATTTCTGGGAGAGCGTCTGGCAATTTTTCGATGTTCAAAGTCACACGCCTTATCATCAGGTGCTGTTCAGGCCGAACGCACAGGATATGATTGGCACAAGCTGGTTTTCGGAGGCAACGCTCAATTATGCCGAACATATTTTTCGTCACCGCAACGCCCAGCGACCGGCTATCCTGTTCGCGTCGGAGCAACGCCCGCTGGCGAGCCTGTCGTGGGACGTACTGGAGCAACAGGTAGCTGCCATGACGATGTATTTACGCCAGCACAATGTGGGCATCGGCGACCGGGTTGTGGCCTTACTGCCCAGCTGTCCCGAAGCGGTCGTGGCCTTTCTGGCGACGAACGCAGTTGGTGCGGTCTGGTCGAGTTGCTCACCCGATTTCGGTACGTCCAGCGTGGCAGACCGCTTTCAGCAAATCAGCCCAAAAGTGCTGATTGCTGCCGATGGCTATACATATAACGGGAAAGCGATTGACAAAACCGATGCAATTGCTGACCTGCGTTCCCTATTGCCAACGCTTCAACAGGTTATCTGGGTGCCATATCTGAACAGCCATAGCTCGCTGGCAGGCACGGTGCGCTGGAACGACGTACTGGAAACGCCCGCCCCCAACGGCCTGACGTTCGAGCCGGTGCCCTTCGACCATCCGATTTGGGTGTTGTACTCATCGGGCACTACGGGCAAGCCCAAAGCGATCACGCACAGCGCAGGCGGTTGTTTGCTGGAACATCTGAAGGCGCTGGGGCTACATCAGGATGTTCGGCCCGGCGAACGCTATTTCTGGTATTCTACGACAGGCTGGATGATGTGGAATTTCGCCGTTGGCTCGATGCTGCTTGGCGCAACGCTCGTACTCTATGATGGAGCAGCAGCTTACCCTGACCTGAACGCGCTGTGGAAACTGGCCGACGACGCCCGAATCACGCATTTTGGCGGTGGAGCGGCTTATTATTTAGCCTGTTTACGGGCGGGGATAAACCCAGGCGAAACGGTCAGGCTACTCCATTTACGAACCATTGGCTCAACGGGATCTCCCCTCCCACCCGATGGTTTTCGGTGGATTTACGAGTCGGTCAAATCGACTGTCTGGCTGATTTCGTTCAGTGGCGGCACCGATGTGTGCAGTGGTTTTGTGGGAGGAAACCCGCTATTACCCGTCTATGAGGGCGAGATTCAATGCCGGTTGCTGGGCTGTAAGGTCGATGCTTTCGATGAGAATGGCAAGCCTGTGCGGGGCGAATTGGGCGAAATGGTTATTCTGGAGCCGATGCCATCCATGCCGATATATTTCTGGGATGACCACAAAAATGAACGCTATCGAAGCAGTTACTTTACTGAGTATCCGGGCGTCTGGCGGCATGGCGACTACATACGTATCACCGAGCGCAACGGCGTTATTATCTATGGACGCTCCGATGCAACCCTCAACCGCGATGGCGTTCGGATTGGCACGAGCGAGATATACAGCGCGGTAGAAAGTTTACCCGAAATTGCCGATAGCTTAATCGTTGGTTTGGAGCAGCCCGGCGGTCAGTATTTTATGCCGTTGTTTGTGGTACTGCATAACGGTTCCTCACTGACAGACGAGTTGGTGGGACGTATCAAACAAACCCTTCGCAGCCAGTTCAGTCCGCGCCACGTGCCCGATGCGGTTTATTCTATTTCCGAAGTGCCCTACACCATCAGCGGCAAAAAACTGGAAACGCCCGTCAAAAAAATCCTGTCGGGCATGGATGCATCACTGGCTACCAGCAAGGATATACTCCGCAACCCAGCGTCGTTAGACCAGTTTATGCGTTTTACGAAGTGAGTTTATTCAGGCAATGACGCAGATTCCGGCTTGTAAAACAGTCGTCGTCTGCGTCATCTGATCCTGACCTATATAATTCATATTTTGTTGTATCGACATTTATTCTTCGCTAAAAAAAGTAGCTACAGTATTTATGCTGCATACATTTTCTCGCAAAGTTGATGGATTTTTTCCCGGCTACGTTTCAAGCGCATTTTCACGGTACTTTCCTTCAGGTTGTAGGTCTGCGCTATAGCCGCAATACTCAATCCATCTTCGTACTTGAACCGTAATAAATTCTGTTCATTCACCGAGAGCGAGAGCATGGCCCGATTGACTAACTGGAGCGTTTCCTCGTGCAAATGACTATCTTTTACTTCGGGTATATTGAAGCTGGACTCGTCGTCAATTTCCGTAACGGGGAGCCGTCTGGACAATCGGATCTGGTCGGAACAGTAATTGTAGGCGATTGAATACAACCAGGTCGAAAAACTTGACCGTTCCTGAAAGGCATCCAGTTTGTGAAAAACCTTCAGAAATATGTCGTGCGTAAAGTCCTCAGCCTTCAGTGGATCTTTCGTCATGGACAGGCAACGTCGATAGACTTTATTGACGTAGCGGTTGTAGAGGGCCTCAAAACACTGGGCGGGTTCGGCGGACAGGTACTGACGAATCATCTCTTCGTCGCTTAACGGAGAAGTTCTTAGCATGAGAGGTTGGTTCTAATTTATGGGTAGATTACTAATGATACCAATTTACGTAGCAGATAAGTGAGTTGGTTTCATTTAAATGGCAAAATATATTAAGTGGCATAAAATTTGCACAATGGCCGTTTTTGTTAAGAACTATCTCAAATAAATACTAATTGGTTTACCAGACCTTTGTATTATATCGCTACCGACTAATTTTGGTTTTATTGTCTACACGTATCGAAATCTGCTAAATGTTGACTGGTAATGAGCAAATTAAACAAGCATACCATTTAGTAAGTATTTCATTGACCCACACATTTTAGTTAGTTCACCATTTTTTGGCTGTCCTGTGCAACGAAGTGCCCCGGTCCTGCGCTATAAAGAAAAGACAGATGGTGTACAACCCCGTATAACCGTAGCCAAATTACAATGGAACGTAAAGAATTTTTGAAACGCGGATTCCGCAGCCTACTGGGCGTGGCTGCGGCTATTCCCATGCTCGGAGCCTGCTCAACAACAGTTGACCCAACCACAACTGCTGGCGGCAGTACGTTATCGAGTGGCTCGACCAACGGCAGTTCAGCCAACAATTGTGCCGTTACAGCGTCGGAAACGGCGGGGCCATTTCCGACTAAAGTGCCAGGCAACTTTGTCCGTAAAGACATTCGCGATGATCGGACGGGCGTAGCGATGACGATGGCTATAACCATCAAAAACACCAATAACAGTTGTGCAGCGCTGGCGGGTGCTATTGTCGATGTATGGCATTGCGATAAAGACGGCTATTATTCAGAATATGGCGGATCGGGGATGCAACCTGTTAATTTGACGTCGGTTGACTTTTTACGGGGTCGCCAAACGACCGATGCCAGCGGATTAGTGAGCTTTACGTCCATCTTTCCGGGCTGGTACTCAGGCCGGGCACCGCATATTCACGTACATGTGTATAATGCCGCCGGCAAATCGCTGCTGGTTACCCAGATCGCTTTTGCTTACGACATTGCCAACACCGTATATACAACGGCGCAATCGTATGGCTATACCAAAGGGGCACAGGACACCAGAAACGAACGGGATAATGTATTTTCCGATGGCGTCACGAACGAGTTAGCGACGGTTTCGGGTAGTATTTCGGCGGGGTATACCCTAACGCACACCATTGTGGTTAGTGCGTAGGCGCATCAAATCAACGTACTGACTGTGGATACGCAACCAGACGCACATATCTATCTGGCTGACCAGCGGGGTTGTTCAGAAAACGAGTTCTTTCGCAGCTACCACACCTTTAATTTTGGTCGCTACGTCGAAGAAAGCCGCAAGCCGTTTGGCGCATTACATTTGCTGAATGACGATACCCTGCGAGCCGGGGCCAGCCTGAGTATGCAGGTCGAGCAGCCTACACAGGTGCTGTTAATACCCGTGGTGGGTGGTCTGGAATATAAAATCGACCTGAAAATCGAATCGTCGGGGGATGAATTGCAAACGGGCGACTTTCTGGAACCGGGTCAGGCTGGAATTTTGTCGCTGGCGGCTGGCATGAGCTATACGGTTAGCAATCCGTACGAGACAGAGACTATTGGTTTTGTCCAGGTCTGGCTGGCAACCGAATCAACTACGTTCGTGCCCGGCTTTCGCCAGACCGATTTTGACCTCACTCATAAAAACGCACTCCTGCCACTCACCAGATCAGGAGAAATTACTGACCATCGGGTTATCAACGGGTTTATTGGCCGGTACGACGGTCGTTGGGAAGGTGTTTATCCCGTGAAAAAGTTAGCGAATAATGCTTCGCCGAACGAAGTATTTGTGTTCGTGCTGAAGGGTGTTTTTGACGTAGCGGATCGGTTGCTTCACGAAAAAGACGGGCTGGCCCTACGGTATAAACATGATGATGCGCTGGCGTTTGAAGCCTTATCAAACGAGGCAATATTGGTTCTGCTGGAATGGACACAGGGGGAAAGTAAGCAGTCCTGAATCGTTAATCACTCATCTGTTTTTACTATTTCACCATACTGGTTAACCAGTATGTTTATATTGACTTTTTTGCATGTATTACGGTTACAAAACCGAGCCTGTTAGCAGTTTATTCCAGGTCCGGACTTGTTGCAGAAATTTTTGTATAAATTCATAAACCCAGTATTTACTATTAAATGGGAAACACTTTGTACACGCAACAAACTACCATAGATATGTCACTCTACTAAATTTATACTTATCACCTGTAACGCTACATCTTGCGTATTAAATAGTACGAACAACGTATTTGTCAATACCTAATTACCAGTCCGAAGCAGTACTGACAATAAAGTCTCCATAAATTTTAACATTGATTATAGAATATATTTTCGCAAAAACTTCATATTTGCAGAATACTTACTTTATTGTAAGAACGTGTCCTGAATAAGGTTTTTGTTAAGACCGTCTATTCTGTAGGATGCCATTATTCAACTTAACTCTATGCTCCAGTGAAAAGCTATCGGATATTGATTGTTGAAGATGAAGAGTTTAATATAACTATTCTTAAAGAACACCTGTCTCGTTTACCCTTCATCAGTTCGGCAGACGTATGCCAGACGGCGGGTGATGCCTTCGACCGATTGACCCATAATACGTACGACATGGTTTTCCTGGATATGGGATTACCTGACCTTAGCGGTACAGAGTTGCTGGAAGCACTTCCTAAACACCCGGCAGTTATTGCTACTACCGCCCACCCAAATTATGCCGTCGAGTGTTATACCCTTAATGTTATCGACTATTTGTTAAAACCTTATACCCACCAACGGTTTGTGAAGGCCGTTGGGCGCGCACTCAATGTACAGTTCACGCAGCATGGTATAACCGAATCCAAGTCGATTTTCGTTAAAGTGAGCCGCTCCATGCAACGCTTTACGTACGATGAGATCAGCTATATTGAAGCGTTCGGTATTTATTCAAAAATAATCCACAATCAACGGGTTACCGTTGTTAACGAAACAATTTCATCTCTGGAAGCCCGACTACCCAAACAGGAATTCATGCGGGTTCACAAATCCTACATTGTTAATTTAGACAGCATTTCCAGTTATGGGCATGCTAACCTGCAAATAGGTGGCTCCCGTATTCCACTGGGTGCCTTGTACCGATCAAAATTTGAGGGTTTTCTAAGTATGACCGACAAGCCTTAAGCGAGCCGGGCTTAACGACTTACTTATCTTCTCCTTTAAATTGTATGCTCTCGGTCGCCCACCTACATACACAGTTAGCATCGATTCTTAATGCGATACTGCTGTTCAGCCCGACCGTTCATCCCATGTCGGCTGATGGAATTGAAAAAGAGATCTACGCTTTTTTTGTGGGCGTAGCCTGGACGCTCTTTTTCCTCTTTCAAGCGTACACGCTTCTCAATAAACGGGATGTTTTTTACCGATGGATCAATGTCACGAGTATAGGCATGGTCAGTTTCTGGACATTGAAGTGGTTCTTCGTTGTTTTGGCAGACTGGACGCATGGCCCGATCTATGACATACTTCTTTTAGTGGGTGAGAAGTTACTTGTGCTTGGCCTGGTGGGAAGCGTTTATTCGTATTTAGGCCAGGAAAAGCCCCGCCAGTTTATCCTTATAATTGGTCTCGCTACCATCGGCGTCCTGATTAGTATAGCATCCATCTGGGTTAAGCATCAGGCTCTGATTAGCATTGGCAATTCGTTCTCAGCAGTGATACTTTTCTACTCATTGCTTAATACGTTGTTTATCAGCTACAAACGTGCGTGCGCAGGAGCACTTTTTCTGGCTGGCGGTCTTCTTGTCGCGTTTGGGTTGGCAGGTCTGATCGCTTACAATCTTTCTCAGCAAGCCGAATTTGGTGTATATCTTAAGTTTCCACTCTGGATAACGATAAGCAGTCGGCTCATTTATATTATTATGCCGGTTTTTATGCTGGCTCGCTATAACACGAATACCAAACAGCAACTCAACCAAAAGCAGGCTGAGTTGACGATTCTCCTGAATGAGAAAAGGTTGACGCTCGAACAACAGAATGAGCAATTGGAGCAGGAGGTAGCCAAACAAACAAGTGAACTACGGATCTCTAATGCCATTAAAGACCGTATGTTTTCGGTTGTCAGCCATGATTTGCGCAGTCCGATAGCTTCCCTGAAAGACACACTTGCGCGGGTGCAGCAACAGCACCTGAGTCCGGCCGATTTTCAACCATTATTGCTGCGCCTGACACAACATGTTGACCGGCTATATGACAATTTGGATAATCTGCTGTATTGGTCACTGGCACAAATGAACGAACTCCAGTTGCGATTAGCACCGCAGTCGGTCAGAGAGTTAATAGACGATGTGCTGGAACTGGCCGGCGAAATGGCGAGCAATAAACAAATCGTTATCACTATTGACGTACCGGACAACGTAATGGTAATGGCCGATGAGTTTCAACTCCGAATCATTCTACGCAACCTGATCGACAACGCGTTAAAATTTTCCCTGCCGGGCGGTCATGTTTCTATAAAGAGTAGCTTGGATGGGGATCAGGCCGTAATTTCTATCAATGATAAGGGCGTGGGTATTTCTTCCGAACGAATGGCCCTTCTATTTGCAGATATACCGTCTTCATCCGGCACAGCGGGCGAACGGGGAACGGGCCTGGGACTACGCTTAAGCCGACAGTTAACAGAGCGCAACGGAGGAACGATCATGGCGCTCAGCCAACCAGGCATTGGCACGCACATTCAGGTAATTCTTCCGGTTGCCGAGTTCGTGAGCGATGCGCCCTTTTATTCAGATGAGCCAATGGTAGCAATCCACTGAACGAAATACACTAACGAAATAACTAAAAACGCCCGTAGAAACTAAATCTACGGGCGTTTTACGGAATGAACATACGGTTTCAAGTAGCAAGTGTTAAGTGCGTTAAGTTATACGTCTGTATGTCAACAACTTACTTCAACTTACCTTACTATTTATCACTTATCAGTTAATTACGAAGCGGTTTGCCACCCGTCAGCAGACTCTGAATCCGCTCCAGCGTTTTCTTCTCACCCGTCAGTGACAGGAAGGCTTCGCGCTCTAAATCAAGCAGATACTGCTCCGACACAACCTGCGGTGCGCTCAGGTCACCCCCGCAAATTACGTAAGCCAATTTGTCGGCGATTTTCATATCGTGGTCCGAAATGTAGCGACCCATTCGCATGGCGGCTAACCCGGCTTTGAACAGAGCAATACCCGTTTTGCCCTGCACTTTTATATCAGCGCGTGGCTTTGGCTGCGTGTACCCATTGTCGGCCAGTTCGATGGCGGCTTGTTTAGCTTCGGCCAGTAGCCGGCTCCGGTTCAGCACAATCTGATCAGTCGGACGCAGGTAGTTCATCTCGCGGGCTTCCTGCGCCGACGTTGATACCTTCGCTGTGGCGATGTTCATGAATATGTTTTGCAGAATATTCAACTCAGGATCACCGGATTGATAGAGGTCCGATGCGCGGGCGGCCATTTCTTTTGTGCCGCCACCCGCCGGAATCAAACCAACACCCACTTCAACCAGACCAATGTAGCTTTCGGCATGGGCCACGGCACGGTCGGCATGGAGCACAGCCTCGCAGCCGCCCCCCAGCGTAAGCGTGTGCGGAGCCACGATAACCGGAATAGACGAGTAACGTAGCCGCGTAATGAGCTTCTGGAACTGGGCAATCATCAGGTTCACCTCGTCGAATTCCTGCTCAACGGCAAACATGAACAGCATGGCTAAATTGGCCCCTGCCGAAAACGCTTCGGTCGAGTCGTTGCCAACAACTAAACCCCGGAAGTCCTTCTCTGCCAGCGTAATACCTTTGTTCAGCGCTTCCGATACGCCCTGCCCGAACGTATTCATCTTGCTGCGAAACTCCACATTCAGGATGCCATCACCGATGTCATAAATATTCGCATCGGCGTTTTTCCAGACGATATTGTTGCTTAAGTTTTCGAGAATCGTGAACGCTTCCGCGCCCGGAACAACCTTATAGCTTTTGGTCGGAATGTCGTAGTATTTCCGCTTCCCGTTCTCGACTTTATAAAAACTCTCGAATCCGGCGTCGAGCATATCGTACATCCATTGAGCCGGTTTTTGTCCCTGCGCTTCAATCATGTCGAGGCCTTTCTTTACACCAATCGCGTCCCAGGTTTCAAACAAGCCCAATTGCCAGCCGAAACCCGCCGAGATAGCCGCATCAATCCGGTATAATTCGTCCGAGATTTCGGGAATGCGATGCGTAGCGTATTGAAATCCATCAGCAAAAGTTTTGCGGTAGAATTCGCCCGCCTTATCCTGACCGGCAATCAGCACCGGGAAACGCTTTTTAAGGTTGTCAATCGCCTTCGTGCTTTCCAGCGTCGCAAATTTGATCTTCTGCGATGGTTTGTACTCAAACGTTTTCAGGTCGAGTGCCAGAATCTGGGTTTGCCCTGTCGAGTCCTTTGTTTTTTTATAATAGCCCTGACCGGTTTTGTCGCCGAGCCACTTATTCTCCATCAATTTCTGCACCGACGCGGGCAACTCGAAACTCGCCCGCGATTCGTCGTGCTCCATTTTGACGAGGTTACCTGCCACATTAACGGTCGTGTCCAGTCCCACCACATCTGATAGCCGGAACGTACCGGACTTTGGCCGACCTACTACCGGACCGGTAAGTTTATCCACTTCTTCTACCGTCAGGCCCAGTTCTTCGGCCACGCGGATGGTTTGAATCAGCGACTGAATACCGAGCCGGTTGGCGATGAAACCGGGCGTGTCTTTGCACAGAACGGTCGTTTTGCCCAGATATAAATCACCGTAATTCATCAGGAAATCAATTACGGACGAATCAGTATCCGGTCCGGGAATGACTTCGAGCAATCGTAAATAACGCGGTGGATTGAAAAAGTGGGTTCCGCAAAAGTTGCGCCGAAAATCCTCACTCCGGCCTTCGGCAAGCAGGTGCATCGGAATCCCCGACGTGTTGGACGTAATGAGCGTACCGGGCTTGCGAAACTGCTCAACGCGCTCATAAACAGACCGTTTAATATCCAACCGCTCCACCACGACCTCAATAATCCAGTCGTAGGAAGCTATATCTTTCAGGTTATCATCGAAATTACCCAGTTTAACGCGCTCCGCAAACTTTGGGCTGTATACCGACGCCGGGCTGGCTTTCAGCATGGTCTGAAAGGCATCGTTGACAATCCGGTTTCGTACGGAGGGGCTGTCAGTCGTCAAGCCTTTGGCCTGTTCAGCCGGGTTTGGCTCTTTCGGAACAATGTCCAGCAACAGTACGTCCGTTCCGATGTTAGCGAAGTGAGCCGCAATACGCGACCCCATAATGCCCGACCCCAGCACGGCAACCCGCCGAATGGTCCGATTTTTTGTTTGAATTTTGGGTTTCTCTAAAGTAGCTTCCATGTGTTTAATGTAATAGGAACAGGTATTAATGGTAAAGGCAACTATACATTGAAGGGGTTCAACCCAGTGAATGCTTACGTTCAGTAGGCTTATCAAGGGAATTAGTTACAGCTTGTCTATGATTATTCCAGCGTTAATTCTTCGGGTTCGTTGGCCTTGATCTTCGCATTTTCCTCTTCAACAATGCGGTTTATGTCCTTCATTACGTCAAAAAAGACAACCAATTTGTCGAGAGGAATTTTCTCGCGTATCATGTTATTAAACTGAATAACTCCTTCGCGGGCCATCTCACGTTTTGCCTTCCCTTCGTCGGTCAAATAGATTCTAACAAACCGCTTATCGTGATCATCGACCTCTCGCCGAATCAGGGCACGCTCCTCCAGACTCTTCAACATCCTGACCAGCGAACGTGGCTCCATGCCCAGCAATGGGCCGATCCTGGTAGCGGGTGTGCCTTCTTCAAGATCAATATTGAGCAGTACATACCCAATAGCCATTGTAATGTCGAAACGGGCAGCATAGACATTATACATGCGTGAAATGGCATGCCAACCCCATTTTATATGAAAATCAACGGTTTTTTCCTTTTTCATAGTTGGTGCCGCCCTGTCCGGCTTATAGCTGTAAATCTACAATTTTTTTTGAAATTAGTATGCGTGCATACCAATTGTCTGACCGCGCGGACGGTCAGACTTACTCCACCAATAATTTATCGACCAATCGGTTGAACTCGTCAACGTATTGATCGTAGTACTTACCCGTGCCGGGACCGGAGAAGCCCGTATGGATGTGGCGAACCTGTCCCTTTTTGTCAATGAAAAGGGTCGTTGGGAACGCCACAACAGCATTTAGTTCGGGTAATGCTTTGGAAGCCTGCGCTTTATCATTCGTTCCGGCCAGCACAACGGGGTAATCAATCTTGAAGCGTTGTTTCATCCGCTCGATCTTCGGCCCTGACTCGGCCATCTCCGCCGACCGCTCAAACGCCAGTCCAACCACCTCAACGCCCCGCTGTTTATTGCGCTTGTACCACGGACTCAGAAAGTTGGTTTCGTCCATGCAGTTCGGGCACCACGACCCCATTATCTGTACAATAGTCACCTTATTTTTGAAACGCGGATCGGTCAGCGAAACGAGTTTGCCCGGACGGAATGCCGCACCACCCTCGCCACGGCCGGGTTCAGGAAATGAGAACGTAAGCGTTTTCGCGCCCGGTTTCAGAAACGTAAGTTTGGCCGGGTCGGGCAGTTCGGCGTTCGCGTCCAGACGGGCCGACCAGGGTTCGTAGCCCGCAACACCCGCCCAATGTCCACCCGTGAGGGTTTTGGTGGATGGGTCATGTTTGGCTTTGAATAAATAAAGATGCGACCCATCGAAGCAGGACAGAAAGAGACTGTCACTCACTACGTTGCCATCGAGGTAACGGTAATCGCCGGTGGGAGTCAGGAAGGTTCCGGCCACTCGGTTACCTTTTTGCTCAAATACGCCCACGGCATTGACGGTATCGACTTTACCGGTTTTGCTGCCAAAATCCGTCGCCCATTTGCCAGTCAGGTTGGTTGACGTAGTTTTCTCGTCTTTGACGAATCGGTAACTCTGTCCATAGTCCGCGCTGAAAGGCAGTGTCTGGTATTGTTGGGCAGCTCTTCGCCGGCGCCATACGCCCCGAAGCGTATTACCTTCTATCTTTGCAATTAATTCTGATTCAAACAAAGCCATTGGAATTCGCAGCGAGTCGCCCTGCACGGTAGCAGGGTCCATAGGAAGCCGCTCGGTGCCGTTCAGCGCAAAGACAGTGTACGTTTTGGGATCGGTTGTGGTTGCCTGAATGTCCAGTCCGAAGGGCAAATCGCCCCCGGGCGTTTTCAGTACAGCCCGGTATTCGCCGGGTTTAACAACGGGTGATGTAGGCTGTCCGGTGCAGGACCAAGGTAGCGATAGCAGCGCAATGGCTGTAAAAGGAAGGAATTTCTTCATATTTTTTACGATAGACACTGAATGCAGGTTGTCGATAACGGCTAAACGTCAATGTCTAAATTAACGACCACTAAACACGGTTAGTTTCTGAATGAGCGATTACCACGAACCTGTTTTATTACAAGCCTGCATCGACGGGCTAAACCTGCAACCCGGCGGCACCTACGTTGACATTACGTTCGGCGGTGGAGGACACAGCCGCGCCATCCTGAACCAACTTGAGTCGGGGCCGCAGTCGGACGGGCGGCTCTTTGCCTTCGATCAGGACGTCGATGCCCGCGCCAACGCACAGGCTATTGGCGACCCGCGACTGACGTTTATAGCCTCCAACTTTCGCAACATCAAGCGGTATCTGCGGCTTTACAAAGCCGAGCAGGTGGACGGAATTCTGGCCGATCTGGGAATTTCGTCGCACCAGATTGACACGCCCGAACGCGGTTTCTCAACCCGCTTCGATGCCGACCTCGACATGCGCATGAATCAGCAGGCCGACCGCACGGCACGGCAGGTCGTCAATGAGTATGCAGAAGCCGATTTACATCGGATATTGGGCATGTACGGCGAAATCACCAACGCCCGAACCGCAGCCGCAGCCCTTGTGTCGGCCCGCGCCAATCAGCCTATCAATACGGTCAAAGACCTCAAAAATGCACTTCAGCGTTTCGCCCCGCGCGGCAAGGAAAACAAATTTTTTGCGCAGGTATTTCAGGCACTACGCATTGAGGTAAACGAGGAATTACAGGCGTTGGAAGAGTTTCTGGAGCAGGTGCCCGACATCCTGAAACCCGGCGGACGACTCGTTGTCATGTCGTATCATTCGCTGGAAGACCGGCTGGTGAAGAATTTCATCAGCAAGGGGAAATTTCAGGGCGACGTAGAGAAAGATTTGTTCGGCAATGACTTGAAACCCCTGCAATCGGTGACGCGCAAACCCATTGAAGCTACCCCCGACGAGACCGCCCGCAACCCCCGCGCCCGCAGCGCAAAACTGCGAATCGCCGAGAAGATTTGAGCGGCTGATGCCCATGTGATATTGACGATGCATGATACTTGTTGGGTGTTCAGGGTCTAACAGTCAGCATCCTGAATCTGCCGTGCCCAAACGTACTGAATTTCAAGAGTTGACGATCCTGCGTCTTGAAGAAGCCACAACACTTTTAGCCCATAATTACCCCGACGGAGCATTTTATCTTGCCGGCTATGCTGTTGAATGTGCCCTAAAGTCGGCGATTTGCCGGACGCTGAACATCGATGATTTCTTCGATGCCTACTCGACAAAACCACATGGTGCGAAAGTGAAAGACGATATTGTTCAGAAGTTCAAGACACATGATTACGGAACCTTGTTGGTGTTATCCGGTTTGTATTTTAAATTGGAAACTGCAATTACGTTTGATGTATTACTTGGCGATGCCTGGACAATTATTCGTACATTATCCTGGACAGAGCAATACCGCTACGAAATTTCAGTAAGAAAAGAGCAGACAGCCGTACAAGGATTTATTGATTCAGTCAACATCTTTTTACAATGGATAAAGACACACTGGTAAAGCAACTACGTAAGGTTTTTGAAGAAATTGACCGGGAAGGGACTACTATAGAAAGCGTCCATTTGATTCCTCCTCAATTGATTTTCAAAGCCCAATCGTTTATCGTTGTTGTCGGCTCACCGTTATTTAAAAACTTGTCCGTCGGTGAACAGGTTAAAAAGGCACGTGAATTAATAACCCCTAAGTTAGATTCGGAAACCCGTAGCCATGTCAATATGATCTGGGCGTTCGGCAGTACGACCGAAGCGATGAATCGTATCGAGCAGGAAGTGGGTGATGAAACGTACCTGATTACACCCATTATCGAACCTGCCCATGCCTGACCGGTATAGCTTTTTACGTTGATGAGCTGATCTCTTTTAGGGTCAGCTTTTTTATTGGCCGGGTGCGCTGTATTTTTGATACCTATTACCGAAAATCGTTTACCGTAACGTAGTATGTTAGCGAAAACCTCCGGCGCGGCCGTCTATGGTGTCAATGCCAGTATTATTACCATTGAAGTTGTGGTGGCTCAGGGGTTGCATTTTCATTTGGTTGGCTTGCCCGACAGTGCCGTGAAGGAAAGCGAACAGCGCGTAGAAGCCTCCCTGAAATTCTTCGGCTACCGAATGCCGCGCCAGAAGGTGGTGGTCAACCTCGCCCCCGCCGATGTTCGCAAAGAAGGGTCTGCCTACGACCTGCCCATCGGGCTTTGTGTATTGCAGGCGTCCGAACAGATTACGACGACCCGAAATCTGGAAGATTATGTGATTATGGGCGAACTGGCCCTCGATGGTACGTTGCGGCCCATTAAAGGTGTATTGCCCATTGCCATCGAAGCCCGGAAGCAGGGCTTTAAAGGCTTTGTGCTGCCTGTCGAAAATGCACAGGAAGCCTCCATCGTCAATCAGTTGGACGTTATTGGCGTATCGACCATTCAGGAAGCCATCGAGTTTTTTGAAGGGAAAAAAGACATCGTTCCGTTGGAGACCGATACGCGCGATCTGTTCATGAGTCAGATCAATGCGTACGACGCCGATTTTTCGCACGTACAGGGTCAGGAGAACATAAAACGGGCGATGGAAATTGCCGCTGCCGGGGGCCACAACGTAATTATGATTGGGCCGCCGGGTGCCGGTAAAACTATGTTAGCCAAGCGTTTACCCAGCATTTTGCCGCCACTAACGTTGCAGGAAGCGTTGGAAACGACGAAGATTCATTCGGTGGCGGGCAAGCTCGGAACCCGCGCTACGTTGATTGCCACCCGACCATATCGCTCACCACACCACACTATTTCCGACGCGGCACTGGTTGGTGGCGGTAGCTTTCCGCAGCCCGGCGAGATCTCACTGGCGCATAATGGCGTATTGTTTTTAGATGAGTTGCCGGAGTTCAAACGGTCGGCATTAGAAGTGATGCGCCAGCCGCTCGAAGACCGCAAAGTGAGCATCTCGCGGGCTAAATGGGCGGTCGAATTTCCGGCCAGTTTTATGCTCATCGCCAGCATGAACCCCTGCCCATGCGGGTATTACAATCACCCCGAAAAAGAATGCGTTTGTGGGCCGGGCGTCGTCCAAAAGTATTTAGCCAAAATCAGCGGCCCGCTCCTCGACCGAATTGATCTGCACGTTGAGGTAACACCCGTTTCCTTTGATCAGATGACGGCCAACCGCCCATCAGAAACCAGTGAAACTATTCGGGTGCGGGTGATCCGGGCGCGGGACATTCAGACGGCCCGATTTGCCGACCATCCGGGCGTATATTCCAACGCCATGATGCCCTCGCAGATGGTGAAAGAGGTCTGCGTTATCAGCGACGCAGGTCGAGCCTTGCTCAAAACGGCCATGGAACGGCTCGGCTTGTCGGCGCGTGCCTACGACCGAATCCTGAAAGTGTCACGCACCATTGCCGACTTATCCGCTACCGACGACATTCGGATCGAACACTTGGCCGAAGCGATTCAATACCGGAGCTTGGACCGGGAGAATTGGGCGGGGTAGATCGAAAAGTCTTTTAGCCACAATCTATTAAACCCTAAACTACTAAGCATGGTCAAACGTTTATACAGTAAATGCTTTGTTCAATACGACCATGAACCGTTCATTACTTGCCTGTCTGTTTTTACTGCTGTTTGCCCCCGGCCTACACGCACAGGTACAGTTCACGACTGAAAACCCGCGCGTTGATGACGTTAACGACCGCGACGTAACTATCCAGCGCGTTGAATTAACGGAGCAGTACACGATCATTCACATGAAGTTTCAGGCTCCTGAGCGGTCACGCTCGCAGGGACGCTCGTGGCCATTTCCGATTCCGTTGCCGAATGGAGGAAGCCAGGGCGGACAGATCGAAACGACGAATAATATCGGGTTTCAGCCATCATCGCGCCTGTACGTGAATCAGGGGGAGCGCTCTTACAAATTCATTCGCGCCGAAAATATTCCGCTTGAAGTACGTCGGAAAGTTCAGCCCGGCGAACGGGTCGATTTTGTCGCTTATTTTGAGCGCATAACACCCGGCTACACGGTGTTTGACTTGTTTGAATGCAAAGACGGCAATGGTTATATCTGCTTTAATTTCTGGGGCGTTCATATCATAAATCCGGTTCGGAAAGAGAAATATTCGCAACGGACACCGAAGTCGCTACCGCCTGTCCAATCGAAACCACAGCCCCGTTACACACCCCGCACAACGCCCGGCGTCGGCACACCCGATGCGCCCAAAACGCCGGAACCCGTTCAGCCGCAGGCAACACCGGATCCGGTAGCCGTTTCAATTAACGGCATCACGCGCGACGCGAAAACAAAACAACCCATTGTGGCAACCGTTACGTACCGACTGTTATCGGGCGCCGAAGCCTCGGGCGATGACCCCGCCGATTCGGTGCGGAGCATCAGTCCAACAGGAAATTATAAAATTGCGATTGACCGGCGCGGTGTTTATGTTGTAACAGCCTCAGCCAAAGGGTATTTTAGTCAAAGCGATACGCTGGCAACCAACCGCATTGACGTAACCCGCGATTTCAATTTAGTACCGATTGAAGCCGGGGCAAAAATCACGCTGAGGAACATTTATTTCAACGTATCGAAGTACGATCTCAAACCCGAATCGTTCCCTGAACTGGATCGGTTGGTAACGGTGATGCAGTCGAACCCAACGATGCAAATCCGGCTCGAAGGGCATACTGATACGGTTGGTGAGTTCGACGCGAACGTGGAATTGTCGCGCAACCGGGTTAACGAAGTGAAACGCTATTTGGTCAACAAAGGCATCAGCACCAGCCGAATCGAAACCGTTGGGTATGGCCCTTCCCGCCCGATCAATGCCAATAAAACACTGAAAGAACGGCCCGAAAACCGGCGCGTGGAAATGGTGATTGTGAAGGTGTAAGATTTTTTAAACACAGAGCGGTTCGCCGTTGCGAGAACGGAGATGGTACAAGGAACACAGAGAAAATCTTTGTGAACTCCGTGACATCTCCGTTCTCTCTGTGTTTAGATTGTATGAAACCTAACTTCGACCTCAGCGTTGTTCTTTCGCACATTGAGCAGGCCATCAAACCGTATCCAAAAGCGGCTATGTTCGACCTGTTCGAGCGTGGTTACAACAGCCTGTTTGAGCAACTCATTTCCTGCATCATATCCATCCGGACACTCGACGAAACGACCATTCCGGTGTCGCTGAGGCTGTTTGAGCGCGCACGAACACCCGAACAACTGCTCACCCTCGACATTCCGACGCTAACCCAACTGCTCTATGGCACAACGTACCCCGATCAGAAAGCGTACACAATGCGGGGTATTGCAGAACGGATTATCAATGAGTTTGGCGGTGAACTACCCGCTACGTTCGACACGCTGACTTCGCTGAAAGGTGTAGGGCCAAAGTGCGCTAATCTGGCGTTGGGCGTAGCAACGGGACAGGCGGCTATCAGCGTCGATATTCACGTGCATCGGGTGGTGAACCGTTGGGGTTATGTACAGACCAAACAGCCCGAGCAAACGCTGAAAGTACTCGAAACGCAGGTGCCGCGCGAACAGTGGGTAAATATAAACCGGCTGCTGATGCCGTTTGGAAAGCACATTTGCACAGGCACACTGCCGCATTGCTCAACCTGCCCCGTACTGCCCTGGTGCGATCAGGTAGGTGTCGAGCGGCACCGCTAAACGATTGCGATTGAGCTATTCTTCTTTTTTGCCCGCCGTCAGTGCTTGTTTCAGACTCGCTAACGTATCGCGGCAGGCTTTGTCAATTTGCCGGTACAAATCGGCCTGCTGACTGACCGCCTGCTCAATCAATTTTCTGTTAGTGATTTTTCCACCGGCGGCCCGTTCCATTTCACCAACCGTGCCGCTGCTGGCCCGAACCGGCAGGGCCAATCCATCGCTCTCGGTAATCAGGTCGGTGATCGTTGCCCGATACCGGCCAAACTTGGCTTCAACAGTAAGCGTGTAGCGAACAAACTGATTATTAACCGAGTAGGCCGATTTGACGAACAGAATGCTGCGTTCCAAATCCGGTTGTTGCTCGGTGGTTGGTTCGTCGGCGTAGTAGGGGTCGGCCCACGCGCGCACCTGTTGCATGAGTTGACGGGCGGGTAGTTTCGCATCGGGAACGAGCACAATTTCCTGATACTGAACCTGACCTACTTCGTTGATGGGCAGCCGGACCTGCGCTAACGTATTGATCGACAATAGAAAAAATACAATAGCGTATTTCATGTTGAGCTGGCTTTTCGATTTAACAGATTGGGGCAATGGCCCGCCCCGAACGCCAACACGAAGATAGAGCCTGTTTGTGGTTTGATAAAAATTCAAACCCCAAATAAGTGGGCGATTGTGGTGCCAGGCTTGAGAACCTGCCACCACAATCGCCCACTTATTTGGGGTCGGAAGGGCTGTTTAATGTCATGAATTTTTGACGCTCTGTCTTTTTGTCATTTACTTCTCCCGTGCCCAGATGATATAATCAGTTAACGGGGCTTCGGGCAGCATCGGGCGGATAGACTGTACCACCTGCCCCCGATGGTAGGAAGCATGGTGGCTCAGATGAGTGATAATATCCGTCAGCGGACTTTGATACGGAATACCTTTGAGGTTGGCATACGCAATGGGCTGTCTAAGTTCTGCTTCCGATAACAACTCAATGTGGCTGAGCAACTGCCGGTGCTGACGCTCAACCGTTTCGGTCATCCAGCTAACCGGAATGTCCTCCCAAATGGCGACAAAAGCTGTTTTATTGATAATCCGACTAAACCAGACATGTTGCGCCGATAAAATATGACCCATCACGGCAATGGCCCGCGCTGGCGGATTATTGACTGTTTCGAGGGCATCGATTACGCGCCGATTGGCCCAAAGTTCGTAGTTCAGTAGCTGAATCAGATGGTCTTTCATTGCAGTCCACGTTTTGTTGCCTGATACAATACTTCGACGATGTTGGTGCGGGTATTCAGATTGCCAAGTTTAGGGTTATTTCGGGTTGGATAAACGCGGTTACACAGAAATATGTACGTTAGGTTGTAAGCCGGATCGGGTTCAACCCACACGAACGTACCCGTATAACCCGAATGACCATAACTGGATTTGGTAGCCGAGCGGGGGGCGTTGCCTGTAAACGTAAACGACGGTTTGTCGAAACCCAGCCCGCGCCGGTTGCCCAGCTCCGGGAATTGATAACGCGTAAACTCAGCAATGGTTTTGGCCGAAATAAATTGCTGACCAGCATAACTTCCCTGCTGCCGGTACATCTCGAATACTTTCATCAAATCGTTGGCTGAACCGAACAAACCGGCATGACCGGATAGCCCGTTGAGCATGGCCCCACCCTCATCGTGGACGCGGCCCCAGATGAGCGTTTTGCGAAACAATGAGTCATATTCCGTTGGCACAATGCGGTTGAGAGAATAATATCGGCGGGGCAAGTACGTGAGCGTTGACGCTCCAAGCGGCTTGTAGAACGTGTTTTTGAGGTACTCTTCAAAGTTTTCACCCGTCAGTCGCGTTACCACCTGAGGGTACAAAATGAACGATAGATCCGAATAAACGTACTCTTTCTTTTCGTTCAGGGGTGAGTCTTTAATCTGCCGGAAGATCGTTCGTGGGTAGCGTCTGAACTCATACAAACTATCGGTCACTTCAATCGGGAACCGTGCGGAGCGTTTCGATGCGAAGGTTTTGGGTTTCCACGTACCGTCGGGGTTTTTGGTGTCCATCCAGAACGGAATCCAG
The DNA here is from genome assembly GCA_031425355.1 of Spirosoma sp. Classification (GTDB taxonomy): domain Bacteria; phylum Bacteroidota; class Bacteroidia; order Cytophagales; family Spirosomataceae; genus Spirosoma. The sequence continues at coordinate 10,555 of JANPJE010000176.1, read as the reverse complement.
GCTTTCAGTCGGGCCTGGTGGGTCAGTACGTCGCGCCAGATTAGATCCGCTTTGTTCGATTTTTTTAGACCGGGCAGGTAATCGACCATTTTGCCATCCAGATTAAACTTGCCTTCATCTACCAAGCGCATCAGGGCGGGGGTAGACGTACTTACCTTCGTTACGGAGGCCATGTCGTAGAGGTCGTCCAACTGCACCTGTTTTGGCTCGGCTCCCAGCGACGCGTCGTATGTATGTTTGCCGTACGCTTTGCGGAAGATCACTTTGCCATCTTTCGCCATTTGCACCACGCAACCCGGAAACGCCCGCTCATTCAGTCCAACGTTCACCAATGAATCGATCTGCCGGGTCAGGAATCGACCGTCGATCCCCACCTCTTCGGGAATGGTATATTTGAGCCGCCCGATGGGTTGAACCAGCAGTCCGTCGCCCACCCGGAAGCGTTGGTTGACCGTAACGGGTAACTTCCCTGATGCGCCAATGGCCCCGAAAATCAACTGTGCCGATAGTTCTTCGGTGTACGTAGTGAGTTGATACGGCATGATAATGGCCCTCGCCTGCTCGATATTCCGACTGGTCTGGACCGTATCCATCGGAAAAGTCAGTTTATCCAATGCGTACACATTTCCGAACACCGTCACCACCGCTTTGCCGGTAGCCACCAGTTCACCAACGATAGCGGCTGTTTTCGTCTGAAGACCGTATTTAGCCCCCGGACGGATGTTATTGAGGTGAACATCCACCAGAATCAGGTTGTAGTTTTTCAGCGAATCACGTACCGTTGCCAGCGTTGAATCGGGTGTTTTGGACGTAACATTAAAGTGGTCAATCCGGGTATAATTGCCCGCCATCTGCTGAAACGCCGTGATTTTTTCACTCTCTACTGCCACCGATGCAATCCGCAAGGTGTCCAGTCCCTGCAACGGCAACAGGTTACGGCCCTGCGCCACACGATCATTTTTCAACACAGTCAGGCTTGCTTCGGTAAATTTACGGTTGAGTAATTCGTCCTGCACAGGGTTGATGTCATCGACGAGGTTAGCCAGTTCAATGGGTTTGTTCTGGTCTAAACCAACCCACGCTTTAGCCTGCAGCACCTTCAGGCAACGGGCATCCAGCGACGCTTGGGTGATACGTCCGTCGATCACCGCCTGCTTAATCAGCGCGAGGGCGGCCGGCACATCTTCCGTAAATTCGAGAATATCCATACCGGCTTCGATGCCCAACTGGTCGGCCTTGCCCGATGGAAAATATTTCGTAACGCCTTTCATGTTCATAGCATCCGAAAAAATCAATCCCTGGAATCCTAATTCATTCTTGAGCAGGTCAGTAACAATGGCGGGCGAAAGCGTCGATGGGCGGTTGCGGGTCGTGTCTAAGGCGGGTATATTTAGGTGGGCAACCATCACACCAGCGGCTCCGGCCTTGATAAGCTCCCGGAACGGATGCAGTTCGAGCGAGTCGAGTTGAGCACGACTTTTCGAAATTAGCGGCAAATCATAGTGCGAATCGGTGCCGGTATCGCCATGTCCGGGAAAATGCTTAATGCTGGTTAACAGATAGTTATCCTGCATTCCGCGCATATAGGCGAGGGCCTTGCGCGTTACGTCGTACTTGTTTTCGCCGAACGACCGGAAATTAATAACCGGGTTATTGGGGTTGTTATTCACATCGACCGACGGCGCAAAGTTAACATGAACACCCAACCGGCGCGACTGCCGGGCGAGGTTGGCTCCCATCTGGTAAATGAGCGAATCGGAACCCGCGCCCTGCATGGCACCGAGCGTCATCTGATACGGATACCGAACCGTGCTGTCGAGCCGCATGGCCAGTCCCCATTCGGCATCCATCGCAATCAGTAACGGCACTCCTGAACTGGCCTGCAACCGATTCGTGAGCCGGGCCTGCCGCATAGGCCCGCCCTGAAACATGACAACGCCACCGAGTTTATTGGTTTTCACGAGCCGCACCAATGAATCTTCGTAGATCGGTTTGCGGTTCGAGTACCCCGCTACCATAATCAGTTGGGCAATTCGGTCGTCGGGAGCCATATTGGTGAACACCGAATCGACCCAGCAATTTTGCCGGACGTTGAGTTGAAGAAACGTTGGCGACGTTGTTTGGGCGAAGGAAACTACCGAGATGAAAACGCTGAGAAGACCAAATAAAGCAGACCGGCAAAAGGGCATGAGTGATTGGATTGGGTAGTGAAAAGTCAAAAATACGAAAAGTAGTGTTCTGTATAGGTCAAAAGTAGACTTGTCAATACAGATGTCAGCTTTTTAAATGATAACATCTCTATATTTGGTCATAAAAATCCCCGCCACTTACAAAAAATGGCGGGGATTGGTACTTTGTTACACCGGGATAAATTCCGGTGTAACAAAATTATTATCAATTATTTACTGAAGCGGCTGCGGTATTCAGGACCAACGCCAAAGCCATAACCAAGTGTTAAGGTGATGGTCGAATTATTGATCTGGGCATTATCGTCAATCGTAATGTCGGTCAGGCCGTAGCGATAGCGGGCGTCGATTAGCAAACGCTGCCGATCACCAAATCCTTTGAAATTGAACTGAAAGCCCGCCACCAAACCCAAATCCGCTGCCCGGAAGTTGTTGGAATTATCAAAATCGGCTAAAGCAACACCGTTCACTATGTTATCAGTCCGTTTGGCGTTGAGCTTAACGCCCACCGATGGACCAAAGAAAACGTTAGGCCGAAAATCGCCTTTCAACGTCAGAAAATACCGCAGGGCTATCGGAATTTCGAGGTAATTGATCCGCGCCAAGTGGGAGTTATTTCCCTGCGAGAATTTGCCGCCCATCTGGGAGTAAAGCAGGTCACCTGAAATGCCAAAATGGTTAAGCGAGCTATACATCAAAAAAGCACCGGCTGTTATACCCGGCCTTAACTTGTAGCCCTGTGCATCACCGGCAAATGTGGATAAATTCAAGCCAACACGTGGACCGGCACTAAAGCGTTGTTGGGCCGAAGTCGCTGATAGACAGCCGATAACGAGGAGAAATGAGAGGAGTGTAGTACGTAATGAATTTGCGTGAAACATAGGGGGTATACTTAGTTGATCTGTCCCGTTAACGTTGGGCGTTTTACAAATGTTTTATCCGGCCAGAAGAATATACGGTAATTTGAGCGAATCTACGAGCGAAAGCGGGACAAAAACAGCCTGGATGATGGTGCCCGGACACTCAGATTTTGCTTGGTAGGCGAGCTATTGAGCAGGGCACTTGTAACGGTATGGACCGGTTTGGGCATCGGTTTCGCAGGCCGATTGGGAGCGAAGAAAATAAAGTAAATTGCCATAGCCAGCATGAACAGAATGGCGGCTGTGGTGGTCGCAATCCAGAGCGGCCAGAGTCGTTTTTGATTGGCCGATGCATGAATGCGCTCGTGCAAACTGTGGCGCAAATCGGCGAGTTGCTCGGTTGTTGGGCGCGACGTATCGGTAGCCGTTTGCTGCATGGCTTCCAAACCTGCCAGCGCATCGGCGTAGAATGGATTTTCCAGCAGAAGCCGCTCGACACGATACCGCGCCGGACCACTCAGCTTTCCGGACTGGTATGCCTGTAAATCATTGAAACTCAATTCATCGTTCATGGTAGTGGTGCAGTTTCTCCGCAACGACAGAGTAGCGCCGGTTACTTCTGCATACAAATTTTCAACTTTCTTCGACCGTTTTGCAAATAACTCTTCACCTGTTTGAGGTCGTAGCCCGTCAGATCGGCCACTTCGGTATAGGTTTTCCGCTCCAGATAAAACAGCGTCAGGCAGGTCTGCTGCTCCGTGGGCAGCGTTTTCAAACAAGCCTCCATCAGCGTCAGGTCCTCCTCAAGATCCGGTTCGTCAGTAACGGCGTCGGTTAGGGTCAAAAGCGGATCATCGTCCAGATCGGCACTCGTGCCTATTACTAACTCGGCTTTCGGATGTGCCTGATTCTTACGCAGTTGCATCAGGCAATAGTTGCGAGCCACGCTATGAAGCCAGGGACCAAACTGTTGTACATCGTGTCGGCGCAGGTCGGTAATCAACTGCTCGAACAGATTCATGACGGCATCTTTGGCCTCTTCTTCGTCGCGCAGATAATTGTAACAAACCGCATAAACCAGTTCCATGTGCTGCTCGTAGAGTTCGCCCAATACCGCCAGATCACCCGTTGCGCGGTAAGTCGCTACGTAGTGAGCCGGGTCGCTGCGGGAGCGGTCGGTGGTGGATTTGGCTGTACGAAACAGTTTTAGAAACATAAATGAACCGACTGCTTTTCGGTAAGATGCATTGACCGGTAAAATTCCATAACCTATTGCGCTGCGGGTGGTTATAAATAGGACATAAACTCAACGATATTATGAAACGATTCCTGTTCATGGGCAGTATGCTGTGTGCTATTCTGAGCGCCAATTACGGGTACAGCCAATCCAATCAGGCACCGGTCATCCAGCAGTCGACCTCGACGACCGATACGCGGCAGGCCAATCCGACCCGCCCAAAAATGAAGAGAATGAATCGTCAGCAACAACGGAAAATGGAATCAGGAATGGATTCAACACAGCCCGGAAACCGCAGACAACCGCGACTAAGACCCGACTCGCTACGTCGGGGCGGAGCCACGCGAGTAGACAGCGTCCGACGATAAATCACACTCAGTCAACACATTACAAGTTGATTGATACTACGATGGATGTCTATTTTTTGACGCCGTTCTCGGCAAACCAGTACTCGGTTTTCGCCGTAGTCGTCGGTTGAAATGTCAGTACGTTAAATGCGGATGTACCCGTAGCCGACCCGGTTATTGTCGTTACCTTCACTACTTTTCCATCGCCCTTCCAGGTCAGTGGCTGATTAGCCTGGCAGCGTTCGGGTTTGGTGCCCGTCGTTTGCAGAAAATAAGCATTGGCTTGACCAAACACGCTCACGGCTCCGTCGGGGGCTATGCAAACGGCGGTTTTTTCGTCAACGCCAATGCCGCGCGGCTGAATGTTCCAATCCGTAACAGCTCGGGCCAAAAAGGCCAGATGCCGTCCCTGCCGGTCGCGGGCCGCGTAGTGCATATCGGTAATGGTATTGGCTAACAGAGGCTGTTTCAGAAAATCGTTCCGGCGCAGATCCATGCGTTTGTCGTAGGGATTAGTCAGAGCCTCTTCCGATGTTACTGTTCCCTGTAAAGCAGTAAAATAGAGTTGCCCCAGAATACCACAACCAGCACTGGTTCCGCCCATTACGGCTCCCTGCTGAATACGCTCATTCAAAGCATCGGCAACGGGAGTTCCTTGCCAGAAATTTACGTAATTCCCCTGATCGCCCCCGGCAAAAAAGATGGCTTCAGCCGTTCGAATTTTCTGGATAATAGCCTCATTTTGGGCCAGTTCGCGGGTATTCAGCAAAATTGTCTCAACTGAATTGACCGATACGCCGAGGTCTTTGTACAGGTATTTATTGTACCCATCGCTCCAGGTTGCCCGCAGGATGAGCACATCACCCCCACCCGACCGACGCAGTAGCCAGCTCATGGCCGCATCGACATCCGTACTGCCACCGGCCAGCACAACGCCCCCTTCCGGCTGGGTTTTCACGTCAGCCGTATCGCCCATAATCCATGACGTATAGGTGGATTTTCGAACAACTGGCCCTGCCATTGACGCAGGTGATGGGCTCGGAGAACTACAGGCAACGTAAAGGACACATACCCAAATGAGCAAACTAACCAGTGATATTCGTTCCATCAGACAGTTAACAACAGGCCTCAAAGATAGGGTTGATTCTGTTTCTAATGCGTTTCACACTACAATCTATACGTATTTTAGTGCTACACACATAGATTTTATTTGGCAAAATCTGTTGTTATACCCATATCATTCCGGCAGATCAGTTTTTTTAGAAATACTGTCGTTTAAAATATACTGACATGTGGTACTTTTGCAGATAAAACTTAATTAATACCACTACATACTATGAGTAAACTCCTACGAATCATTCTGCCGTTGCTCTTCCTCATTACTCAGGCGAGTTACGCACAAACCCGAACGATTACTGGTCAGGTCACGTCATCAGATGATAACTCCGGGCTGCCGGGCGTATCGGTGAGTCTGAAAGGTCGCACGGCCGGAACACTGACCGACGCCAGTGGCAGGTACAGCCTGAATGTTGACGACAATGCAACATTAGTGTTTAGTTTCATTGGTTTTGCAGCTATTGAAGAGCGGGTTGGAAATCGTTCTGCTATCGACGTAAAATTACAAGCCGACGTTCGCAACCTCAACGAGGTCGTTGTGACGGGCTACGGTCAGCAGATCAAGCGGGAACTAACGGGTAACATCGCCAAAATTCGTCCATCCGACATTCAGGACCAGCCCGTTACTACGTTCGACCAGGCCATTCAGGGCAAAGCCGCCGGAGTGCAGGTCAACTCGGGCAATGGTAAACTGGGGCAGGGTATTCAGGTCAACATCCGGGGTCAGTCGTCGGTATCGGCTTCTAACCAGCCGCTGTACGTGATCGACGGTACACCTGTAACAACAGATAACCTATCGTTCAATGCAGCCGCCACCAATCCATTAGCCGACATCAATCCGCAGGATATTGAAAGTATCGAAATCCTGAAAGATGCCGCGGCCGGTGCTATTTACGGGTCACGGGCTGCGAATGGTGTCGTGCTGATTTCGACCAAAAAAGGCCGCTCCGGGCGTACGAACGTCACATTTGGCGTACAGGTAGGCTCCAGCAAGCCAACACGCAAGGTCGAGTTTTTAAATACCGATCAGTACGTCGATTTCTACCGGAAAGCAGCCGCCAACTCCGACCGTATCGACGGTCTCGACGCCAGCGATCCCGATTCGTACACGACGTATATGGAGAGTTTTTTCGAAACGCAGGGTCTTGGTACGTTCGGCACACCCAATCAGGTAAGCACGAACTGGGGCGACCTAGGCTATCAGGACGCGCCATTCAAGCAATACGACATGAACATCAATGGCGGCAATGACAAAACGACGTTTTACCTGTCGGGCCAGATTCTCGATCAGAAAGGGATTCTGATTGGCAATGCGCTTACACGCTACTCAGGCCGGATCAACCTCGACCATAAGTTATCGGATCGGTTCCGGGTGGGCTTCAATACGAGTCTGGCCCGCACGCTCAACCAACGGTTATCGGGCGACCGTCAGTTCGACAACCCGGTGCAGATGGTGGCCCTGCCGCCCATGACGCCGTCTACCGACCCCATCACGGGTCTCCCCGTTGGTACACCCCCCGGTGATATCAGTATTCCGAGCTATTACAACCCGATTATCAACCTCGGCAACTCCAATTTCAACACGACCGTTTACCGCAACATCAGCAATGTATATGGTCAGTTGGGCGTTGCAAAGGGGCTTACGTTCCGCTCAGAGTTTGGTCTGGACGTACTGAATCAGCAGGAAGAATTGTATTACAACAGCAAGACGCAGCGCAATTCGGGTTCTCCACTCGGCGAAGCATCGAATCGTTACGTGCGGGTTGAAAACTATACGACCAACAATTTCTTCAACTACAACACGGCTTTCGGTCGGCACGGTCTCGATGGTGTGCTGGGTATGTCGTATCAGCAATCGCAACGGAAGACCAACCTTGCCGAAGGGCAGGATTTTCCATCGGATGCTTATAGGCAGATTGCCAGTGCGGCCCGTAAAACCAACGCCAGTTCGACCGAAACAAACTACCGATTCCTATCGTATTTCGTCCGGGCGAACTATAAGTTTGCCGACCGTTACCTACTGGGCGTGAGTGCCCGCGTTGACGGCTCGTCGCGCTTTGGTCTCGACAGTCGCTACGGTTTCTTCCCGGCTGTATCGGCGGGGTGGGTGTTGACAGAAGAGAATTTCCTGAAAAACATTAACGGTATCAGCTTTCTGAAACTCCGCGCCAGCTATGGCCGGACGGGTAATGCAGAGATCGACAATTTTCCCCAATTGGGCCTGTTTACCGGCGATGCGGGTTATGCGGGCATACCGGGTCAGCGGCCATCGCAATTGGCCAACCCCAACCTGAAGTGGGAAACCACCGACCAGGCTGATATTGGTTTGGATTTTGGCTTCCTGAATAACCGCATCAACGGCGAAATCGATTACTACAACAAACAGACAACGGGCTTGCTGCTGAACGTAAACGTACCGGGTACGACGGGTTTCGCAACGCAGTTCCGCAATGTAGGGGCACTGGAAAACAAAGGCTTCGAATTTGTTCTGAACACGGAAAACACGACGGGTGCTTTCCGCTGGACCACCAGCCTGAACGCAGCCATCAACCGCAATAAAATCAAGAATTTGCAGGGTCAGGTGATCGAGGGCGGTTTGAGTTCGATGAGCCGGGCGGTTGAAGGTCAGCCGTTGGGTGTGTATTTCACACCTGAGTACGCTGGTGTCGATCCGGCCAATGGCGACGCCCTCTGGTATAAAAACACCGAGACTAAAGATGCTAATGGGAATGTGACGAGCGTTGACCGCACGACAACCAACGCCTACAACCAGGCCCAACGCGTCGTATCGGGCAATCCGCTGCCGAAATTCACGGGTGGCATTACCAATACGTTCAGCTATAAAGGATTTAGTCTGAGTGTATTCTTCAATGCGGTGCTTGGCAACAAAATCAACTTCTATGGTGTGGGCCGTTTCTCATCGGCCAATGGCCGTTTCGAGGACAACCAGACCGTCGATCAATTAGCTGCCTGGACACCACAGAATACCACCACGGACGTACCGGAAGCCCGGCTGTTCTTCAACAATGGCGCACAACCATCGAGCCGGTTCATTCTGGATGGGTCGTTCGTTCGTTTGCGGAACGCCACGCTGGCCTACAACCTGCCCAAAACGCTTATCAGCCGGGTTAAACTGAACACGGTACGGATATTCGTTACGGGATTGAACCTGCTGACGTTCACCAATTACGCTGGTTGGGACCCCGAAGTCAACGCCGATGACGTAGTGAGCAACATTGCCCAGGGCTACGATTTCTACACGGCTCCGCAGGCTCGGACCATCACGGGAGGCATTAACATTGGTTTTTAAGTTCGTTCGACAAACAGACATTTCTTATATGAATACATACATAAAAAACGGGTTTGTTGTTGGTTTAAGTGCGCTTGTGCTGACCGCCTGCAATGACCGCCTGACTGTACAGCCAACGCAAAGTATCGACGCAGGTCAGGCATTAGCCACCGAACAAGACGTTCGCATTACGCTGACGGGTGCCTATGACGGGATAAGCGATGGAAACCTCTACGGCGGAGGCATTCAATACACCGGCGAATTGCTGGGCGACAACCGCGACGTGGTGTTCGGCGGTACGTTTACCACATTAGATGAATATTGGCGGAAAACCATTACCACATCCAATGTTGACGTTCGGGATACATGGTTAGACGGCTACAACGCCATCAACCGGGCCAACAACGTACTGGCGAACATCGACAAAGTGGGTGACGCCAACAAAGGTAACATTGAAGGGCAGGCCCGCTTCATTCGCGGGGCCATGTACTTTGAACTCGTCAAGCTCTACGGAAAAAGCTTCAATGATGGCACACCCGCCAGCAATCCGGCCATTCCGCTCGTGCTGACGCCAACCGGCACCATCGGCGATGCCGACAACCGCACGCGCAATACGGTGGCCGAGGTATATACACAGGTGCTGGATGATCTGACAAAAGCCGAAACACTGCTACCCGCCACCCAGACGGGCGGCACCGGTTTTGCCACCAAAGGCGCGGCTCAGGCCATGCTGGCACGTGTGTACCTGCAACAGCAGAATTTCACAGCCGCCCGCGATGCCGCCAACCGGGTCATTACGGCCAAAACCTCCTCGCTCGCCAGTACGTTCGCCGGGGCATTTGTGGATGCCTCAACGGAAACGATTTTCAAGATTGTCGTTACAGATCAGGACGGAGTCAACTCATTGAACACGTACTACGGCTCAACACGCGTTTCAGGCCGGGGTGATATTCGGGTGCAGAGCAAGTTCCGGCAATTATACGGGGCCACCGACGTACGCGGACTGTTCTTCACGACGGTAAGCAATAACGTTTTCACCAACAAGTTTAACGACCGCTTTGGCGACGTACCGGTAATACGGCTGGCGGAGATGTATTTAGTTCGGGCTGAGACTAACCTGCGCCTGAACAGCAGTGTTGGGGCTGCCCCGCTGGAGGATGTAAACATGATTCGTGGCCGTGCAGCCGCCACACCCCTTACGGCGGTTACGCTGGCGGATGTTCTGCTCGAACGTCGGCTGGAACTGGCTTTCGAGGGTCAGCAAATTGCGGATGTCAAGCGTACTGCCGGAACAATTGGCACAACGCCCTACAACGCTAATAACCTCGTTCTGCCCATCCCACAACGCGAAATCGACACAAACAAGCAGTTGACACAAAATCCGGGGTATTGATACGTACCTGCATCATAAAAAAAGCGAACTACATTATGTAGTTCGCTTTTTTTATGATGCAGGTACGTATCAATACCCCGGATTTTGTGTCAACTGCTTGTTTGTGTCGATTTCGCGTTGTGGGATG
>JANPJE010000175.1:0-4597 GCA_031425355.1 Spirosoma sp. | reverse complement strand
GTGAACATGAAAGCGCTTAGTTACGTCTTTCCGCTGATGTTTATGTTCGTGCTGAATTCGTATCCGTCGGGACTGACGTTCTATTATTTCGTCTCGAACATTGTCACGATTGCCCAGCAGTTGCTCATTCGTCGGTTTGTTGATGAAGATAAGATTAAAGCCGTGCTGGACGAAAATCGCCGGAAAAACGCGGCTGGTGAAGGCAAAAAACCCGGTGGGTTCCAGGCACTGCTACAAAAGCAGCTTGCTTCCGCTGAAGAGGCCCGTAAGAAGGCCGATGAAGCCCAACGCCGGCCGAAAACAAAGAAGTAGTTATTCTGTTTACCAAAAAAGGCTACTATATATCAGCAAAAGCAACGCCCCGCGTTGCTTTTGTGCATTAACCCTACTTACTTATGAATGGCAGGTTTTGTTGGTTAACATTCCTATTCGTTGCGTGCATGGCGTTGTTGAGCGGCTCAATCGCAACGGCGCAGGTTTCGCCCGCTGATCAAAAACGTTATACCGCAGCCGTAAAAATGGTTCAAGCCGGCGACTACGACCGCGCGAAATCAGACCTGAATGCCCTGATTCAGCAACGAGGCCCCTTAGCGCCGTATGCCAGCTATTACTACGCCATTGCCGCATTCAGACAGAAAAACTTCAACCAGTCCCGGCTGATGCTCCGTCAGTTGATGGAGGTTTTTCCTGACTGGCGCAAGATGGATGATGCCCACTACCTGTTTGCCGCTACGTGTATGGAAACGGGTCAGTATGAAGACGCGCTGACGGCTATTCAGCAGATTAGCGATCCGGCACTGCGACCCGACGTCGCCAAACTCGAACAGACGTTTGTGCCCCGCATCACCGACCTGAACCGGCTGAAAAAACTAAATCAGTCGTTTCCCAATAACCGAACGATTGGCCTTTCTCTGATTGATGTTATTCAGCGAACGTCGAGTGATAAAGATGATCTGGAACTGTCCGACCGCCTGACCAACCGTTTCGGCGTGCCGGGCGTGGCGACGGCGCAACCCGTTACAACGCCACCGGGAAGCACAGCCTCAAGACCATCTGCTTCTGTTACACCGGGCCGGAATACCCGCCCGAAAGGGTATTATAACGTAGCGGTCATGTTTCCGTTTCGGGTCGATGACTTCGACTCGGAGAAACGATTGCGGTCGAATCAGTACGTTTATGACTTGTATGACGGCATCAAAATGGCGAAAAACAAGTTGCAGGAGGAAGGCATTACGGTCAACCTGTTCGCTTATGATGTTGATAATGACGCGAATAAAACCCTGGAACTGATCAACAGCCCGGCGTTTGCCCAAACCGACCTGATTATCGGTCCTCTTTACGTTGAGCCAAACCGGATTGCCTCGGCCTATGCCAACCAGAGCAACATCCTGTTGCTGAATCCCATTGCAACAAGCAGTGAGCTGGTCGCCAATCAACCGATGTCGTTTCTGGCCCAGGCATCTGTCACTCAGCAGACGCGGAAAGTTGCCGAACAGGTTCAGGCACTGGGCGGAAGCCGACGAGCCGCCATTTATTACGGTACGGCCCGTAAAGATTCGTTGCTGGCTGTAGCGTATCAGGCAGAACTGAAGCGGCAAAATTATCAGATCCTCGATTTTCGAAAGATGGGTGGACCGGCACAGGCTATGGCCGACGCTATGCAGTTTGGCACACCACCCAATTCATCCACCGCATCCCGACCAGCGACAACAGCTCCGCCAGCCGGAACACCCGCCACCAGTGTCAGTCTCGGCCATGTTTTCTTTGCAACCAGCAACGACGATGATGGTGCCCGGATGCTTGACGCCCTCAGCCGACGCCGGGTGAGCGGACCGCTGATCGCAACAGCGTCGGCCTTCGATTTTTACCGCAACTCCCTGTCAACGTTCACCCGGCGGGATTTGTATCTACTTTATCCCGATTTCATCGACCCGTCCCGCGAGCCGGTCATTAGTTTTCAGGAACAGTACGTCGCCAAACGCCACACAATTCCGTCCGTATTTGCCAGCGAAGGGTACGACATGATGCTCTTTTTTGGTCGGCAACTGGCTAAAAACGGTACGTCCTTTCGCAACCGAAGCAACCTGCGCTCCGATACGGACGATTACCTCCTGTCGGGATTCGATTATACACAAACCAATGAAAACCAGATCGTTCCCATCGTTAAATACGAAGACGGACGGTTTGTCAAAATTAATTAGTGAATGAGTGAATGACAACGAGCGAACAACTATTTGAAAAAGCGAAGACGCTGATGCCGGGTGGGGTTAACTCGCCGGTTCGGGCGTTTCAGGCAGTGGGGGGCACTCCCCTGTTTATCAAGTCGGCTAAAGGCCCGTATCTCTACGATGAAGATGGTCGGCAATACATCGAGCTCATCAATTCGTGGGGGCCGATGATTCTGGGCCACGCGTTTGAGCCGGTCGAGAAAGCCGTTCGCGATGCCATTCAGCACTCCTTTTCGTTTGGAGCACCCACGCGCAAGGAAGTCGAAATGGCGGAACTCATTACCAGCATGGTAACGTCAGTAGAGATGGTGCGTATGGTCAATTCCGGCACCGAGGCTACCATGGCGGCAATCCGGGTGGCTCGCGGGTTCACGAACCGCGATAAAATCATCAAGTTTGAGGGCTGTTATCATGGTCACGGCGACTCGTTTCTGATTGCGGCCGGCAGCGGAGCCATGACGATGGGCATTCCTGACAGTCCGGGCGTTACTAAAGCAACAGCCGCCGATACGCTCACCGCGCCGTACAACGACCTTGCCGCCGTTGAGGAGCTTTTGGCGAACAACCACAACCAGGTAGCCGCTTTGATTCTGGAGCCGGTGGTTGGAAATATGGGTTGCGTGCTGCCCGAGCCGGGTTTTCTGGAAGGCCTGCGTGATCTCTGTGATACCCACGGCGTTGTCCTGATTTTCGATGAGGTGATGACTGGTTTTCGACTGGCGAAAGGCGGAGCGCAGGAGCGTTTCGGCATCACGCCCGATCTGACCACAATGGGGAAAATTATTGGGGGCGGTATGCCCGTTGGTGCCTACGGTGGCCGCGCCGATATTATGAAGATGGTATCACCGGCCGGTCCGGTTTATCAGGCCGGTACGTTGTCGGGCAACCCGATTGCCATGTCGGCGGGAATGGCGGTGCTGCATCACCTGAACGATCACCCGGAAGTATATACCCGACTGGATGAAATCGGACAGAAACTCACGACCGGTTTCCGGGCGGGATTGCAGAAGGCCGGACTGAATTATACAATGAACCACATTGGGTCGATGTTCACCCTGTTCATGACGGAGCGGCCCGTAACGAATTTTTCGGAAGCCAAAACCTGCGACTTGCCGCAGTTTGGCCGGTACTTCCACGCCATGCTGAAACGCGGTGTGTATATGGCTCCCTCCCAGTTCGAAAGCCTGTTTCTATCCGTTGCCCTCACTGATGAATTGATTGACCAGGTCATTCAGGCAAACGAAGAAAGTTTGCTGGAAGCGATTTGATTTTTATGGACGGGATTAAACAGGATTTGGTGAATCATAATTTAATCCTGTAATCCTGTCCATAAAATATATATCCTGTCGAAAAATGCTTTTTTTCTCCGTCATCATCCCCGTTTTTAACCGCCCCGGCGAACTGCGCGAACTGTTGATTAGCCTGACCAACCAGACGTATCAACAGTTTGAGGTCGTGGTGATTGACGATGGATCGGTCGAGAAAGCCGATGGCGTGGTGGCGGAGTTTGCCAGCAAATTGTCGATTCGGTATTTTTTTAAACAGAATTCGGGACAGGGTTTTACCCGCAACTACGGTTTTGAACGGGCTACGGGCGATTATTTCGTTATTTTCGATTCAGACGCGCTTATACCGTCCCACTATTTTGCCGTCGTCAATCAACACCTGAAAACGAATCGGATAGATGCGTACGGTGGTCCCGACGCGGCCCACCCCGATTTTACCCCCATTCAGAAAGCCATCAGCTACTCCATGACCTCGCCGTTTACGACGGGCGGGATTCGGGGCAGCAAGAAAAACCTCGGCGGTACGTATCACCCGCGCAGTTTCAACATGGGCTTGTCCCGAACCGTTTGGAAAACCATTGGGGGCTACAAACTGAGCCGGATGGGCGAAGATATTGAGTTTGCCATTCGTATTATCGACAACGGCTTTACGACCGGGCTGATTCCCGACGCGTTCATCTACCATAAACGCCGGACAAATTTCGGGCAGTTTTTTCGCCAAACGCGCTTCTTTGGCCGGGCACGTATCAATATTTCCCGCTATTACCCCGCCGAACTGAAATTAGTGCATACCTTTCCGGCCCTGTTTACGCTGTTTGTGTTTTCGGTGCCTGTTTGGGCATTAATAAGTCCGGTGTTGGGCAAGATGGCGCTGGGTTCACTGATCCTGTTTTCACTCCTGATTCTTATCAATGCTACCCGGAAAGAAAAAAATCTGACGGTTGGCTTATTGAGTATCGTGGCCGCGTTTGTGCAATTGATTGGGTATGGAATCGGGTTCATCAGCGAAGGTGTGAAACGACTTAGGGAGCCAAAAGGATTTCAGGAAACAGGGGCAACCATCGAGTACCCATCCTGACCGGG
>JANPJE010000174.1:0-22974 GCA_031425355.1 Spirosoma sp. | reverse complement strand
TTTTTTAAAGATACAACCCTGCTCAACCGCGCCCGATTGGTGGCCGTTGATCGACCGGGTTACGGTTTTTCGGATTTCGGGCGGGTAGAAACGTCTATTATCAGGCAAGCCGAATTGTTGCAGCCGCTTATTGATCGGTATCGGAAAGCCGCCTACCTGATGATTGTCGGGTCGTCGTATGGTGGCTCCGTTTCAGCGCGGCTGGCCATGAACAACCCGGAGCGGGTCAATCACGTCGTGTTTGTGTCGTCGGCACTTGGACCGGGGTTAGAACGCACGTATTCAATTAGTTATCTGGCCGACAGTCCATTTATCCGGTGGCTGGTATCGCCCCTGCTTCGGCTGGCAAATGATGAAAAACTGGCCCATCGGCAGGCACTGGAAGCCATATTACCTGATTGGCCTAAGATTCGGGCAAACATCACGATGCTACATGGTCAGCAGGATGATCTGGTCTATCCAACCAACGTTTCATTTGCCCAGCAGCACTTAATCAACGCACGGGTGAAGCAGTTTCTGCTACCCGAAAACCGACACGACATCGTGTTCAACAAGCGTGAGTACATGACCGAGATCATTCTCAATATACTAACACAACGCCTTGTTAAAGAAACGGTTAAAAACAAAACAATGGCTATCAAATAATCAGCATAATAGTAGACAGGATGAACAGGGTTTCATAGAAATACTCATACTGTTCATCCTGTCTACCTTAAAAAGAGTAGTCTATAATACCAGTGCCGACATCCAGAATACGCCATCGCCAAGCCATCGATACCGTTCGTTTTTAAGAAAATAATCGGGGTAACGCTGAATACCATAAAGCGTCAGGCTCATCAGCGCGAGGATTAAAGCGGAGCGTTGGGCAAAGCGGTCGGTTGTAAAAAAACAAAACACAACTCCGGTTAACACAATCGCGAACGTGAGCCAGCGCAGAACAACATCGCAGCGGTCCGCTCCCCATTGAGAAGCCAGCGAAAACAGGGATTGGTTAGGACGGTCGGATTGCTCCATGATGCTGAACAGTAGTAAATTCTGAAAGGCAATTCCCAGAAACATACCGAATTGCACAATCTCAATCGTACTGACTGAAGGCCGTTGTACCCAAATGCTGCCCCAGATACCCGTTGCATACAGTACAGCGACAAGTGGCTCTTTCAGCAGTAAAGCCGGATGCCGGTCTGGGAGCCTGAAAACTGCTCCTACATAGGCGCCACAAATTCCGCCCAGCACAATCCCGAATCGCACTACGCTGCCCGGCAGAAAAAACGTTAAAATTAGGGCCAGCACAGCCGCGCCACCCGCAACGCGCCACAACACCGCAGCGTGTTCACGATGAAACTGATGCCGGGCAGTAAGGGGTTGGCCTTCAGGATCGGCAGTGAGTTTACGAACGTCGAGAAGCCGGTCAACGGTGTAGATGACGAATACAATTAACGCCAGTACAATGGACGTGGCCCAATGTACTGGTTCCACGTCGGATAGACGGGCGACCATCCGATTCGACAATACCGCCCCAATCACGACGAGGACATTCAGGTAATAAAGGTTGCGTAGAGCGTGAAACAAACGGTTTAGTCAGTCTTAAAACGGGTGGCATTACAGTTGATACGTGTCCTATACGGGCGGGGCCAGCCACGGCTCCTGCCGGGCAGTTACCGACACAGTATGCCCAATACGTAACGTACCAACAACCGATTCGCCGGTTGGTTTAGCCAGCACATTCTGCCCGAACAGGATTTTGTGCTTCCATTGTCGATACGTTGCCAGTGTGCGCAGCGGCTCTCTGCCTTTCTGACCAGTTTCGGGATCAATGGTTGTCAGCACGCAACGGGCGCATGGTTTGACGCCATAAAAGTCAATCCCGCCCAGTTGGAAATGGCTCCAGGTGTCTTCTTCGTTCGGCAAACTACCCGCAACCACAATATTGGGCCGGAAACGAATCATGTCGATGGGTTCGGCAAGTCGCTGATTCAGATGGTTGAGCGAGGCCTGCCCGATGAGCAGATACGGATATCCGTCGGCAAAACTTACCGCGTCGTTATGTCGGGCATAGGCTGAATCCACCGCCCGATGGGTCGTTTCGGGCATAAATACCAATCGGCAGTTTTTCTGGAGAACGTAGCTAAACCAGCGGTCGGCATCAGGGCTGACTGTCAGGGCCGGGACATCGGCGCTGTCCCAAATCGTAATCAGCATCGTTTCGTGTTCGTCGGTTTGCGCGGCAACGGTCAATGGCAACTCCAGCACATCGTCGGGCCGGTGCCGATGCCAAACGCGCAACGTATCGCCCCGTTCATCCCGATCAATGGCTACGTCGATCAGAGCCATCTGGTGGTTTTCCCGCTGGGTCATAAATGTACCATCCGGCTCGACCAGCATAAAGCGACGGTCATGCTGAAAGCCTTTTTGGTAGACAACAACTTCGGTCATCGGGATGCTCCCCAACGATTTTATCGGATAAATGCGAAGTTCGGAAATAGTCATGGCAGTTGGTTGACTGGTTAATCGGTTAGTTAGTTTATTGGTTTATTATTTAACCGGCTGATGATTAGCCACATATACGCATCAGCCACTTATTAATCGACCAATGAACCAGTTAACAAATGAACTAATTAACCAATCAAAAACTCATTCTTGGTAGCGGGCTGACGGTTTGCGCCGTAAACTCGCCCTGTTCATATTTAAACTGAGCAGCCATAGCAATCATGGCCGCATTGTCGGTACAATACTCAAAACGCGGAATGTATACGTTCCAGCCCTGATCCTGACCGAGTTGCGTTAATGCGGTACGTAATCCGCTATTGGCCGACACGCCCCCGGCGATGGCAATTTCACGAATGCCCGATTCGCGAACGGCCCGCTTCAGTTTCGTGAGCAGCATCTGCACTAATGTATGTTGAACACTGGCGCAAATATCGGCCAGATTTTGAGATATAAAATCAGGATTGATTTTCGTATTATCGCGTAGAAAGTACATGATGGCGGTTTTGATGCCACTGAACGAAAAGTCCAAACCAGGCATTTCACCCATCGAAAACCTGAACGCCAATGGGTTACCTTCTTTGGCGTATTTGTCGATGAGTGGCCCGCCAGGATACGGCAATCCTACTAATTTAGCCGATTTATCAAAGGCTTCGCCCACAGCATCGTCGAGCGTTTGCCCGATCACGGTCATATCGAGTGGCCCATCGACGCGCACAATCTGCGTATGTCCCCCGCTAACGGTCAGGCACAAAAATGGAAATGCGGGCTTCGGACTCTCAATAAAATGAGCCAGTACGTGTGCCTGCATGTGATTGACTTCGATAAGCGGAATATTCAGTCCCAACGCCAGTGCTTTGGCAAATGAAGTGCCTACAAGCAGCGACCCAAGCAGACCCGGTCCGCGCGTAAACGCAATGGCCGACAGTTCATTTTTCGGTAGATTTGCATCGAACAAAGCCCGCTCAACGACGGGCAAAATGTGCTGTTGATGCGCCCGCGAGGCCAGTTCGGGTACGACGCCCCCGTATTGTTCGTGAATTAACTGAGTGGCAATTACGTTCGACCGTATATGCCCATTTACTAAAACTGCCGCCGACGTTTCGTCGCAGGATGACTCAATGGCTAAAATATTCACTGTGCAAAGCTAATGGATAACGATTTCTCCAAAAATAAACAATGGAAGTTACGATTAAACCGTTCAATCGGTTATAGTATCTAAGGTGTACTCAATTTTCGTTATTTGTTGTAGCTTAGGCATTTCCACCCTGAATGCGTCAGTTTTTCGCCATATTTCTTAAAACATTGCTTTATCTGGTCCTTACGGTGATCGGGTTGGCATTGGGCATTTTGCTGAGTCTGCAACTCCCGGCGGTTCAAACGCGCTTAGCTAAAAAAGGGGCCGACTGGCTGTCAGAAAAACTTCTCTTTCCCGTTACGCTCGACGGTGTTTCCATCAAATGGTTCGATTCGCTGACCCTTGAAGGCATTCGTATTAAAGACCGTCAGGGTCGCCCGATGATTACGGTGGGGCGGCTCGACGCGGATTATAATCTTCAAATTTTACTCGATTCATCGGCGCATAATATCCATCTGGACGAGGTCGTACTCTACCGGGCCAATGTGCAGATGATAAAAAATCGGCTCAACGGCGATACTAATCTCGACGATTTTATTGCCCGCATCGGGCAGCTAACCGCCGACCCTACCAAGCCAAGTGTACCCAATCAGAACGTACCGTTCACCATTGGTCATATTCATTTGGTCGATGGTTCCTATACGCTCGAAGACCCGCGCGAACCGCTCATGCGCGACCCAAAATCCTTTGACTATAATCACTTTACGCTTAAAAACCTGAATGCCGAAGTCAGCCAGTTTTTGGTTTTGGGCGACACCGTTGCCTTCGACATAAAGGGACTATCGGGGATTGACCGCGACTCCAGGATAAAAATCCGACAATTGGATTCGCGCTTTTTGTACTGCAATACCAAAATGGATCTGGGGCGGCTGTATGCCCACATCGGCAACTCCGTTATTAAAAATTCCCTTACGTTTTTTTATGATAAGCCGTCAGCCTTTGGCGATTTTAATAGCCGGGTGGTCATGCAAGCCAACTTCCGCGATAGTAAGGTAGAGTCAAAAGACCTGGGTTTTTTCTCGGACTATCTGCGTGGCCTCAATGAAACCTGGCTGCTGACGGGTCAGTTTACGGGGACCGTAGAGGAGTTCCGATTGCGAAATACCAACCTGCGTTTTGGCCCCAATGGCCGAAGCCGGTTAGTGGGTGATATGGCTTGGAAAGGATTGCCCGATATGGACAAAACGACGGTCGATTTCGCCTTTGTGCCCTCGGTCGTTAATATGGCTGACGTTCGGCAATATTATCCCGACTCGTCGTTCAACAGGACCATTCAGAAACTCGGTACTGTTGCGTTCAATGCTACGTTTGTGGGCGCGTTCGACGATTTTAAAACAAAAGGAACCTTCCGCACTGGTATTGGCAACGTAACGGGTGATCTGACTCTGAAACTTGCCGACAGCCCTGCGTTGACTACGTACTCAGCCAAACTGAAAAGCGAGAATTTAGACCTCGGCCAGTTGATAAACCAACCCGAACAGTTCGGGAAAGTCGACGGTGAAGGGCAATTAACGGGAAGGGGCACCGACTTGAAACAGGCCACTGTTGATTTCGACGGTCGGCTGGGGCGATTTGACTGGCAGGGCTACTCGTTTCGGAACGTAACGTCGCGCGGCAATTTGCAGAAGGCTCTTTTTCAGGGGCAACTCTCTGTCAAAGACCCAAATCTTGCCGCTAATCTCGATGGAGAATTTACCCTGAGTGGACCGCTCAATCACTACGATTTACATGGTGTGGTGCAACATGCCGATCTTCGGGCATTGGGCTATCTGCCGGATTCATTGACGGTAAAAACCACGCTGAACGTTCAGTTGGAGGGTAGTAAGCTCGATGATATTGTGGGCAGCGCGGTCTTTACCAATGCTACGCTGGACCTGAACAAACGCACACTGGATGTCGATAAACTAACGCTGGCTTCATCGGTCGAACGGCGCGACTCAGTGGGTATCCAACGGTATTTTGACCTCGACTCCGATTTTCTGACTACCCGCCTGCAGGGTACGTTTCAGCCGCAGCGCACCATTGATGATTTAACCCGGCTGGCGCGGGAATACCAGCTTTATTTTGCGGGCGATGCGGCTGGTATGAAGGCGTATTACCAACAGAAACAGCAACAGGCAGAGCGCCTTGCCGGACGAAAATCCGACAAAATCAATCTGCGGTACGGTGTTGACTATCAGGCTATAACAAGAAACAGTGCGCCTTTATTGACTTTTCTGGGATCGTCAATTTACGTGGCCCCTGCGACCCGGCTGGAAGGTCGGTTTACGGCGGATAACGCGCTGTTTCTGACGGCAACGGTCAAGACAGATTCCGTGCGGTTTGGCAAAATCGGTTTTGGACCAAGCGACCTCGATCTGACAACCTCTAAACTGAATTACAGTGAGGAAGTGCTGGCGTCGGCTGTGCTTACCTCAAAACGGCAATCCTTCAGTTCAGTTTTACCAACGCGCAATCTTCAGGCCGAAGCCTCGTGGGATGTTGACCACATTGACTTCACGAGCGGTATTGAACAGGCCGACAGTAGCGGTCGGTTTGTGAACCGGGCCGATCTGAACGGCGAATTGCGCTTCAAAGGTGACGCTATCGACCTCACCTTCCGCCAGTCGAAACTACGCGTACTGGATGGCGACTGGACGCTCAATCCAGAGAGTTTAATCCGGAAAGTGGGTGATGATTATACCATTCGCAACCTGTCATTACTGAATGATAATCAGTTGATTCAAACGTCGGGTCGTATCTCGGCGGATTCAGCGGATCACCTCGACGTAGAAGCCCAGAACTTCCTGCTGGCATCGCTGAATTCCGTTCTTAACACGACCCTCGGCGGTACGTTAAATGGCTCGCTGGCTGTCCGAAACATATACAATACGCCCATCATTGAGAGTGCATTATCCATCCGGGAACTATCGTATCAGAATGCCCTTATTGGCGACGTACGCGGGCAGGGCGAATGGGACCAGGAGGCAAAGCGACTGAATGTGGATGCCCGCGTGAACCGTAGTGGCGTCGATGTTGTCACACTGACCGGCAATTATACGCCCCAACAAAAAGTAAACCCACTGGCGTTGAAAGCAACCGTCAATAATGCCGATTTAAACCTGCTTGAGCCGTTTACCAAGGGGCTTTTTTCGAACCTCGGTGGCATTATGACAGGTGTGGTAGCGATTACCGGTAAACCCGCTGTGCCGGTTTTGAAGGGTGAAGTGGCTATAAAAGGCGGACGGGGGCGATTCGATTACCTGAAAGCCGATTTCACTTTTGATGATAAAATTTACTTCGGCGAGAACGAGATTATTACCCGGCAACTTACTTTGCGTGACCCTCAGGGCAATACGGCCCGGCTGCGCGGAGGGGTTTATCACGACGGATTCCGGTATTTCACGCTTGGCTTCGATGCTGATTTTAAGAACTTTAAAATCATGAATACAGCAGCCGCCGACAACGACGCTTTTTATGGGCAAGCTGTTATCACGGGCCAGGCAGACTTGTTCGGACCAACGGATAATCTGACGATTCGGGCCAACGTAGCGAGTAATAAAGGCACCCGAATTTTTATTCCATTAGACGGTGCAGCCTCCGTAGCGGCCGATGATCAGATTCGATTTGTGAGCCGGACGCCCGTCGGCGTGTCAGGTAAACCCGGCAGCAAGACAGCAACGAAATCAGACAATGAAATTGATTTGTCGCGGATTCAGATGGATTTTAACTTCGACATTACGCCTGATGCATACTGCGAAATCCAACTTGACCGCCAAACCGGCGACATAATTAGTGCATTCGGACAGGGTCGGGTAGCGATGAAGGTTGATACAAGGGGTGACTTTACCATGACGGGTAACTACGAAATTTTGAAGGGAGACTATACATTTACCTTTCAGAATATCATCAACAAACGTTTTCAGATTCGCCCTAACAGCCGCATAACCTGGACAGGTGACCCCTACGGTGCCCTTCTGGACGTAACAGCAGCTTACACACAATATACTTCGCTGGCGCCCTTGCTGACTGAACGCAAGAACAGTTCCGACCAAACGCGCCGGTATCCGGTCGATTTAGTAATCAAATTGAACGGCGAATTGGGTGCGCCTGCCATTAGCTACGATCTTGATATTAAGGAATATCCGTCGTCATCTGATTTTCGGCAGGCCGTTACGGCATTCGAGTCACGGATACAAAGCAACGATCAGGAACTAACCCGGCAGGTGAGCAGCGTTCTGTTGTTCAATCAGTTACTGTCTGAAGGCACCAGCTTTTTCGATCAGGGCCAGGTAAATACGGGGGTAGCTAATAGCGTGAGTGAATTGATCTCGAACCAAATAAGCCGTCTGGCGTCGAATCTGAATGAAAATTTAGATGTAGGCGTGTCGTTTGGTGGTTTTACGAGTGGTACCCAAAACGAAAATTTGCTCAACAATCTGCAACTTCGCTTTTCATACCGGCTGCTGAACGACCGGCTGCGTATCAGCCGCGACGGTGGGTTTACCTATGGACAGAGCCAGTACAATGCCGCCAGTTTGCTCGGTGAGTGGACACTCGAATATTTTATTACGCCCGATGGCCGCTTGCGGGCGAAGGTGTACAATCGTAATCAGCAGAGTGTTCTAAGCCAGTCCAGTTTCAACAGTACTATCACCACCGGCGGGGGCATGAGTTTGCTATACACCCGCTCATTTAACCGGCTCTTTGGAGGCAAACGCAACGCGCCAGGCCTAACACCCGATACTACTGATGAATCGACACCGGCTACCAACCCCTTTTCAACCGTTACTGACACCGGGCGGGGAACGTTTCGCTGATTAGCCAAGGTCGAGTTACTGCCATCGGCCCACCGGAAATGAACCGGATTATCGCCTAACAAAAATGCCTGCCGATTCAACATCGGCAGGCATTTTTAACTATTTATCGGTTCTTATTATTCCACAACTGCTTCGGGCTTCTTTACCGTGATCGTCAGCGTATCGCCTTCACCACTGTAATCGGCCATAATAACGTCGCCATCTTTCAATTCGCCTTTCAGAATTTCTTCTGCAACGGGATCTTCGAGGTAACGCTGGATAGCGCGGCTCAACGGACGGGCACCATACTGTGGGTCATACCCTTTCTCAGCCAGGAAGTCCTTTGCCTTATCGGTCAACTCAACATGATAGCCGAGGTTCGTTACGCGTCCCAGCAGTTTGCCCAACATCAGGTCAATGATCTTGTGGATGTCTTCGCGTAGCAACGAGTTAAACACAATCACATCGTCCAGACGGTTCAGAAACTCCGGCGAGAACGCTTTCCGAAGCGCACTTTGGATCGTACTCTTCATCAGATCATCCTGATTGTCAGTCGACTTACGCATCGAGAAACCGATACCCGCACCGAAATCTTTCAGGTCACGAACGCCAATGTTGGAGGTCATGATGATGATCGTATTCCGGAAATCGACCCGGCGACCTAAACCGTCAGTCAGGATACCATCGTCAAGTACTTGCAATAGGATATTGAACACATCCGGGTGCGCTTTCTCAATTTCGTCAAGCAACACAACACTGTACGGCTTGCGACGAATTTTCTCAGTCAGTTGACCGCCTTCTTCGTAACCCACATAGCCCGGAGGGGCACCAACCAACCGGCTGACGCTGAACTTCTCCATGTATTCCGACATGTCGATCCGCACAAGAGCGTCATCTTTGTCGAAGAGGTACGTAGCGAGTACTTTGGCAAGTTCGGTTTTACCAACGCCCGTTGGGCCGAGGAAGATAAACGAGCCAATGGGTTTCTTGGGGTCTTTCAGACCAACGCGCGTCCGTTGAATGGCTTTCACCAACTTCTCAATGGCCGACGCCTGACCGATTACTTTACCCTTCAACTCCTCGCCCATGTTAATGAGCTTTTTGCCTTCGTCGTTCGAAACGCTCGTGACCGGAATACCCGTCATCATCGCTACGACTTCGGCAACGTTTTCTTCGTTAACCGTGTACCGACGCTTTTTGGTGTCCTCTTCCCACAACTGCTTGGCGCGGTCGAGTTGGTCGATCAGTCGTTTTTCCTTGTCGCGAAGCTGAGCGGCCTCTTCGTATTTCTGGCTCTTGACAACCTGATTTTTCTCTTTCTTGATATTCTCGATCTGCTCTTCGAGTTTCAGAATATCTTCGGGAACCGTGATGTTCGAAATGTGCACGCGGGCACCTACTTCGTCCATTACGTCGATGGCTTTATCGGGCAGAAAACGATCCGAAAT
Organism: Spirosoma sp.; assembly: GCA_031425355.1. Taxonomy (GTDB): domain Bacteria; phylum Bacteroidota; class Bacteroidia; order Cytophagales; family Spirosomataceae; genus Spirosoma. Next base: position 13,126 of record JANPJE010000174.1, on the reverse strand, counting down.
ATACCGCTCCGACAACCGCACAGCAGCCTGAATGGCCTCGGGTGTGTAGTTAACGTGGTGGTGCTCTTCGTACTTATCCTTGATGTTGTTCAGGATTTCGATGGTTTCATCAATCGACGTAGCATCGACCATAACCATCTGGAAACGACGGGCTAAAGCGCCATCTTTTTCAATATACTGACGGTATTCGTCGAGCGTTGTCGCACCGATGCATTGAATGTCGCCCCGCGCCAAAGCTGGCTTGAACATGTTCGACGCATCGAGCGAACCCGATGCACCACCCGCGCCAACGATTGTGTGCAACTCATCAATGAACAGAATGACTTCCGGCGATTTTTCCAGCTCGTTCATGACGGCCTTCATACGCTCTTCAAACTGGCCGCGATATTTCGTACCCGCTACCAGCGACGCCAGATCGAGCGTAACAACGCGTTTGCCGAACAACACACGCGATACTTTCTTCTGCACGATACGCAGGGCAAGGCCTTCGGCGATAGCCGTTTTACCAACGCCTGGCTCACCAATCAGAATGGGGTTGTTTTTCTTCCGGCGGCTCAGAATCTGGGCGACGCGCTCAATTTCCTTTTCACGACCAACGATAGGATCGAGTTTGCCAACTTCGGCGAGTTTGGTCAGGTCGCGGCCAAAGTTATCCAGCACCGGCGTCCGTGATTTCTCGGAGCCTTTCGGATCTTTGCCTGAACTGGAACTGCTGCCACCGAACATGCCCCGGTCGTTATCGTCATCGTCGGTATCGCTCGCCATAGTGGGGCGGCTTCCCGTTGATTGATATTCCAGCATCTCCTTAATGACTTCGTAATTGACATTAAACTTGTTGAGAATCTGCGTGGCGACATTGTCTTCATCGCGCAGAATCGACAGTAACAGGTGCTCCGTACCGATGAGCGGGCTTTTGAAAATCTTAGCTTCCAGATACGTGATTTTCAGCGTCTTCTCCGACTGACGGGTCAGTGGAATGTTCGCCAGATTCTTCACGTTGTTGGTCGCGGTTCCTTTCGTTGCCTGTTCAATAGTAACCCGAAGTTCGTCGAGCGAGATGCCAAGTTTTTTCAGCAGCCCGACCGCCACACCCTCTCCCTCACGAATCATACCCAGCAGCAGGTGCTCTGTGCCGATATAATCGTGGCCTAAGCGTAAGGCTTCTTCCCGGCTCAGCGTGATGACTTCCTTTACGCGGTTTGAGAATTTTGCTTCCATTCGTTTTAGGGTCTCCTTAGGTAAGCGTACTATACTGGCCTAACGAAGAGTTTTAAGGATTTGTTCACTCCCGAAGACCAGCCATTAACACGTCCAACGCGGCCGGTCCCTGGCAGAACAACAGGTCTATTATACTAAGGTTTGGTACAAAATCCTGACCAAAATTCTGTGGATACGCTACGGGCTTGTGGAATACATACGTTTCCGGGCTATTTCTCGGATTTATCTTTGACCGAGCGTCAAATAGACCGACCGACGGGCTTTTATCATACCATTCTGTCAGGGTCAAAACAGCCGGCATACGCATCAATTTCAGACAAATTGTCAGCAACTCAAGATTTAAATCAAACAAAAAAGTCCATTTCTTTCGGTACACCGGCTCGAAGTCGGGCGCGTAGTATTCAAAAAACGGGGCCTTTCCATAAGCAGCCTGCAAACATCGCCAGTGGTGCAATTGCCAGACCTGATCAGTGGCTACCCGAAGGTCGCGAATGGGCTGGTGATGCGTCCCCTGCTGAACGGGCACTGTCAGGCTATCTATTTTGTTAGCCGTCCGAACGTAGCAGCGATTTCTGTAACTTTGCTTTTGGTAATGCTCCTGCGACTCAATCTGTACCTGATTAAACTCCATTAGGCCCGATATATAATCAATACAGGGTAGATAATGCAGGTCGATCAGCAAATCCGTTACCTGAGTCTCAGGTTGGTATTTTTCCAATAACTCAATGTTGTATCCGTTCACAAGTAACGCAAAAAAGCGATACTATCAACTGATTTAGTTTATTTTTAATTTCCCGGTAAAACAGTCGTACCGGCTTCAGTGCCCTATTTTGATCAAATGATATTTTTTCGATTGTTATCGCGTCTGCCATTCAGCGTCTTATATGGCATTTCCGATGTTTTGTCTTTTTTGTTGCTCCATGTCATTCGATACCGCTGGGAGGTCGTTCTGGAAAACCTAAGCCTGTCCTTTCCGGAGAAAACACCGGCTGATGTTCAGCGAATTGCCAAAGGATTCTACCGAAATCTGACCGACCTCATCGTTGAAGCGCTTAAACTTCTCGACCTCTCACCTGATGCATTACGGCAACGGGTTCGGTTTACAAACCCCGAGTTGATTCAAGCCCAGATTCTGGCCAGGCAGGCAGTTATTGGTATGGCCTCGCATCAGGCAAACTGGGAGTGGCTTTCACCGGCAATCGTACTTAATGATATGCCCGTCGATACAATTTACAAACCGTTATCGAATGCGTTTTTTGAGGAGTTAATGCTTGAAATTCGGGCGCGGCTGGGTCCCGTACTGGTGCCTATGAACACACTCCCCCGTCAAATGGCTGCCAGCAAGCACAAAGCACGTGTCATTGCGCTGGGGTCCGACCAAGTGCCCGACGTACCGGAGCAGGCGTACTGGACCGATTTTCTGCACCACGACACGCCGTTCTATCCAGGCAGTGAAAAACTGGCCCGACGGTTAAGCCTGCCCGTTTATTACATGGAGTTGGTGCGGATACGCCGGGGTTATTATGAAGTAACTTTTCATACTGTTGCGCTGCCGCCCTATGCCGATTTACCACCGGGTACTATTATGGAGCGATACCGGGATTTGATCGAGACAACGATCCGAAATAATCCTTCCGACTGGCTCTGGTCGCACAAACGGTGGAAACACTGGCGGGGCAAATACGAAAAGATAAGTGTGAAATTTACCTGATCATAACGTATCACGTCGGGCTTTCTGGGCGCGTATCGAATCGCGTCTGGCTTTCAGTTTGTCGCCCTCAGTTTCAATGACGCCTTCGGCTTTTTCCAGTCCGGCATTCACGGCATCACCCACTTTTCTGGCTCCTTTTTCAATGGCTTCCCCGGCAATTTTTGCTTTTTGCTTCACGCTGTCCCCCACTTCTGAAGCGGCATCGCCTATGCTATGACCAGCGTTTTGGAGATCTTCTTTTACCCGGTCTCTTCGCTCGGCACGTTCCTGCTGACGTATTTCTTTTTTGCTAAAGGTCGTCGTATCCTGCGCCCGGGCACCTGTTGCCAGCATTAGCACGAGCGATAAAGCTCCTAATAGATTCGTTTTCATACTATTAATGCGTTAGCCAACAGATGATTTTATAAACAAACTGGCATCGCCATAATCTGCAAAACAGAGACTGATTTGATGTTATTTTAACGGTCAGTTGCATTTTTTGTTTTTCAAATGCTGATTTGGTTGCCCGAACCCACGTTTGATTTGCTTATTTTCTTGCCTGCGTTAAATCAAGACGTACTGATCTTTTCTTGCCGATTTTCTCTGTTCAGATCCGCTTTGTATCAGCGAGACAAATCATGTAATACAGGACTTTCGCTTCAAGCCGTGCCACGGTTATAAGTGAAAGTCCTGTACTAAACAACTCGAAGCTCTGCATGGGCCAAGCGAACATTTACGCAAACCCCGGCGTTTGCCAGACAAGCGGCAAAAACCGAAAAGCTGCTTTTTCCGTACCTTTGCTCCGTAAAACGGCCCTGCCGCTATCCGTATGCTCGATCCGCTGCTTACCCCTTCTCCATCCGTTGTAACCGGTATCGGCGCATCGGCGCACCACCCGGAGCAAGTTGATTCTTCCGTCCTTTATACGCCTTCGTTGACGCAGTACATCCGACGAAAAACCAGTACGGTTACGATTGGCGACGTACCGATGGGTTCCGATTATCCGATCCGCGTTCAGTCGATGACGACTATTGACACGATGGATACCAAAGGATCTGTTGAACAGACGATTCGGATGATTGAAGCCGGTTGTGAGTACGTTCGCATTACGGCGCCGAGCGTGAAAGAAGCGCAGAATCTGGAGAATATTCGCAAGGAACTTCGGGCGCGGGGCTACACGACGCCCCTCGTGGCCGACATCCATTTCACGCCTAATGCGGCTGAACTGGCGGCCCGGATTGTGGAAAAAGTACGTATCAATCCCGGAAACTACGCCGACCGGAAACGCTTTGAATTTATCGACTATACCGATGCCGCTTATGCCGCCGAACTGGAACGGATTCGGGCGAAGTTTCTGCCCCTGATTCGGATCTGTAAAGAATACGGTACGGCCATGCGCATCGGCACCAATCACGGTTCGCTTTCCGACCGGATTTTGAGCCGCTACGGCGATACGCCCGTGGGCATGGTGGAATCGGCACTGGAGTTTCTGCGCATCTGCGAAGACGAAAACTACTATAATCTTACGCTGTCGATGAAGTCGAGCAACCCGCAGGTGATGGTGCAGGCGTACCGATTGCTGGTGCAGCGTTTGGATCAGGAAGGACTGAAACCGTATCCGCTTCACCTCGGTGTGACGGAAGCGGGCGAGGCCGAGGACGGACGTATTAAATCGGCGTTGGGAATCGGCACACTGCTCGAAGATGGTATCGGCGATACGGTTCGGGTGTCGCTCACCGAAGAGCCGGAACGCGAAGCTCCCGTTGCTATGGCTCTGATTGCTCGCTACACCAACCGGGCTTCGGAAAGCAACTACATTCCGTCTATCAAGAACTACCCAATCAATCCGTTTCAATACAGTCGGCGGGTTACGCACGAGGTGGGTAATTTTGGGGGTCAAAACGTACCGCGCGTCATTGCTGATTTCAGTCAGACACCGGTTGCAGAACACAACGATCTGCATCCAATCGGCCATTTTTACCTGCCCGAACCCGACAAGTGGCGCATGAATGATCTCGGGGCCGATTATATCTATACGGGTTCGCATCCGGCCGGATTTATGCTGCCGAACGGGCTGAAACAAATTCTGGATTATGCTGTCTGGCAGACCGTTTCGGATCAGGCCAATACGTTTCCGTTATTGACAACCGCTGATTATTTGCACGCTCGTGTCAATCAAACCCCGCTTCAGACCCGGCTGAATTTCGTCCAATCGTCATTACCGGACTTATCGGCTGACCTGTTGAGTGCGCTCCGCACAGACCAGACTGTTGTGCTGCTCATTTCGACTGACAATGCTCATGCCATGCCCGAATTGCGCCGGTTGTTTGTTGAACTTATCAATCAGAGGCTTACAACGCCGGTGGTGATTCAGCGCGGATATGCCGGTGTAAATGAAGAAGACGTACCGCTTTATGCCGCTACAGATGTTGGCGGGTTGCTGATTGATGGTCTGGGCGATGGGATTATGTTATTGGCAGGCAACGCACCCACCGATGAGCTAAAACGGCTGAACGGTCTGGCTTTCGGCATTTTACAGGCGGCCCGAACCCGTATCACCAAAACTGAATATATTTCTTGTCCGTCGTGTGGCCGTACGCTGTTCGATTTGCAGGAAACAACGGCCCACATCCGCCAGCGTACCGATCACCTCAAAGGCGTAAAAATTGGCATTATGGGCTGTATCGTTAATGGTCCGGGCGAGATGGCTGATGCAGATTATGGCTACGTCGGTATCGGACGCGACAAGATTGCGCTATATCGGGGGCAGCAGGTTATCAAAAAATCAGTCCCCGCTGATCGTGCCGTCGACGAGTTGATCGAGCTGATCCGGGAAGATAATCGCTGGATTGAGCCAACACTGGAAAACGCGTATTAATCGACGCATTTTGGCAAAATCAGGATTATTTTAGCTGTATTATGTGTTATATAATCGAACAATTCTGCTCGACATTTTCTTAACAATTCTCAATCCAGGGCCGCTTACACGGCACATTATTCATCAACAGCCTGTGAATAAATTCATCGATTACCTCAAAATAGGACCGGTTTTCGCTTATTTCTTTCGGGTCTTTCGCAAGTCTGATCCGAACCACCCAACAAACATTAACCTGCGGATGATGCACGGCATCAACCGGATTTCGATTATCATGTTTTTGTTTGCCATCGTTGTCTATACTGTTCGTCACTGCACCCGATGAATACGGAGACCCTGCGCGACTATTGCCTTGCCAAGCCCGGCGTCACGGAATCGTTTCCGTTTGGGGGTGACGCTCTGGTATTTAAAGTCGGCGGCAAAATGTTCGCGTTGCTGGCCACCGAGAGTCAGCCAACAACGCTTAACGTGAAATGTGACCCGGAGCGGGCTGTTCAGTTGCGCGAGGAACATGACGCTGTGACGCCGGGTTTCCACATGAACAAGACACACTGGAACACGATAACGATTAATGGACGCGTTCGGGTAAACGACGTTCAGGAATGGATTGACCATTCGTATGAACTCGTTAAAAATAGTTTATCAAAGGCTGTTCTGGCAGAACTAATCCAAGCGATTTAGTTGTCCAGACAGCCCAAAACGGTTAAATTAGCAAGAACAGGAAAAGCCGGACTTGGTTATGGAAATTACGTTGTTGGGTCTGTTTTTTGGTATCTATATCGTCATCCGGTTCTACCTGATGGACCACGACACACCGTCCGACAAAGACCGAAAACGTTTTCAGAAAGGTATCGAACAGGTACAAAACCGGGACTTTACAGACGCGTATACCTACTTTGACGATGCCATTCGGCAACACCCCAAATCGGCGATAGCCTATGCGTACCGGGGCAAATGCCAGCTTGTGCAAAAGAATTATTTTTCCGCTATTTTCGACCTGACCCAGGCCATAAATCGGGATAATACGCTGGCAGACTGCTACCTGGACCGGGGTATCGCTTATTATTATACCAATGAATTTCAGCAGGCTTTTCGGGAATTTGATAAGGCCGTCTGGCATTTTCGGGATGAACAACCTGACGCGTATCGCTGGCGGGCTTTAGCCCGGATTCAGGTCCGGCAGCTCCCACAGGCAGAGAACGACCTCCGTCGGGCTATCTCGCTCGGCGACGAAAACTCATTTCATCTGCTACTTCAGCCGCCGTTTACCAGGCCAGTTTATCAACAGAAATAGTTTGCTGTTTGTGTTGGCTGACGCATCGACAGTTTCGCGTCAGCCAACCACAAACAGCAAACTATTTCAATTTTCCCATTTGCTCCACGTTCCGGCGGGTATCCAACCGGCTTGACTGTGCCAGTTCCATTGCTTTTTGGGCGGCTTTCTGTGCGTCCGGGTTTTTACCTCCCCGGCGGTAGGCTTCCGCTAATTCGTAGTATAAATCGGCCTGCTCTTTCGGGCCGGGTTTCAGCGCAAGACCTTTATTTATCCATTTAGTAACCGTCGGTACGTCGACCGCATCGGGGCTGGCGCGGTTGAAAAGTCGGGAAATATACATGTACTCAGGAACGGTCAACTGATTGGAATTGACCTGATTATCCATGCGTTCGACTGCTTTTGCTGTCTGTCGCGACCGAAAATACGCGTTCACTTCAGGCAGCAGCGTCCGGTTGGCGGCTACTTTCGGTTCGATACCCGCTCTGACCAGATCCTGCCGAATCTGCAAAATCTTAGCAATCGGAAATTGCGCGCCCCGGCCACTAAACAGCGACGACATCAGGATATTTTCGGCCACCTGCTGTGTTGCTTCTGTGGTATACGCTTTTCGATACGTATCCATGTGGCCGAGCATATATTGAAACATCGGATTCTCGAAGTCGAGCACAAGTTTTTGCAGGGCAAGCCAGTTTGTCTGATTGGCATACGTAGCGGGAGACTGCTGGCGGGTATACTCATTTATAGCCGCCATATTGGCCACCGTATCGCGGGTGATGCGGCTAAGCATAGCGTAATCGATCAGAAAACTCGCCGAGCGTTCGCCCTGCTGATAGCGGGTTTTCATGGTTTGGCTGCGAGCCTGCGGGTTAAGCGCGTTGGTGCCGTGCCGGATTACTTCGTCGGTCGAGTTGTTGCTCATGGCGAAGTGAATCAGGTTTTGCTGCGGATCGAAATACAGAAACAGTGGCAACGACGGCACGAATAAATGACGGCTATCCAAAAACGTTTTCGTGGCAGGCAACGCAATGTCTAACTTGGTACTGACAAATTTGGCGTTATACAATTTACCAACCCGGCTGTCGGCCAATGTGGGAATGAAGCTCTGGCAGGTGTGGCAGGTGGGCGAATAAATCTCCACAAATACCGGTTTACCGGTCCGTCGGGCTTCCTGAAAAACTTTGTCAACCGACAACGCTTTAAACTGAATACCAGCCTTTTGGGCGACAACACTATGCGCTACCAGAAGCAGCAGAAGAATCTTTTTCATAAAAAATGATAGTCGTTACCGAGGTACGTTCAGCAACTAAACGACCAATCTGACGGTGGCGTATTATTTATTGCTGTTGCTGCTTTTGTTGCTTGATTTCTTCTTCCAGCCGCTTGCTTAGAACCTTGCACGTATTTTCAATATCAGTCACCATATGCTTGTCGCCGGTTGCGTTCAGGGCCGTATCAGCAATACCGCTCATTATTTCGATCAGGAAGCGTTTCATATCCACAACTTCCATTTCCTTCGTCCAAAGGTCAATTTTAAGCGTACTGTTGTGGTAATGATCCCAAATGGCAATGGCAATGCCCCGGGTATCACTTAGGCCCTCGTTGGGATTATCGGTGGCTTCCCAGTATATTTTTTCGGGAACATTCTGGTTGTCTAACTCAACCGAGAAATGAATATCTGATTTTTTCATGGGTACAAAAATACGGAGTGCCTGGTATAGATTTCTATCTGAGCCAGTAAATTCGTCCAACGTAACCCAATTGTATGTACACCTTGTACGCGATTCCCAACTGCGACACTGTAAAGAAAGCCCGCGTTTGGCTGGCCGAGCACAACGTCAATTACTCATTCCGTGATTACAAAAAGCAGGGAATTGATCAAAAAACGATTGAACACTGGCTCACGCAGAAGTCGTGGGAGGAGTTAGTAAACCGATCCGGCATGACCTGGAGGCAACTTCCCGACACTCAAAAACCGACCGATGCCGCAGGAGCCATTATGCTTATGCTCGAAAAACCGTCGGTCATTCGTCGCCCACTGATCGAAGCAAACGGGCAAATTGTCGCGCTGGGTTTTAACGAAGAACGGTACGAGGAAACATTTTCTACCTAAGCCGGGGTTCTTGCTGTATGAAACTTTTGGCCGGAGCCGTGCCACGGTTCTAAACTGTGGCACGGCTCCGGCCAAAAGTTCTCCCTGCAAATAAACTATCATGTCGAAGAGAACACTGGATTCGCCGGAAGCCGTCAAATTTCTGGTCGATTCATTTTATGAAAAGGTACAGGCGGATTCGTTTATTGGCCCCGTTTTCACGGACGTAGCGCAGGTGGACTGGTCGAAACATTTACCCAAAATGTACGCGTTCTGGGAAAGTATTATTCTGGGAAACAACGCTTACAGTGGCAATCCGTTTCAGCCGCATCTCGCTGTCAATCAGAAGAGTACGCTCACCGTCGACCATTTTGAACGGTGGCTACAGTTGTTTACAGAAACGCTTGCCGAGAATTTCACCGGCGACACCGCCGAGCAGGTGCGGCAACGGGCTACCCAGATTGCGATGGTCTGGAACCACAAACTGGAGTACATAAATAACGATTCGTATATGGAATAAAATCAGTGTGGTATCGGGTTCTGGAACCCGACACCACACTAATCTTACTTGCTCCCAAATACCCGCTTCAAAATATCCGTGACCCGTGCTGCCGGGTTTTCGCGGATTTTCTGCTCCTCCTGCGCGACCAGAATAAACAGGCCATCAACGGCTTTACCCGTCGCGTATTCAGTTAGATTCGGATTTACTTTCTTCTGAACAAACGGCACTTTATTGTACGTATTCACCAGACCGGCATAATACTTTGTCGCGTTATTTTTCCTCAGCGTACTGTCGATGATAGGTGTAAACTCCGTGATCAACTGCTGACCCGATGTCCGGCGGAGATATTGCGTGGCGGCATCATTTTGACCCCGCAAAATACCAACAGCATCTTGGATAGTCATCGACGTAATGGCTTTGATAAACACCGGTTTCGCTTTTTTAGCGGCATCTTCGGCGGCCCGGTTCAGCGACAATTCAAACTGGTCAACCTGTTTCGTGAAGCCCAACTGACGTAGTGTTGAGGCTACTTTCTGGGCTTCGGGTGGAAATGCAATTCGCAGGAGCGGGTTCTTAAAATAACCGTCCAGTGCCGATGCCTGATCGGACCCCTTACCAATACCAATTGTCAGGGCTTCACGCAAACCCGATGCAATATCGCTGCTGGTCAGGCCACCGGCTGTTCCGGCAGACGAATTCGTAACGGCTTTCAGAATTTTGCCAAATATACCGCCGTCCGACTGTTGCTGAGCGGGGGGCGATGTTGTGGTCGTATCCTGGGCGAAACTGGTTTGGCTGATGGCAAAGGCCAATAGAGCGGCCAGTAAGGTGTATTTTTTCATTGGAATAAATAAGGTGACGATTGATAACGGCCAACGGCCCTAAATCGTTTTTTCGTACTTTTGACAGTGAAGACTGAGTAAGGTATAATGAGTCACGAATAATTATTCGCAACGTACTGACGATCAATGAGATAAATTTTATATAATTTCTTTCTGTATCCTTCCCAAACACTACACAATACACTTTTTCATCAACGAATGACTAATACCATCCGTGCCGAAGTTATCACCATCGGCGACGAAATTCTATTCGGGCAGATTACCGATACCAACACGGCCTGGATCGGCACTGAACTCACCAATATCGGCATCCGTGTTGTCCGAAAAACATCAGTTGGCGATCAGGTCGATGCTATTTTGGCGGTTCTGCACGAAGCGCATCAACGTGCCGATGTCATCATTATTACCGGTGGATTGGGACCAACCAAAGACGACATCACCAAGAAAACGCTCTGTACGTATTTTGGCGTTGGCATGGTTCGCAACGAGACGGCACTGGCATTAGTGACCGGTTTTTTCGAGAAGCGGGGCCGCGCCATGACCGATCTTAACCGCGCTCAGGCCGACCTGCCCGCCAATGCCCTGTATATGCAAAACGACTGGGGTACAGCACCGGGCATGTGGTTCGAGCACGATCAGCGGGTTTATGTGTCGCTGCCGGGGGTTCCTTTCGAGATGAAACACCTCATGACGAATAGGATTCTGCCGAAACTGGGCCAGCATTTCAAAACGCCCATCATCAAGCATAAGATGATTCGGACGGTGGGTATCGGCGAATCATTTCTGGCCGAACGCATTGAATCCTGGGAAGATGCCCTCCCCGATCATATCAAGCTGGCCTATCTGCCCAGTTTCGGTGGCGTGAAACTACGGTTAACTGCTACCGGCGACGACAATACTCTGCTTGACAGTGAGTTGGCCGAACAGGTAACCAAGGTGATGCCACTCATCGAAAAGAGCGTGTATGGCTTCGACGGCGACGAAATCGAAACTGTTGTGGGCAAGTTATTAAAAGAGAAAAGCTTGACGCTCGGTGTGGCCGAAAGCTGCACGGGTGGCTACGTATCAACCCAGATTACGAAGGTGCCCGGTTCGTCGGCTTATTTTTGTGGCAGCATTGTCAGCTACAGCAATAGCGTTAAAGTGACGCAGTTGGGCGTTCAGCCCGAAACGCTGGAACAGTTTGGAGCGGTCAGCGAAGAGACGATTCGACAAATGGCCGAGGGCGTCCGTACCGCATTAGGCACAAACATTGGCATTGCCACCAGTGGTATTGCCGGGCCGGATGGCGGCACGCCCGACAAGCCCGTTGGCACCATCTGGATCGCCTGCGCCACCAACCAGCAGACGGTTACGCGCCTGCTCAAACTCGGTCAGTACCGCGACCAGAACATTCAGCTAACCACTACGTATTTGCTGAATATGCTGCGGGAAGAACTATTGTAGTGGTAAGTCAATAAGTGATAAGTCAGTAAGTAGCTGACGCAACTATTCACTTATTGACTCACTACTTACCGACTTACTACTAAAAACATGGCACTCATCGACATGATTATGCCCAAAATGGGCGAAAGTATAATGGAATGCACGGTCATTGCCTGGCTCAAGCAGCCCGGCGACCGGATTGAAGCCGATGAATCGGTGCTGGAAGTAGCCACCGACAAAGTAGATACTGAAGTCCCCTCATCGCACACGGGCATTTTAAAAGAACTACTGGTCAACGACGGCGACGTAGTGGCGGTTGGCGCGCCCATTGCCCGCATCGAAATCGAAGAAACGGTCGGTACTGAAACCAATCCTGTATCAACTGCGCCAACCGAACCTGAACAGAACAGTGCGAACGAGATGCCGATGGGCATCGGCGATGTGGCCCGGCCCGGACTGGATGGTTCTGAACTGGCCAATGTTTCGGCAGAACCGGAAAGTTTTGACATTAGCGAATCTGTAGCATCCACTGCGGCACGCGAGCTTGAAGCCAGCATTTCATCCATGAGCAGCCGGGGAAATTCACCCGTGAAAGCCGTCGCTACGTCGGCGACAACGCTATCAGGCGATGCATCCGTTACCACAGCCCGATTCTACTCACCCTTGGTTCTGACGATTGCCAGAGAGGAAGGTGTTTCGCGCGATGAACTCGACCGTATTCCCGGCTCCGGTGCCGAAAACCGGATCACAAAAAAAGATATTCTGGGGTATGTAATCGACCGCGCCGAAGGCCGGGTATCGGGAACAGAAAGTTTACAGCAACAGGAACTTCTCCGCCAACCTGTACCCACACAAACCGAAATCACAGCGCCACCGTCGCTCCAATCCGCGTCCCCGCGAACTGCCGATAGCAAAGCCAATGGCTCGGTCAACGGTCAGGCTGACATTATTCAGATGGACCGGATGCGGAAGATGATTGCGCAGCGGATGGTCGAATCGAAGCAAATTTCGCCCCACGTTAGCTCGTTTGTCGAAGCCGATATGACCTCCATTGTGGAGTGGCGTACGCAAATGAAAGATCGGTTTAAGCAACAAACCGGCGAAAACCTGACGTACACGCCGATTCTGGTAGAGGCCATTGTGAAGGCCATTAAAGATTTCCCGATGATTAACGTGTCGGTGTCGGGCGACACGATTCTGGTTAAAAAG
>JANPJE010000173.1:0-2552 GCA_031425355.1 Spirosoma sp. | reverse complement strand
CAGCAGTTACGGGATCGGCGATTGAGTGTGGCTTCTTCCAAACAGCAGTTTGCTATGACTTCTATCAATAATCTCGCGCTGATGTTAAGTGACGTACTGAAAAACATGCAGCAGCAAATGAACGCTATGGCTATGCCTGGCAAGGGTAAAGGCAGCAAGAAAGGTGATAAGCCAGGTGACATGGGTGAGATGCAGAAGCAATTAAATGCGAAGATGCAACAAATGCAGAAAGGAGGTAAGACGGGTCGAGGGCTTTCGGAGGAGCTTTCTCAAATGGCGGCAGAGCAAGCTATGATACGTAGTATGTTGAAGAAGTTAGAAGAGAACGCTAAGGGTACAGAAGCCGGGAAGCAACAGGGTAAGCAGGTCAAAGACTTGTTGGAGAAGATGGATGAGACGGAAACAGATTTAGTTAACAAGCGGGTTAATCCAAACACAATCAACCGGCAAAACGAAATTTTGACCCGTCTACTTGAGTCAGAGAAAGCCCTCAAGCAACAGGAAGAAGATCCAAAACGCCAGGCTGAAGCAGCTAAAACCACAAAACGTAGTACGCCTGCATTTTTTGATACGACTAATTTGCAACAGAAAACCAAGCAAACGGAGGTGCTGCGTTCAGTAACTCCCAACTATAACCTCTTCTACAAGAAAGAAGCAAATCAATATTTACAAAAAGTAAGTAGATAATTTTCAATGCCTGAAACCACCGACCCGCACTAAGGTCGGTGGTTTTTTGTTGTTCATATACTCAATTTATAGCACGTTTTACCTTTTCAACAACTTTCTACAATTTTGTGTAAAGTTTCCACGTGAAACATTTTTCAAAAAAAATCAGAAATGCATTCGATTTATGATGTCATTGTGGTTGGGGCCGGACACGCCGGATGTGAAGCGGCAAATGCGGCTGCCACGATGGGTTCGCGCGTTTTATTGATTACAATGAATATGCAGACCATTGCCCAGATGTCCTGTAACCCGGCAATGGGTGGTGTGGCAAAAGGGCAAATTGTTCGGGAGATTGACGCGCTGGGTGGCCTTTCAGGAATTATCAGTGATAAAAGTATGATTCAGTTTCGAATGCTGAATCGCTCGAAAGGCCCCGCTATGTGGAGTCCTCGCTGTCAAAGTGACCGGAACGTATTCGCATGGGAGTGGCGAAAAGCATTAGAGGAAAATAGAAACGTAGATTTCTGGCAGGATACAGTTAATGAAGTGATCGTTAAAGACGGTCGTGCTTCAGGCGTGCGAACAAGCCTGGGCGTGGAGTTTTCGGCGAAAGCAGTGGTTTTAACAAACGGCACTTTCTTAAATGGCCAAATGTTCATTGGTGAAAAGGTGTTCGGTGGAGGGCGTACCGCCGAGCGGTCAGCAACCGGACTAACGGAACAATTGGTGAGTTTAGGATTTGAATCAGGTCGGATGAAAACCGGAACACCTCCGCGCGTAGATGGCCGAAGTCTGAATTATGGCCTGATGGAAGAGCAGCTTGGCGATGAGAAACCAGGTAAGTTTTCGTACACCGATACGCCCGTTTTAACAAAACAGCGCAGTTGCTGGATTACGTATACGAATCAGGCGGTGCATGATGAACTGAAAACCGGTTTCGATAAATCACCCATGTTTACCGGGCGAATCAAAGGTTTAGGACCACGTTACTGCCCGTCGGTCGAGGATAAGATAAATCGGTTCGCCGATAAAGACAGGCATCAGATTTTCGTTGAACCGGAGGGCTGGGATACGGTGGAGGTATATGTGAATGGGTTTTCTACGTCATTGCCAGAAACCGTTCAGTACAATGCGTTACGTAAAATCCCGGGTTTTGAAAACGTACGAATGTTTCGTCCGGGCTATGCTGTAGAGTATGATTTCTTCCCGCCAACGCAACTAAAACCAACGCTTGAGACACAATTAGTCCACAATTTATTCTTCGCCGGACAGATAAATGGCACGACAGGGTACGAGGAAGCTGCTTGTCAAGGGTTGATGGCGGGTATCAACGCACACAGAACTATACATGAAGAAGCCGAGTTCACGATCAAGCGGTCGGAGGGCTATATCGGCGTTTTGATTGATGATTTGATAACAAAAGGCACCGAGGAACCCTATCGCATGTTTACCTCACGGGCTGAGTATCGAACGCTGTTAAGGCAGGATAATGCTGATTTACGGCTAACCGAAAAAGGATATGCCATAGGCTTGGCCTCGCAGCATCGCTACGAAACGATGATTGGCCAACGGGATGGATTAGCCCAGTTAACTGAGGTTATTCGCTCAATAAAGGTCAGACCTGAAGATATTAACCCTTTTCTGGAAGCGAAAGGAAGTGCGCCGTTACGTGAGAAAAGCAGTTTTTATACGCTACTCAAGCGGCCGGAGATCGATCAGGAGGATGTGAAAGAGTTGTTAAAAAATTTGCCCGACATCCCCGAAGTAGGGGACGACGTAATTGAGCAGGCGGTAATTGAAATAAAATACGAAGATTACCTCAATCGGGAGAAGCAAAACGCCGAGAAATTAGACAAGTGGGAAGGTCTGTCAATAAATCCTACGTT
>JANPJE010000172.1:0-4661 GCA_031425355.1 Spirosoma sp. | reverse complement strand
ATGGCAAAAGGACTGCCCGCCTACGTATCGGCGACACCGCAGGGCGTGCTGGAAATGATTAAACGCTACGACATTAAAACCGCTGGTAAACATTGCGTCATTGTGGGCCGGAGTCAGATTGTGGGTCTGCCGATGTCTATTCTGATGCAGCGCAATACGTATCCCGGCAACTGCACAGTCACGATTACGCACAGCCGTACCCAGAACATTGCCGAAATATGTCGCTCGGCCGATATTTTGGTAGCAGCTCTGGGCAAGCCGGAGTTTATTACGGCGGGCATGGTGAAAGAGGGGGCCGTTGTTAT
Organism: Spirosoma sp.; assembly: GCA_031425355.1. Classification (GTDB taxonomy): domain Bacteria; phylum Bacteroidota; class Bacteroidia; order Cytophagales; family Spirosomataceae; genus Spirosoma. The sequence continues at coordinate 4,356 of JANPJE010000172.1, read as the reverse complement.
CGACGTTGGTCTGGAGCGCGTGCCGGATGCCAGCAAGAAAAGCGGTTTCGCCCTCAAAGGCGACGTGAAGTTTGACGAAGTGGCTCCCAAAACCAGTTTCATCACGCCTGTTCCGGGTGGTGTTGGCCTGATGACGATCTGCTCGCTGATGCAGAATACGCTGAAAGCAGCACGAAGAGAGGTTTATTGAGTAACATCATGATTGACTCTAAAAACCAGAAAACCACGATGTGGCCAGACGAAGTTCTAATTGACACTGATGTCCGGTATATTCTTGATCTCGACGGTCAATTATTTGTCTTCGAGAATGTACCGGCGCGTGTCAACCCGGTAACTGGCGAACAGTTTTTCGCACCGGCTACGGTACGTCGAATTCAGCAGGCGGCTCTATCATCTGGCAAGCCTAATAAACTGTACCATAAAATCTTTGGGGTAAAATGTGTAATAAAATTTTAAATCCAATGTATATGGAAGAAGCCAATATAATTGATTAAATCAATTTCAGGGCTTAAGCAGGTTCAAAATAAGATCATTGGACCTCTTTAATGCGATGAATTGTAGGGGAAAAGTTACTCACTTAAGGGTACTTGGAACCATGCTCATTTCAACCTCAGGCCATCTGTCTTCGAACATACCCGTTGGTTCATAGATCATCATCAATTGTAAGTTAGGTGCAATTATATGGCATATATTATTAACTAATTGACGGCCAATTAGTGTTGCTTTAGGGAGAGGATGCAGGCCAATAGGACCTAAGAAAAATTCCATATACATCCTTTTGCTTAAAAATTGCTCGCTGTCTTCACAACCTATTGTTAAACAATACTCATTCCTCTTTACGTTGTATTTGGGCTTTAAGCTGCCTGACTTATAATTTTTAATAATTCCGGTTATTAGTATATAAAAACTAGTTAGCTGCTTAATATCCTCTTTGCGTTTCCAAGTAAAATATGGATCATAAATTGGAGGCTTAGAGCCTTCCTGTTCCTTACTATGAACAACGCCACTACGGTGGTATGAGTACTTAGAGTGTACTTCTGGTAAATCATCAGTTAGTGGGGGTACGTACACCGGCTTTCCAAACCGAAAATCCTGGGTGCCCATAGATTTAACCTTATTGGACGAACTACCCCAGTACAAATCGCCATCCTTCATTTCAAACCAGCAAAGTTTTCTGTATAATCCACCATAGTGTAAGTATATCCTTATAAAAATACGATTAGGAATTTCTATTACATCTGTCATATATACCAGCCTTAACAGTACAAGGTAGTTAATTAATAATAATTATCTTTTGAAAATAGGCATAAGGAAAATCCCGTTTAAGTACAATTTCGGGTATTCAACCAAATTCACATTTGAAAGTATTGAAATTTACTCTTGAAGATGTGATTTATGTATCCTCATCGTGACCCCACTTCTAAATTTGGGGTCATGCACAACCCGTTCAAACATGTATTAACAGGCTAAAACTTCATTAAACGACGGCACAAATAACCCGTACCGATACGCTGAGCCGCGCTTGTCTTCGTTTACTAAAGTTTTCCCTTAACAAACTTTAACAGCCCTGCCAAACCCGGTAGGGCTGCTTTTTTGCGTATTTTTGAGCCGGTCTGGATGAACCCGGTCTGGATAGATCACTTCTTACACAAAAGCAGTTCGTTAATCTTAATCTATATGCAATCATTTAAACGCCTGAATACCCTCACAGGCTGGCTTGTTTTCGCCGTCGCGCTCTTTACGTACGCGAGCACTGTCGAGCGCACGGCCAGTTTCTGGGACTGTGGCGAATTCATTGCCTGTTCATTTAAACTTCAGGTTCCGCACCCGCCGGGTGCTCCATTCTTCCTGCTGCTGGGTCGTATCTTTTCGATGTTCTCATTCGGCGACCTGACCAGTGTGGCCTATTGGGTCAACATGGGGTCGGTGCTGGCGAGCGCGTTCACAATCGCGTTTCTGTTCTGGACCATCACCATGCTGGCGCAGAAGCTATTAGTAAAGAAGGAAAGTGAATATGATACGGCCGATACACTGCTGCTCATTGGCACCGGTGCCGTTGGCGCATTGGCCTACACGTTTTCCGATACGTTCTGGTTCTCGGCTGTCGAAGCGGAAGTATACGGCATGTCGTCGTTTTTCACTGCTATTGTCGTATGGGCGGCTTTTAAATGGGAACGCATCGAAGACGAAGCGGCCGCCAATCGCTGGCTTATATTCATTGCCTACCTGACGGGCCTTTCTATCGGTGTTCACTTACTGAACCTCGTTACACTGCCTGCGCTGGCCCTGATTTATTACTTCAAAAAATACCTCAAACCAACGTTCTGGGGCGGTGCAACGGCCTTTGCTATCGGTCTGGTCATTCTCGGCATTATCAACTCAGGCATCATTCCGGGTCTGCCGGGTATGGCGTTCGTTGTGGAACGGTTCTTTGTCAACACACTCGGGTTGCCCTTCAACTCAGGCATGATTTTCTTCGTTATCGTATTTCTGGGGGCATTGGTCTACGGCATCATCTGGTCGGCCCGAAGCAAGCGGGTCATCTGGAACACCTCCCTGCTGTCGCTGGCGTTTGTGCTCATCGGCTATGCATCGTACATGCAGGTGCTGGTGCGAGCCGATTTCAACCCGCCTATCAACGAAAATGACCCCAGCGACGCGCTGAATTTCCTGTCGTATCTGCGTCGGGAGCAGTATGGCAGCCGGTCACTACTGTATGGCCCGGTGTTTACGGCCCGCCCCATCGACCAGAAACAGGGAGCGGCCATGTGGAAAAAAGAAGGCAACCGATACGTTGTTTTCGACCACCAGCCGGAGTACATCTACTCGCCCGGCGATGAAATTCTGTTTCCACGGGTGTATAGCAGTCAGCAAAATCACCCCGCGCTTTACCGGCAGATGCTGGGCCTTGCCGAAGGGCAGAAGCCAACGATGGGCGACAACCTGAAGTATTTGTTTAGTTACCAGTTGAACCACATGTGGTGGCGGTATCTGATGTGGAACTTTGCCGGACGCGAGAGTGATGAAGAAGGCGCGGGCTATCTCCTGCCATGGTCGTCGGACGCGGGCGCACCAGATTTGCTGAAGAATAATAAAGCCCGCGACAACTTTTATATGCTGCCGTTCGCGCTGGCTCTGTTTGGCATTGCGTTCCAGTATTTCCGCCGTCGGCGCGATTTCCTGATTGTGGGGCTGCTGTTTTTATTCACCGGTATCGCGCTGCAAATCTTCCTGAACTCGCCCCCATCCGAACCCCGCGAACGGGATTATATCTACGTCGGCTCGTTCTATTTCTTCGCTATCTGGCTTGGTTTGGGCGTCATGGCGCTTGCCGAAGGCATCCGAACCTATGTGAAATCGGACGTCATGCGGAACGGTCTGGTAGCGGGCGTCTGTCTGCTGGTGCCGCTGATGATGGGTGCGAAAAGCTGGGATAACCACAACCGCGACAAACGCTATCAATCCGTCGATTTCGCCAAGAATTTACTCAATTCCTGCGCGCCGAATGCCATTCTTTTCACGGGTGGCGACAATGATACGTTCCCGCTCTGGTACGTGCAGGAGGTCGAAGCGTTCCGGCGCGATGTACGGGTGTGTAACCTGAGTTTGCTGGGAACGGAGTGGTACATTCAGCAGATGAAGCGCAAAACCTATGAGTCGGATGCACTGCCGATTTCGCTCGAATTTAACAACTTCAACAAAGGCAAAAACGACATTGTACCGTTCTATGAAGTGCCGGGCGTGAAAGATGGCATCGACCTGAAGCAGTACATCAACCTGATCAAAACCAGTCATCCAGCCGTGCAGGTGCCGCTCACCAACGGCGATATGACGAGTGTTCTGCCTTCGTCGGTGCTGTTTCTGCCGATTGACAGAGCCGCCGTTGAGAAGGCCAATTTCGTGCCCGCGCTGCTCAAACCATTGATACGTGACACGCTCCAGTGGACCATTGGCAAGAAGGACCTGTACAAGCCTGACCTGATTATGCTCGATATGATTGCGACCAACAACTGGAAGCGTCCGATCTATTTTTCGAGTACGCTGGCGAGCGATAACTACCTGAGTCTGAAGAGCCACATGCAATTGGAAGGCTATGCCTACCGACTGATGCCCGTGGCAATTCCGGGTGCAACAGACGGTTACGTGAACTCCGACTTGATGTACACCAACATGACGAAAAAGACGTTCTGGCGCGAATTCGACAACCCGGATGTGTATTATGACGAGACGTATAAGGGGCCGCCGGTGATTTCGGCACGTATCGCGTTTTTCCGCCTTGCCGACCAACTGATTCGGGAAGGCAACAAAGCCAAAGCCAAAGAGGTGCTGGATTATTCGCTGAAGGTGATCCCGGAC
>JANPJE010000171.1:0-7724 GCA_031425355.1 Spirosoma sp. | reverse complement strand
TTCGGCGGACGAAGATGACCGCCAACGGCTTTCTTTCGTTCAGATTCCAGCCAACCTGCCCCGGTTTTTATCGTTCGAGCGGGATGAGCAAGTTATTTTTATTCCCATCGAAGAAGTCGTTCGGCAGAATATCAGAAAACTATACCGGAATGTCGAAACGCTGTCGGTGAATCTGTTCCGAATCACCCGCAACGGCGATTTTACGCTCGATGAGAATGACGACGACGAGGTTGACTTTATTGACGAGGTTCGGCAGAAGATCAAAAACCGTCGGTTGGGTCGCGTAACGCGGGTAGAGATTGAAACGAACGGCAGCGGAAAAGTTGGTTCGCCCTGGATGCTGAACCTGCTCAAAAAGCGGTGGGAGATTGACGAACTCAATATTTTTGAATCGAAAACACTGCTCGATTTTTCGGCACTTTGGCAAATCATCGGTCATTCCGAATTTAAAGATGATATGCCCCGCCCCCACGTACCGGTCCCTCCGCTGGGAATCGGTCGCGACAAAACCGATGACATTTTCGAACTGATCAAACAGCGCGACTTACTGCTGCATCACCCGTATAACAATTTCGAGCCGGTACTTCAACTGCTCGAACAAGCCGCCGAGGACCCCAGTGTGCTGGCTATCAAAATTACGGTTTATCGACTGGCCAAACGGTCGCGCATCACGGAAGCACTGCTGAAAGCCGCCGAAAATGGTAAACACGTATCGGTGTTGTTTGAGGTGAAAGCCCGTTTTGACGAAGAGAATAATATTCGTGAAGCGCAACGATTACAGAAAGCGGGCTGCTTTGTAATTTATGGCATCAGCCGGTTCAAGACGCACACAAAACTGTTGTTGGTGGTACGTAGCGAAGGCAGTCGCGTAGTGCGATACGCTCACATGGCAACCGGCAACTACAACGAAGATACCTCAAAACTCTATACCGACATTGGTTTGCTGACGACGAATGAGACCTATACGCATGATATCTCGGAGTTTTTCAATGTTATAACGGGACATTCGCTGCCCAACGAGTATCAGTATCTCATCACGGCCCCGCGCGACATGCGCGATCAGCTTATCAAGTTAATCCGCACCGAAGCCGACAACGCCCGGCACGGTCTGCCCAGTGGTGTATGCATAAAAGTTAACTCGCTGGAAGATAAATCGGTGATTGATGAATTGTATAAGGCTTCGCAGGCGGGTGTTTCTATCCGGCTGATTGTCAGGAGTATCTGTTGCCTCCGCCCCCAACGCGCCGGGCTGAGCGAGAACATAACGGTCCGTTCCATCGTCGGCGATTTTCTGGAACATACTCGAATATATTACTTCCACAACAACGGCGACCCAAAAGTATATGGCGGTAGTGCCGACGTAATGGTACGGAGCTTTGACCGGCGGATTGAATCGCTGTTCTTTCTGGCTGACGCTCGGGTGAAGCAACAGACGATTCTGATTCTGAAGTATAATCTGCTCGATAACGTCAATTCGTATGAGTTAAAAGAAGACGGCGATTTCAAGAAGTGTGACGTACCGCCCGGTGATGAGCTATTCAATATGCACCAGCGGTTTTTCGACGTAACGGAAAAAGACGTTAACGACGCCCGGCTCTTCGACCTCGAAACCAAACCAGCCGAAGTAGCTAAAATTGAGGAAGAATACCAGGAAGGTGCCGAGCGAGCCATTGCCGATATTTAGAGAACGAAGAGAAAGGGCGGAGGTCAGAAAGGCGGAAGGAGCTGCAATCAGTTCCTTCCGCCTTTCTGACCTCCGCCCTTTCCTACTTTTTTCTTCCTATATTCGCCAACGTAACTGTAATTGTGACTTCACTGAATGGATCGATTTACCGGCCTGCTTGGCATTGTTTTAATTTTGGGTATTGCCTATGCCCTCTCCGATAACCGCAAAGCAATAAATTACCGTACCGTTGGCGTTGGGCTGGCGCTCCAGTTTGGTCTGGCAGTATTTGTTTTGAAAACCGACATCGGTCAAAACCTCTTCCAAAGTCTGGGCTATTACGTTGACCGGCTTTTGCAAAAAGCCAACAAAGGTGCCGAATTCGTCTTCTCCTCGTTAGTCAAACCCGACGTACTGACGAAAGCCTTTGGTCCTGACAACAGCTTTATTTTCTTCTTCAAGGTCATTCCGACCATCATTTTCGTGGCGGTACTGGTCAATATTTTCTACCATCTCGGCATTATGCAGCGTGTTGTGGCCGTTATGGCTCGCGCAATGAAGTGGTTAATGGGCGTGAGCGGAGCCGAAGCACTTTCCAACGTAGCGAGTACGTTTGTTGGTCAGGTTGAGGCTCAGATTATGATTAAACCATACCTCAACGGCATGACCAATTCGGAGTTACTGGCCAGCATGACCGGTTCGTTTGCCTGCATTGCGGGGGGTGTTCTGGCTGTTTATATTTCGCTGGGCGTACCGGCTCCCTATTTACTGGCGGCCAGCATTATGGCCGCACCGGGCGCGTTGGTGATCAGTAAAATCGTGATGCCCGAAACGCAGGTTTCCGAAACGCAGGGACGAGTGAACGTGGAAATCAAAAAAGCCCATGCCAACCTGCTCGATGCCATTGCTGCCGGAGCCAGTGAAGGATTAAAAGTCGGTTTCAACGTAATTGCCATGCTTATTGGCTTCATTGCGTTAATCGCGCTGATCGACAGTCTGATGTTTCGGCTCGGCTTTTACGTCTTCGGCATGGACAACTTAAGCCTAAATTTGCTGTTAGGAAAGCTATTCTCGATGTTCGCCTGGGCGATGGGCGTACCCGCCAAAGACATTGAAGCTGCCGGTGCGCTAATGGGTACGAAAATGGTGGTTAATGAATTCGTTGCGTACTTGGATCTGGTGAAAATAAAGGACACGCTGGAGCCTAAAACCATTGCCATCGTTAGTTTCGCGCTCTGTGGTTTCGCCAATTTCAGTTCCATCGCCATTCAGGTTGGCGGTATTGGCGAGTTAGCTCCCAACCGCCGGAGCGACTTGGCCCGAATCGGATTTAAAGCATTGATTTGCGGTACGTTAGCCAGTTACATGTCGGCGACGCTTGCCGGTCTGCTTTTGTAATTTCCTTGACACCTTCTGGAAATTAGATCCGGTTCTTTGTAGTTGAGTCCCACTGCCGAATTGTACGACTTTGGCCGACCGTCGCCCTACACGGTCCACGGATGCATAGCTGTGTGAATTCTTTGGGCTTTAAATCTCCACTTTTTGTCTTTCACTCCTGGTGCGGGATTGAATACACTATCCCGCACTAAAATCTTGTTCATAATTAATTGATTTTGAAACAATTGGCGATCCAGCGCGGGCGTTTTATGCTACTTTTGCAGGATACCTCCCTAATTTCCTCTGTCAAATGAAACTTGGACTAACTCTATTTGCATTAACCACCGTGATGACGGCCTTTATACCGGGTGCTGACACGCCGAACGTCGATACGTCTCGTGTCCCGACATCGACCGTAGCGGCTACCGATATACCTAATCCGTTCTTTAGCACCTACAACACCCCATTCGGTGTACCTCCCTTCGATCAGATAAAGCCTGAGCATTTTGAGCCAGCAGTTGAAGAAGGTATCCGTCAGTGGATAACCGAAATCTCAGCCATTACGAAACAGACAGCAGTGCCAACCTTTGCCAATACCATCGAGGCTGTGGAAACCAGTGGTGATTTGCTCCGGCGGGTCAATATCGTTATGGCGAATCTCAGCGCGGCTAACACCAACGAGCAATTGCAGAAAATTGCCCAGACGGTGGCCCCCAAATTAGCCAAACACAGCGATGATGTACTGCTTAATCCTGTGTTGTTTGGGCGTGTGAAAAGCGTTTATGAGGGCCGCAAAAAACTCAAGCTGTCAGTCGATCAACAGCAGTTGCTTGAAAAAATGTACACGAATTTTGTGCGCAACGGTGCCGCCTTAACTACGGACAAACAGGACCGTTTGCGGAAAATCAACGGCGAACTATCGGTGCTGACGCTGAAGTTTGGCCAGAATCTGCTCGCCGAAAATAATGCCTACACGCTGGTCATCGACAAGGCCGAAGACCTGAGCGGTTTACCGGCTTCGCTCGTAGCCGCAGCCGCTGACGAGGCCAAACGACGAAAACTGACGGACGGTCGGGATGCCGCACCACCGACGGCTCAGAAGTGGGTGTTCACCCTGCAAAACCCGAGCATCATGCCATTTTTGCAATACGCCGACAACCGAAATCTAAGGGAGCAACTTCTTCAAGCCTACCTCGAACGGGGAAATCACAACAATGCGCTTGACAATAAGGCGATCATGACAAACATGGTGGCGCTCCGAGCCGAGAAAGCCCAGTTACTGGGATACGACAACCACGCGGCTTATGTGCTGGAGGAAAGCATGGCCCAGACGCCGGAAAAAGTCGCTCAATTATTGAATCAGCTTTGGTCGGCAACAGTTCCCGTTGCAAAGCAGGAAGCCGCCGACTTGCAGGCGATGATGGACAAATCGAATGCGGGACGGAGTGAAAAACTGGCCAGTTGGGATTGGCGTTATTATGCCGAGAAGCTGCGTAAAGAGAAGTACGCTCTCGACGAGCAGGAACTGCGCCCTTACTTCTCGCTGGAAGGTGTACGTAAAGGCATTTTTATGCTTACCAACCGACTTTACGGTCTGCGTTTCGAGCGCCGTACCGATGTGCCGGTGTACCACGAAGAGGTCATGGCCTATGAAGTTAAAGAGGCCGACGGGCGACACATAGGATTGATTTACATGGATTTTTACCCACGGGCCAGCAAACGCGGGGGTGCCTGGATGACCGGCTACCGGTGGCAGAAAGTCGAAAATGGCAAGAAAATAACGCCAGTTGTTTCCATTGTCTGTAACTTCTCCAAACCGAGCGGCAACACGCCCGCCCTGCTAACGGTAGACGAAACCCGCACATTTTTCCACGAATTTGGCCACGCCCTGCATGGGTTGCTGTCGAATGTCCATTACGGCAGCCAGTCAGGGCCGCAGGTCCCCCGCGACTTCGTGGAACTGCCATCGCAGATTATGGAAAACTGGGCCGTAGAACCCGAAATGCTGAAACTCTTCGCCAAGCATTACCAAACAGGTGCTGTCATTCCGGATGCACTCGTTGACAAAATCAAGCAGAGCAGTCTGTTTAATCAAGGCTTTGAAACAAGTGAGTATCTGGCCGCTTCGCTGCTCGATATGGCTTACCACACATTGAAGCCGGGCCAAACCCCCTCGGATGTATTGACTTTTGAGAAACAGGCGATGGACAAAATTGGTCTGATTGAGCAGATTCCCCCGCGCTACCGGAGCACATATTTCCAGCACATCTTTGCGGGTGGTTATTCGGCGGGTTATTACAGCTACATCTGGTCGGGGGTTCTTGATGCCGATGCGTTCGAGGTGTTCAAACAAAAAGGGCTGTTCGATCCTAAATCGGCTCAATCGTTCCGTGAAAATATTCTCGAACGGGGCGGCACCGAAGACCCGATGGCCCTTTACCGCAAATTCCGGGGTGCCGAACCCGATATAAAGCCACTACTCCGCCGACGGGGGTTAATGAAGGATATATAGTGTTCGACCAGTACGGTGGAAGATTCTCACAAAAAAGCCCGGCTTACCCTCAAAAGGGAGTCGGGCTTTTTTATTGATTACTATTTTTTCTTTCCATCGTTCAATCCTACCTTCGATTTTTACGTTTATCTGTAAACCCAACCGGTCGTATGATTCAGACAAAACTCATTCCGCGCACCGCCGAAGCCCATGAGCCACCGATGCTCATCAAACATTTATTAGCACAATCGCTCAAATATGAGCCTCAACGCGAAATTGTGTACCGCGATTTATTTCGGATGAACTACGTTCAGTTTAACCAGCGGGTGAGGAAACTGGCCAACGTATTGACTGATTTGGGCGTTGGACCGGGCGATACTGTAGCTGTACTGGATTGGGACAGCCACCGCTATCTGGAATGTTTTTTTGGCGTTACCAGTGCCGGAGCCATTCTGCACACGGTTAACATCCGGCTGTCGCCCGCGCAGATTCTGTACACGATGAATCATGCGAAGGACAAGATTGTGCTGATTCATGAAGATTTTTTGCCCATTTTAACCGCTATAAAAGACCATCTTACAACCGTTGATACGTTCGTTGTCCTGAGCGACAAAGTGTACGGAGATGCTCCTGTAGATGACGTGCCTGCTGGTTTTTCCGGCGAATATGAGGCACTGCTAACCGGTGCGTCAGACCAGTATGAGTTTCCTGATTTTGACGAAAACACCTGGGCTACAACGTTTTATACAACCGGCACAACGGGTAGCCCGAAGGGTGTTTACTTTTCGCACCGGCAGTTGTTTATGCACACCATGTGTCTGGCTACGTATGTTTGCGGCTATCAGGCTGTTCCATTTTCTGCCTTGGCAGACGTGTATATGCCGATTACCCCAATGTTCCACGTTCATGCTTGGGGGTTCCCTTTTTTAGCAACTATGCTCTCGGCCAAACAAGTGTACGCTGGCCGTTACGATCCTGAATTAGTCCTTAAACTGCTGCTTAAAGAAGGGGTAACTTTTTCGCACTGTGTGCCTACTATCCTAAATATGCTTGTCAACAGTCCGGCAGCGCAACAGTTTAAAACGCAGTTAAGCCGTTGGAAAGTGATTATTGGTGGTTCAGCTTTAACCAAAGGACTCGCCAAAGGAGCACTCGATCTGGGTATTCAGGTGTATCAGGGATACGGTATGTCGGAAACGGCCCCAATCATGTCGGTGACGTACCTGAATGACGTGGAGCGCGACCTGCCCGATGATGAGCAAATTGAATTTCGGACCCGTGCCGGTCGGATAGCCCCCTTTATGGAAATGCGCCTGATGAACGACGATGGTACGTTTGCTCCCCACGATGGGCAATCGCTGGGTGAAATTGTTGCTCGTGGTCCGTGGCTTACGCAGGGGTATTATGAAGACCCGGAGCGGGGAGCCGAACTCTGGAAAGGCGGCTGGCTGCACACCGGCGACGTAGCCAGTATCACATCTGATTATTGGGTACTCATTGCCGACCGGACGAAAGACGTTATCAAAACCGGTGGCGAATGGGTTTCATCGCTTGATATGGAGGACGCCCTATCGCAGATCGACGGGGTAGCGGAGTCCGCCGTTGTTGGCCTTCCCGATGAGCGTTGGGGCGAACGTCCGCACGCACTCATCGTGCAAAAGGCTGGTTTCTCCCTCACCAGCGAAAGCGTAAAATCAGGTTTGCAGGCGAAGGTAGAACGAGGCGAACTGCACAAATGGTACGTGCCTGACCGGATTGTGTTCGTGCCCGAAATCCCAAAAACAAGCGTCGGCAAAATTGACAAGAAGAAGATTCGGGCAGAAATGAAGGATCTTATTTTAGGTGCAAACGCATAGAGAGTGAGATAAATCCCGGTGTTTGTTATACTCATTATATGACCCGAATCGGCTTACTTTCCGACACGCATAGCTATTTGGACCCTGAAATTTTCAAGCATTTTGAGGCTTGCGACGAGATTTGGCACGCGGGCGATGTGGGTGCATTGCAGGTAATAGAGGAGTTACAGAATTTTCGCCCCCTTCGGATTGTGTGCGGCAATATTGACCGGGAGGCCAGCGACCTTCCTTTGAATCAGCGGTTTACACTTGAAGGACTAACTGTATGGATGACACACATCGGCGGCTCACCACCGAGATATAATCCAGCCGTACGACCACTCCTAAACGCCAACCC
>JANPJE010000170.1:0-2218 GCA_031425355.1 Spirosoma sp. | reverse complement strand
GGGCTGGTCATGTTCGTCTTTATTCGGAGACAGATCAACGCAACGGTGGCCTGGGCCGCAGCTCTGATGACGCTAACGAGTGGGCGGGTGCTACTCTATGATTCTACGCTCGGACTGATCGACATTACGTTTTCACTCGTGACTTACACAGCCATGATGCTCGTGTTTTATTGCGATCAGAAACGGGCGTACTGGCTGCTCTTCCTTACTACGTATGTGCTTACCGCCGTCGGATTTATGCTGAAAGGCCTACCTCCGCTGGCCTTTCAGGCACTGACCTTGCTGGGCTGGTTTATTTACACCCGGCGGTGGAAATTGCTTTTTCACCCGGCTCATTTTGTCGGTATCGGCGTATTTGTTCTCATCACGGGTAGTTATTACTGGGCGTATTTCAGCCAAAACGCCATTCCGTTTCAGGACGTAGCGGGCGTGTTGTTCAGCGAGAGTGCGAAGCGGACCGGCATCCATCTGGGCTGGGGAGCCACTTTGCTTCACCTCGTTACGTTCCCGTTCGAGCTGGTCTATCACTTCGTTCCGTACACGCTGCTGGTGGTGCTGCTCATCCGGCGGGGCATCGGGAAGATTCTACAGAGAAACGCCTTCATCGCCTTTAACGCGCTAACGTTCAGCCTAACGGTGCTCATTTACTGGTTTTCCCCAGAGGTGTATGGCCGTTACCTGATCGGGTTGGTTCCGCTGCTGTTTACCGTACTGACCTACCTCTATTATGAACACACGACTCCCACGAATCGGGGGCGTTGGTGGATCGAACGCATTTGGTTAGTCGCAACGGCGGTTGTGGCTCTGGGTGCTTGGACGGCTGTGTTCTATCCAACCACCCGCGTTTTGCCCGGTGCATTTTGGAAAACGGCTCTTGTCTCCGGGTTGCTGCTGGGGTTGGTCTGGGCTATGATTCGTTCCTCGTCAAACCGGCTTGGATTGATGATCGCTGTATTGATTGTGGTTCGGATGGGGTTTAACTGGCTGGTTTTGCCGGGCCGGGCTACCAAACGACAATTCTATCAGGAGAGCGCTGCTCAGGCCGCTAAGCTCACGCTGGGTAAGCCGCTGTACGGTTACAAAACGACGGTTGGTGACGGTCCAGCCACTGATGTCAGTTCGTTTCACATTACCGCCGTGCGGGGCGAAATCTTCCGTAAAACCGACAAAAAAATACCCAATGCGTTTTACATCGGCGACTCGATTACGCTGGCTACTGAACAGTACAAGACCATTGGCCGATTAGTGCTGTTCGACCGGCATCCGGCATCCATTATTCAATTTAAATAGGGTGAGTAAATGAGCTAATCTTCTTGTGATCAATTACTTATCTCGTCTGCAACTGACAACGACATTACGCTAACTATCAATCGAATGACAATACTAATCACTGGCGGGGCGGGGTTTATTGGTCATACGCTGACGAACCATTTATTGGCTCAGGGGCACACAGTGCTGTTGCTGGATAATTTCAACCACAGCTACGACCCGGCTGTAAAGTGGCAGCATATACAGAGTCTCCGGCACTTGCCCAACTGGTCACTCTATCAGGGCGATATTCGCGATTCGGGGTTGCTCCAGCAGATTTTTCATACGCATTCAGTTGATTGCGTCGTGCATCTGGCGGGTCTGGCCGGGGTGCGGGCTTCGCTCCAGGACCCGGCTGCCTACTTCGATCATAATGTAAGCGGAACGGCTGTTTTACTGGATGCGATGCGAACGAATGACATCAAACGGATGGTATTTGCGTCGTCGTCATCGGTGTATGGCGTTCGGTCGGGCGGTACGTTGCGGGAGTCCGATTCTGCCGAAGAGTCGGTTTCGCCCTACGCGATGTCGAAGCGGGCCGCCGAACGGTTGTGTCAGAAACACCATCGTCTGTATGGACTAAATGTATTTTGTCTGCGCTTATTTACGGTGTATGGCCCGCAACAACGGCCCGATATGGCAATTGCCCGATTCATTCGTCAACTCTACACGGGCCAGCCGATTTCCCTTTTTGGCGATGGGCAAAGCCAGCGCGATTATACGTATGTGGATGATGTTGTGGCCGGTATCAGTCAGGCTATTGAGCGGGTAAATGGCTTCGAGATTATCAATCTGGGCAGTGCAAACCCCGTTACGTTGCTGGATCTAATTGCCTTGCTCGAACAACTGACCAAACGGCGCGTTCCGCTCGAATGGCTGACGGATCAGCCCGGCGATGTTCCGTACACCC
>JANPJE010000169.1:0-13764 GCA_031425355.1 Spirosoma sp. | reverse complement strand
ATTCCAAAACCACCATAATGCCCCGAAAAAGGCAGGTTGATCTGGCTTGTATAACTTGGCAGCAAACTCACCCCAAGGGTCAGTTTTTTCGATGCTTTTGCGTCGATATTGGCCCGGAAACTGTATCGTTTCAAGCCGGTATTGGTAATAATTCCCTGCTGGTCGAAATAACTGGCAGATACCGCGTAGCGAACATTCTCGGAACCACCCGAAGCCGCCACCTGAAAATTGCGAATGGGAGCATTCCGATAAATAGCGTCCTGCCAGTCGGTTCCTTCGCCGAGCGAGGCCGGATTTTGCAAGTCAAGTGGAATACGGAATGTTGCCGGACGCACACTATTGGGGTCCGTAATCTTGCCCGTTGCCACATTGTCTAAGTAGCCGTTGTTGCGCCCGTCAACGGTAAACTGAGCGAACTCTTGGGCGTTCATCATCTCTATTTTCCGGCCTAATTGCTGAAATCCCGTGTAGGCATCGACCTGAATCTGCGATTTTCCCGCTTTGCCTCGTTTTGTCGTGACAATAATGACCCCATTAGAACCCCTTGAGCCGTAGATTGCGGTTGCGGAGGCATCTTTCAATACGTCGATGCTTTCAATATCATTCGGATTGATGGTGTTCAGCGGGTTGCCCACGCCAGCCCCCGAAACCGGAAACCCGTCGATCACAAACAGCGGCTCATTCCCGCCCGAAATTGAGCCGATACCCCGAATCAGAATATTGGTGTTGCCGCCCGGTGCGCCTGATGAACTGGAAATTTGCAGACCGGCCACCTGCCCTTGCAACGCCTGATCGAAACCCGATACGGGCACTTTCACGATGTCTTTGGCACTCACCGACGAAATTGCCCCGGTCAGGTCTTTCTTTTCCTGCGTGCCATATCCAACTACCACAACCTCGTTCAGTGTTTTGTCATCGGGGGCCATCCGGATGTCAATGACGGAACGCCCGTTAACCGGAATTTCCTGATTCATATACCCCACATAGGAAGCCACCAGCGTAGCGTTCCCTACCGAAACCGACAGGCGATACGTTCCTTCGGCTGACGTAGTTGTGCCATTTTGGGTGCCCTTCACTACTACCGTTACTCCCGGCAAAGCCTGACCAGCCTCATCCGTAACCCGCCCGCTGATGGTTGTTCCTGTTTGGGCATACGTAGCGACCATCGTTAGCAGGAAGCACGCCCAAGCCGGAAGGACCACTTTCCCAAATCTGGTAAAATGAGTGTTCATAAGAGGCTTAATTTATCATTGTTAAATAATATTTTAACGATACAATATTAGAATGGAAAAAGAAGAGTGTCAATTTTTTTCATTATTTATTTTTTTACTATAACTTTTCAGTGAATGGCCTTCTTTTTTTCGTACTACTAAATATTTATAGAGATGATATTTGTCACGATCAGTCTTTGAATAATACAATCAATTAATTTATTAAGCGGATTCGTGTTGTGTAATTCAATACTATCCCATTATTATTGTGTCAAATTTGACAATGATATAGTATGAGCCTTACTTCTCTTTTTGACTTATCCGGAAAAACGGCCCTTGTCACGGGTTGCAAGCGGGGCATTGGCCGGGCAATGGCCGTTGCCTTAGCCGAAGCCGGAGCCAACATAATAGGCGTATCGGCTTCGCTGGAGAGGTCGGGTAGCGCGGTGGAGCAGGATGTGAGGGCATTGGGCCGGTCGTTTCGAGCGTATCAGTGCGATTTGAGCCAGCGTTCAGCCGTTTATTCGTTTTTGGAAGAACTCAAACGCGACGTACCCGTGATTGATATTCTGGTCAACAATGCGGGTACGATTTTGCGGAAACCTGCCGCCGAACACCCGGACGAATACTGGGATACGGTGATCGACACGAACCTGAACGCGCCATTCATCTTGACCCGCGAAATTGGCCGCGATATGGTCGCGCGGGGATCGGGGAAAGTTATTTTCACGGCGTCGCTGCTCACGTTTCAGGGCGGAATTACTGTACCGGGCTATGCCGCCAGTAAGGGAGCCATCGGTAGTTTAGTGAAAGCGTTTGCCAACGAGTGGGCCAGTAAAGGCGTAAATGTGAACGCCATTGCGCCCGGCTACATCGCCACCGACAATACCGAAGCCCTGCGGGAAGACGCTGAACGTAGTAAAAGTATTCTGGGGCGCATTCCAGCCGGTCGCTGGGGCGAACCGGAGGATTTTAAAGGCATCACCGTTTTTCTGGCGTCGGAAGCCGCGAGTTACGTGCATGGCACCGTCGTTACGGTCGATGGCGGCTGGATGGGGCGATAAGTTCTAATGATGAATTATGAATATTAACACGTTTAATCATTCATAATTCATCATTTATAATTCATCACTCATAATTGAAAAATCATGGTCTTAGTCGTCGTTAAAGCACTTGATATTCTGGAGTACATCGCCCGTGATGCAAACCGGGCCTACTCCCTCACCGAAATAGCTGAGGGCCTGAATATGCACCAGGCTACCTGCGTTAATATTTTACAGACGCTGGTCGAGAAGAGCTATCTCGAACATCTGGGGCGGAAAAAAGGCTACCGGCTCGGTCCGATGGCGTATAACCTGACCAACAATTTATCGTACAGTCAGCATTTGGTAACAGCAGCCTCTGCCGTGATGGAGAACCTGACGGCGGAGGTGAACGAAACGTCAATTCTGGGCGTAATTCGAAATCAAAAGCGGTTTATCGTGCATTTGGTCAACAGCGATCAGGATTTGCAGGTCCGCAGCCGCACCGAACGCAGCCTATACGAAACGGCTACCGGGCGTTTATTACTCGCGTATCTGTCGAACAGAGAGCGGGATAGCCTCATCGCTAACATCGGCCTGCCCGCTGCGGCTATCTGGCCCGAAGCCGACACACGAGCCGGTCTGGAAGCCGAACTGGCAAAAATTCAGGCCGACGAACTCTGTATAACGCTATCGCCAACGCACATTACCGGGCTGGCCGTACCAATCCGGAAACAGAAGCTGGTCATCGCGAGTCTGAGCATTTTTTTGCCGGAAATCCGTTGCACAAACGACAAAAAAATGGCCCTGATTACGGCCTTGCGGCAGGCTTCCACACAAATTGATCGCCAGTTAGATGCAGTAGTCTGACGTAGCAGTTCTGATTTATTTCAGATGTGGTCGAAGTGTTGTCAGCAGCCGACGGTAGCCTTCGGGATTAGGGTGCAGCCCATCCGTAAACAGCGACTCATCCACCTTGCCATCGGTTTTTAGAAAGACGGTCCCCGGCTGAACAAACGTGATGTTAAGATCTCCGGCGATGGGTGTAATGGCTTCATTGAGATTGGCGACCCGTTTTTCATCGTCCCGGCGGGGTAAAATGCCCACCAACAAAATGCGGGCTGTGGGTTGGCGGGATTTGATGGCCTGGATAAGAAATGTCAGTCCGGCCACAATTTCGGCGTCTGAATTATGGTGGATATTGTTCGTGCCAATCATCAGCACCACCTGGCGGGCCGTGTAGCCGTCCAACTCACCGTGATACACGCGCCACAGTACATTTTCGATCCGATCCCAGCCATACCCCAGATTTTGCACTCCCAGCGGTTCCAGCCCGGATGTCCACGAGTCACTGCCCTGCACATACGGGCCTTTGGGTTCGCCACCCCAGAAATGAGTAATCGAATTGCCCATGAACACAACCCCCGGCGGTTTCGCTTTCAACCGGGCCATGATGTCGCAGTGGCGGGTTTCCCAGTCATATAACCGGGCATCGCGGTATTGGGTGCGGGGTTGCATAGTTGAAAAAGCGCCGGTTGGCTCGTTCAGGATGGGCCGAATGACCCGTTCGTAAGCGTCGGCATATTGCTGCATGCCGAGGTCCGTTGGGTGCGTACCATCCACCATCGCATCGCTGCTTAAGTTGATGGCCGATTTCGGTAACAGGTAAAGTCCATTAATACCTTCTTCTTTCAACCGGGCAAACGCCTGCCGCATCAATACGTTAACGTCATCATATAACTGTCGCCTGACGGGGCTGATGCCGCCGTTGGTGTAGCCCGCATGTTCGACTAATAAAATGGGCGTGTCCGATCGTTTTTGCCGCAGCGTTTTCACGGATTCGATGATTCGTGTTTTGATTTCGTCGGGTGAAATGCCCACCGTGGCAATCAGGTTGGGTAAACAATCGAGCATATACAATCGGGCATCAATCGGGGCGATCAACTCGATGACTTCTTTTTCTAACCGCCCATTTCCCGAAAAGCCGAGGTTAATGAGCGGCCGGTCGAGTTGTCGGCTCAGAATGGCAGGCCATGCCATGCCGGGTCTCGACGCACAGGCTCCCTGCGCAATCGACGTGCCGTACACCACCACGGGCTTGTCGGCCCGAACGGGTAGTGGCGTGAGCGTAACGCCTTTGGGAACGCCGATTTCGAGCCACTGAACAGCATTATACAGCGGCAGATAAAGCCGGTATTCGCGCCCCTTCTGGTGATACGTATCGTTGGCTTCCAGATCAGCAAACCGGTATTGAATGGTATCGCCAAAGGCATACTTTCCGGCGCACCACAGCCAGTCGCCGTCGCTGTTGCCCGCGTATAAATCAACGCCACTGACGCCTGTAGCGGGCATGTGCGGCAGGGCATGTTTGCCGCTCACCGTATACCGTACCACAAGCTGGTCGGTGCTGGCCCGGAATCGGATGAGCAGCCCGGCGGATTGATGCGATAAGTTCCAGACCTCTTTGCGAACGCTTTTTTCGGCACGGGCCGGCAGCCGGTCGTAGGGTTTCTGAAGATCTTTGCCGGTCCATGCCTGTCCCTCAACGACCGGAAAATCCGTTCGTGCAGGATTCCACCATGCGTATTCGACGGGTGCTATCTGAGCGATAACCGCCGGAAGTTCGACCCAAACAAGAATCAAACAAAGTAATCCTATTTTCATAAACGGGAGGGTGATAAGCCATGCTGACCAATCAGGCTACAGGCAAACGTACGAGTATTGACTTTACGGGTGAAAGCGAATTATCACACGTCCATACCCCCAGCCTGAACAGTTTTCGCACAATCTGTGGATGCTATAAAAAATAAGTAGAATTACGGATGATAAAACCGCCTGATTTACATGTTTGTAGCTGTCGATACGTACTGCTATCTGTGGTAGATAAGACAGGAAGTTTATAATTTTTTTGTATAAGTGTGTTTAGGTAGGGAAAAATTTTGCACTTTGCTAATTGATACGAATTACTTAGTCTACAGATTTTTTTCACTAAATACCCATCCATTACAATGCTTAAACACATACTTTGTTGTATCATCCTGGTGCTTGTTGCTGTCGAGCCGCTCATGGCTCAGGACCGGCAACTCTCCGGCACCGTGCGCGACGACCGGGGGCAGGGCCTGCCGGGGGTAAACGTCCAGCTAAAAGGCTCCACGCGGGGCACAACGACGGCTGCCGATGGTACGTTCCGGCTCAATGTCGGGGGTAGCGGTACGCTCGTCTTCTCATCCATTGGCTTCACCTCGCAGGAAACCAACTTTAGTGACGGAGCCACGCAGGTGACCGCCCAGTTGGTGACCGACGACCGGTTGCTGAGCGAAGTTGTTGTGACAGCGTTGGGCATCGAGCGGAGCGCGAAAACCCTGACGTATGCTGCCCAGCAAATCGACGGAGCTAAACTGGTTCAGGTGCGCGACGCCAACTTCGTGAACACGCTGTCGGGCAAAATTGCGGGCCTTCAGGTGGTGCAGGGAGCCGGTGGTGTAGGTAGTGCTGCCCGCGTAACGCTGCGCGGAAACCGCTCCCTCAACGGCACCAACAACGCCCTGATCGTGGTGGACGGTGTGGTTTTCGACAACTCCAACGGCGGGCAGGTAAGTTCCGATTTCGGGGGTTACAATGGGTCCGACGGAGCCGCGAATATCAACCCCGATGACATCGAGAGCGTTAACGTACTGAAAGGGGCGGCTGGCTCGGTTTTGTACGGTTCGCGGGCGGCCAACGGTGTGATGATTATTACGACTAAACGCGGCAAAGCGGGTAAGATTACAGTGGATGTGAACTCGGGCGTAGTGACAGAATCACCCATGCTGCTGCCCGAATTTCAGAACACCTACACACAGGGAGCCGGTGGGAAATCAAATACAACTGCCAGTGGAAGCTGGGGAGCAGCCGGACAGACATACCCCGATAACGTGCGTAATTTCTTCCGGAACGGCATTTCGACCAACAACTCCATTGGCGTATCGGGCGGAACGGACAAAATGCAGACGTATTTCTCGTACACGCACAACTACAACCAGGGTCTGATTCCGAACAATAACCTGACGCGCCACACCCTCAATTTGCGGGTAAGCAACCAGATTAGCAGCCGGTTTTCGACCGAGGGCAAGATTACATACGTATTGCAGGACATCGGCAATAAAATCAAGGTCGGTGAAGAGAGCGGTATCGTGATGAACATCTACAAAATTCCGCGCAGCATCGACCTCGAATCCATCAAAACGTATGAAACGCCCGCCGGTGTGCCAACGTACTGGACCTCGTCGTCAATTTACATGAACCCGTACTGGACCATCAACCGGACGATCAACAGCGAAAAGCGGAACCGTATCACGCTGCTGGGTCAGGCCAACTACAAACTGGCCGACTGGCTGACGCTGACGGGTCGCATAAGTGTGGACAAGTATTTCGACCGAAACCTGCGGAGTTTCTACAACCGGACGCTGCTTTTCGCGGGTAACGGCGGTACATTTAGTGCGTTCGATACGGAAAACCTCGAACAGAACATTGACCTGTTTGCGCAGGGAAATAATCAGATCACCAAAGATATCAAGGTCAATTACACGGTTGGTGGGCAGTTCTCAAAGCGGTTCAACCAGACCATCGGGGCAACGGCCAACGGCTTGCAGATTCCGAACAAGTTCGACCTTGGTTTCTCCCGTGCGCTGGCACCTATCTCGGGGCTGTCGCAGCGGCAGGTCAACGGCGTGTTCGCCAGTGCTACGTTCTCGCTACGTGATTACCTGATTCTGGACCTGACGGCCCGGAACGACTGGTCGAGCACGCTGCCCGCACCGCACTCGTATTTTTACCCGTCTGTGGGCGTAACGGCTATTCTGTCGGACATGCTTAAACTGCCGGACGTGATTAGTTTTGCCAAAATACGGGCTGCTTACACCCGCGTGGGTAACGATGCGTCGCCGTATTTGCTGGCCCAAACCTACTCGTTCCAGCAGGGCGGCACGAACGGATTTATTCAGCGCGACGCCACGCAGGCAATTCCTGATCTTAAGCCTGAGTTGACCAATTCGCTCGAATTAGGCATCGACTGGCGGTTTGTGCAGAATCGGTTCGGCATCGACCTGACGTACTATAAAACGAACACCATCAACCAGTTACTCACGCTCGGACTGGCTCCGGCATCGGGTTTTTCGGCGCAGTACGTAAACTCGGGCGATATTCAGAATACGGGTATCGAAATGGCCCTGACCGGCAAAGTACTGACCGGAAGTGCACTGACCTGGGACATGACGCTGAACTTCTCGCGCAACGTGAAC
The DNA here is from genome assembly GCA_031425355.1 of Spirosoma sp. Taxonomy (GTDB): domain Bacteria; phylum Bacteroidota; class Bacteroidia; order Cytophagales; family Spirosomataceae; genus Spirosoma. Next base: position 6,252 of record JANPJE010000169.1, on the reverse strand, counting down.
AAGATCATCAGCCTGCACCCGGATATTAAAAAGGCAGCACTGGCCGGTGGCTTTGGTCGTACGTCGTCGCCGGTGGTGGCCGAAGGCGGTTCGTATGGCGATATCGAAACCCAGCGGTGGTCAACCGATACGCAGGGCCGGTATATTGTTGATGCGTTAGGCAAGCCGGTTGTTACCACGGGACAGGTGGCGGTGGGGAACTTCAACCCGAAATTTATGATGGGCTTCCAGAACACGTTTTCGTTTAAAGGCTTCACCCTCAGTGCGCTGTTCGACGGTCGGTTTGGGGGCGTAATCACCTCGGGTTCAGAGGCTAACTTAGCGTTCGATGGCAACGCAGCCTACACGACGGCGTTCCGCGAGGGCGGCTGGATTCTGCCGGGCGTAACGGCTGCGGGTGAAACAAATACCAAAGCCATCAACGCCGAAACGTTCTGGACAACGGTATCGGGCGGACGTTATTCGTGGGGTGAGTTCTTCACGTATGACGCCACCAACGTGCGGCTGCGCGAACTGACACTCGGCTATAATTTCAACTTTTCGGGCAATTTCTTCATCAAACGCGCCCGCCTGACGGCCGTAGCCCGGAACCTGTTTTTCCTCTATCGGGGCAAGGCAATTCTCGAACTGCCGGGTGTTGAAACGCGCCGGTTGTCGTTCGATCCCGACATCAGTCTGGGAGCGGGTAATTTCCAGGGTGTCGAGTATGGTAACGTACCGGCCTCGCGTTCAGTAGGTGTCAATCTGCAACTGTCATTCTAATAGCACAACGATGAAAACACGAATAAAACATACAATTTTTGGCAGCCTGACCGTGCTGTCAATGGTCGGTTTGTCGGCCTGTACGGATAAGTTTCAGGACATCAATACCGATAAAACGAAGCTCGTCACGCTGACCAGCACCGAACTGCCGTATCTATTTTCCAAAGCGCAATCGGCCTCGTCGTACGCGGGCGGCACCTACCAGATCGCCCAAAACCTGTTTGCCGATTTATACAGTCAGTACTACGCTACGTCGGCAACGTATTTCCCCTCCGACCGGAACGTAATTCGGTTTGACTGGCTTCAGGGCGGCTGGACCTCGATTTACACCCAAACCGTGCCGCAATTGCGGTCGCTGGAAGAAGGCTACGCCACCGGCACCGCCGAGCGTGCCCTAACCGACATCTGGTGGGTGTATAGTTTTCACCGGCTCACCGATTATTACGGTCCGATTCCGTATTTCGATGCGGGCAAACCGGCCCGGTCTGTGAAGTATGATGCGCAGGATAAAATCTACGAAGATTTCTTCAAAAAGCTCGATGCGTCGATCACTGTTTTGAAAGGTAAAACTGCTGAAAAGCCCTTCGGTGCGTTCGATTTGCTGTATGCCGGTGACGTAAACAAGTGGATCAAATTTGCCAATACGCTGCGGCTACGGCTCGCCCTGCGTACCTCGGCGGTGACTCCGGCGATAGCCAAAACCCAGGCGGAAGCGGCTGTTGCCGGTGGCGTTATGGAAGTGATTGCCGATGATGCCTACATGGTGAAAAGCGAACCGGCCAATGATTTCAACGGCCTGTCGCGTATTGCCATCTGGAACGAGTTTCGGATGAGTGCGTCCATGGAATCGGCGCTGAAAGGATACGAAGATCCACGGGCAACGATCTTTTTTCAGCCCACGGCTGCCGGTACGATTGACGGACTTCGCAATGGTTTGACACCCGCTCAGTTGGGTGATGCAGCCAATTCCAACGCGGCTACGTCCAACGTAGGCAGACGCTGGGTATCGGGCGGTGGTGCTGCCTGGACCTCAATCGGTTCAACTCCGCAGAACGTAATGCACACGGCCGAGGCCTATTTTTTGCGGGCAGAGGGTGCGCTCAACGGCTGGAACATGGGCGGTACGGCCAAAGATTTATACGAGAAAGGCATCACGGCGTCCATGAATCAGTGGGGTATTTCGGATGCAGCGGCCATTGCGGCTTATGTTGCTTCGTCGAAAACGCCGGTTGCTCCGAACGATGGACTTCAGTCGCCTGCATTATCAACCGCACCCATCAAATGGGGACCGACGCCCGAGGTGCAGCGCGAGCAGATTGGCACCCAGAAATGGCTGGCCCTATATCCCGACGGAATCGAAGCGTGGGCTGAATTCCGCCGGACGAAATTCCCGACGCTGTACCCGGTTGCCAACAACGAAAACGCCGATCTGGCGGCTGGTCAGCGGCCCCGCCGGATTCCCTTTCTGTTGTTGGAACGTAACACCAACCTTGCCGCCGTTACCGCAGCCGAGGCCCTGCTCGGTGGCCCCGACAAGGTGAGCACACCGCTCTGGTGGGACAAGAATAAATAGTTAACGTAAACACAGAGGACGCGGAGGAAGACGCACAGACAAAGCGTTTTTCTTCGCGTCCTTTGCGTTTAAACTGCTCCGTATGAAACGACTCTTGTATTGTTCATTACTTCTTTTTGCTGTAGCCTGCCAAAAAAAGGAGACGCTTTTCGAGAAGCATTCATCATCGCAGACAAACATAACCTTTGCCAATACCCTGACCGAATCGCAGGAGTTCAACGTACTGAAATACGGGTACTTTTATAATGGCGGGGGAGTGGCTGCCGCCGATTTTAACAACGACGGTTTTATTGATCTGTACTTTACCGGCAACCTGAAAGCCAACAAGTTATACCTGAACCGGTCCGCGCCAGGAAGAGGCAATTCGAGCGGCTCATCATTTGAGTTCGAAGACATTACCGAAACCGCCGGTGTGAGCGCGGCTGATGGCTGGAATACGGGCGTGTCCGTAGTGGACATCAATGCCGATGGCTGGCTCGATATTTACGTTTGCCGCTCGGCTGCCTCCGATCCACGACTACGCCGTAACCTGCTCTTTATCAATAATAAAATTTCACAGCATGGCCGTCCGACGTTTTCTGAAAAAGCGGCTGAATACGGCCTGGATGATCCGGCTTATTCAACCCAGGCAGCTTTTTTCGACTATGACCGCGATGGCGATTTAGACTGTTTTCTGCTGAACCATTCAGTGCAGGAGTTTGCTGGATTCAGTCGCATGATTTCCGATTTCAAGCAGCAGGTCAACCCCGATTATGCCAGTAAATTATACCAGAATCAGAATGGCAAATTCGTGGACGTATCGGCTTTGGCGGGGCTGATTTCCAACGTATTAAGCTTCGGGCTGGGCATTGCCGTGAGCGATTTCAACGACGATGGCTGGCCTGATCTGTATGTCTCGAACGACTATAACGAAAACGACTATCTGTATATCAATCAGCAGAATGGCAAGTTCAACGAGGTTGTACGGGATGCAATGGGCCACACATCGCTCTACTCAATGGGGTCCGATGCCGCCGATGTGAACAACGATGGCCGCATGGATTTGCTCACGCTCGATATGCTGCCCGAACACAATGAACGTATCAAACTGACCTCCGGCGACGATAATTACGACAAATACACACAGTTGCTCCGGTCTGGTTTCCATCACCAAACCATGCGGAATATGTTGCAGTTGAATGTGGGGGAAGAGGGGAGGAAAGGAGGAAGGGGAGGAGAGGAGGAAAGGAGGAAAGGGCCACAAAGCATGGCTTCTCTTTCTTCCCCTTTTTCACTCTCCTCCTCTCCCCCTTCGACCCCAATCTTCTCCGAAATCGGACAACTTGCGGGTGTGTCGAATACCGACTGGAGTTGGGCGGGCCTGTTTGCCGACTTCGACAATGACGGATTGAAAGACCTGTTCATCACCAACGGTTACGCCCGCGATTACACGAATATGGAGTTCCTGAAGTTCACGATGGACGAACAATTGACGGCCAAAAAAACGGGCAAACCGGCTGATCCGATGACCGTTATCGCTAAGATGCCGAGCATCAACGAGCCGAATTACATTTTCCGAAATCGGTCCGGCGATCCGGCGGGTAATTTAACTTTTGGCAACGAAACGACGGCCTGGGGTTTAGATGAACCGTCGCAGTCGAATGGGGCCGTGTATGCCGATTTAGACAACGATGGCGATCTCGATCTGGTGGTCAATAACGTAAATGCCGAAGCCAGTATTTACGAAAATCACTCCGACAAAATGAGTCCGAATCACCACCTGACTATCCAACTGAAATGCCCGAATCCGGCCAAACTTATTGGCGCACGGGTAACAGTTTGGGCGGGTGGCCGGATGCAGGTGCAGGAGTTTCAGCCGGTACGTGGTTTCCAGTCGGCCATGTATGGGCCGCTGCTGTTCGGCATTGGAAAAAGCACTGGTGTCGATTCGGTGCGGGTGCGCTGGGCGGATGGCAAAACGCAGGTTGTTCGGTCAAAAGAGGCTCGTAATGATCTGACTATCAACTACGCACCGAATGGCGAAGTACGTCCGGTCGTTGATACGAAACCGTTCTGGCAAGCGACAGCTAATCTCGACGTAACGCACCAGCAGGCAGCGATCAACGATTTCAAAATTCAGCCGTTACTACCGTATATGTTCTCGCAGACCGGCCCTTGTTTTGCCGTTGGCGATGCAAATGGCGATGGCCGGGACGATGTGTTTGTAGGGGGTGGTCGCGGTCAGGGTGGTCAGGTACTCATGGGTAAACCCAACGGCTTTACACCATTGTCCCAACCCGCTTTACTGGCCGACCAAACGTGTTCAGATGCGGGAGCCGAATGGACCGACGTTGACGGCGACAGTGATTTAGACCTGATCGTGAGTAGTGCCGGATACGAACTTCCTGCCGACGATATCCGGTTGCAAACTCGCCTATACCTGAACGATGGCAAAGGACACCTGACAAAAGCAACCAATTTCCCCAATGTGCGGGTGAGTGCGTCCTGCGTTCGCGTGGCCGATGTGGATGGTGACGGAGATAAAGATTTGTTTATCGGCGCACGGGTCGTGCCGGGCCTTTATCCTGAAACACCTGTGAGCCATTTGTTACTCAACGATGGCAAAGGACATTTTTCGGACGTAACGAATCAGCAACCTATTCTGACGCAACTCGGCATGGTGACCGATGCGGCTTTTGCTGACCTCACCCGCGACGGTCGGCCGGAGTTGATTGTGGCGACCGACTTTGGCCCTATCAAAGCCTTCTCATGCCAGAATGGGAAATTATTTCTGATCAAAGACGTATTGCCTGCAACAACTGGCTGCTGGAATCGGCTGATAGTCAGGGATTTCGACAACGATGGTAATCTGGATATTATAGCTGCAAACGTTGGCCTGAATAGTCAGCTTTGGGCCACGCCTGATCATCCGCTACTGCTCTACGGCATCAAAAATCCAGCCGGGGCGTTGCTGCCCGTTTTGGCGGGTTATGACCGAAACGACAAAGCCGCCAAACAGCCGTATCCGTTCAACGCCCGCGACGAAATGCTCGATCAGATGGTGCCGTTGCGAAAAAAATTCACCGATTATACCACTTATGCCAAGGCGACCATTACGGATTTGTTCACGCCGGATGAGTTGAGCAACGCCCAAAAACTCAATGCCACCAACCTCCAAACGGTGTTGTTCCGAAATGCGGGCAACGCTGGGGCGAAGTCGCGTTTTGTGATGCAGCCTCTACCGACCGAAGCGCAGATGGCTCCCGCTTATGCCCTCGCGGCTGTCGATGTGAACAAAGATGGGTTGCTGGATTTAATTATCGGGGGCAATCGGGAGCACAACCGCGTTCGTCTCGGCAAGGAAGACGCGAACCGGGGACAATTGTTTTTAAATCGGGCTAAGGGACAGTTCTCATACGTACCCATGCCGCAATCGGGCCTGTTGTGGTCGGGCGATGTGCGCGACTTTGCCACAGTGAGGGTTGACGGACAAACCAACTTGCTGGTTGGCATTGCGGGTCAGTCTGTTCGGATTTTTGCCTTAACGAAATGAACAACCCCGGTCTTTTAACGGCTTTCTGTTTTTGATACGTTTCAAGTAGAACAATACAAAAAAGGCTGTCTCCACGTGGAGACAGCCTTTTTTGTATTGTTTGCGAACGGCTTAGACTTAGGCTACTTCGGCAGGGACTAATTTCGATACTACCGTCTCATTCTTAGTCGAGTTCATGGCTGCGCCGTAGACCACTAAACCAAAACCAATCTTGTTCACGGCATCACCAATGTTGTAAATCAGGTCGAGGTTCAATCCAAGACCACCCAGCAAACCACCGGGCATGGCCATGTAGCCAATTGGGTAAATACCCCAGCCGATGAGCACGAAGTTGCGGAGTAACCGTACTGCTTTGGCAACTTCAGGATTGGGTGACCGGTCGGCA
>JANPJE010000168.1:0-31697 GCA_031425355.1 Spirosoma sp. | reverse complement strand
TACGTCGACACCCAGAACCGGGCGGCTCAACTTCGGTTGCAGCGGGCCTACGCCACCAATAATTTCGAGGAGTTTTACACCCTGTTCCGACGCTGACCAACCCCATTTACCCTTAACCAACTCTGTATGTCCTTACTCGCAACGTCGTTAAAACGCCCTATTTCGGTACTGGTCTTAGTGGCCGGGATGGTGGTGTTCTCGGTCATGTCGGCGACCAAAATCCCGATTGACATTTTCCCGCGCCTGAACTCGCCGGTCATCTACGTAATCGAACCCTACGGCGGCATGTCGCCCGCCCAGATGGAAGGTTTTTTCGCCACCCGGATGCAGGACCAGTTTCTGTACATCGGCGGTATCCGCGAAATCCAGAGCCGCAGCGTACAGGGTCTGACGGTGGTAAAATTAGCGTTCTACGAAGGAAGCGACATGGCCCAGGCAGCGGCTGAGGTCGCCATTCAGGTGAACCGGGCCATGAAATTCTTCCCGCCCGGTGCGCTGCCCCCGCAGGTGGTGCGCTACGATGCGTCGTCGGTACCGATTGGCGATCTGGTGTTTTCGAGCAAAACCCGCTCGCTGAAAGAAATCCACGAATTAGCCGTAACCCGTATTCGCCCGCTGTTCTCGACCGTGCCGGGCCTGACCGCTCCGCCCCCGATTGGCACCAACGCCCGGACCATCGTCATTAACCTCGACCCGCAGAAAATTCGTAGCATGAACATCTCGCCCGACGAGGTGGTCGAAGCTCTCGCGGCCAACAACGCCATGACCCCGTCGGGGAACATCCGGGTCGACAACACCACGTACATTACGACGCTGAACTCGCTGGAAGATCAGGTCGAAGATTTCAGTCGCATTCCGGTGATCACGGAGGGCCGCCGTACCGTTTTCTTAGGCGACGTGGCCACCGTGCAGGACGGCTCGGACGTGACGGCGGGGTACGCGCTGGTCAACGGAAGCCGCTCGTCGTACATCCCGGTCGTGAAAACCGCCGATGCCTCGACCTGGGACGTGGTGACGCGGCTGAAAGCCAAACTGCCCGAAATGCGGAGCCTGCTGCCCGACGACATCGAAGTAAGTTACGAATTCGACCAGTCGGTGTTTGTGATCAACGCCGTGGAGAGTCTGCTTTTCGAGGGCGGGCTGGGGGCTATTCTGACGGGGCTGATGGTGCTGCTGTTCTTAGGCGACTGGCGCAGTTCGCTCATTGTGATTATCACCATCCCGATTTCGGTCATTGCCGCCGTGCTGTGCCTGAACCTCGCCGGGCAGACCATCAACATTATGACCCTATCGGGGCTGGCCCTGTCCATCGGTATTCTGGTCGATCAGGCGACGGTGACGATTGAGAACATCCACCAACATTTGGAGATGGGCAAGCCCAAGAAGCAGGCCATTTTCGACGCTTGTAAGGAAGTAGCTCTGCCTCTTTTGTTAATTCTATTGTGCATTCTGGCCGTATTTGCGCCCTCGCTGATTATGACCGGTGTGCCCAAGGCAATGTTTCTGCCCTTGTCGCTGTCTATCGGCTTTGCCATGACGGTATCGTATTTTCTGGCCCAGAGCTTAGTGCCGGTGCTGGCCAACTGGCTGATGAAAGGGCATGTGCCTAAACATGTCGATGAACACACGAAGCCGGGTTTCTTCGAGCGCGTCCGGGTGGGTTTCGTAGGTCAGACCGACCGGTTGCTCAACCGCAATAAACTTATCATAGGTCTGTATTTCGTCGGTGTGCTGGCCCTGGCAGGCATTGGTTTCGTGCTGATTGGCAAGGACATGCTACCCCAGATCAACTCCGGCCAGATGGTGATCCGAATGAAAACGCCCGACGGTACCCGGCTCGAACGTACCGAAGAACGCGTGACCGAACTGCTCGCACTGGTCGATGACGTGTCGGACGGCAACTTAGCCGTGTCGTCGGCTTATGTCGGCGTCGTGCCGACCAACTACGCCACGACGAACCTCTACATCAGCACCAGCGGCTCAAACGACGCGGTAATTAAGGTAGCTCTCACGAAAGGTTACCACACCAACATGCAGGATTTGAAAGAGCGCATCCGCGAAGCCGTTCGGGAGCAACTGCCCGACCTGACGCTCTCGTTTGAACCCGCCGACCTGACCGAAAAACTCATGAGCGGGGGCGCGAGTACGCCCATCGAGGTGCAGGTGGCCGGGCGCGACATGAAGCAGATTGCGGCCTACGCCAATCAATTGGTTGACAGTTTGTCAGAAGTGCCGTACCTGCGCGACGTGCGGATTATTCAGCCGCTGAAATTTCCAGTCATCAACATCAACATGGACCGGCAGAAATTAGCCACGATGGGGTTGAGTTTGCAACAGGCCGCCCGCTCCATCACGGCCTCGACCTCATCGAGCCGCTTCACCGAGAAAAACCAGTGGCTCGACCAGAAAGCGGCTTACACGTATCAGGTGCAGGTCCAGATTCCCGAATTCGCCATGCGCAACCTGAGCCAGTTGCAGGAGATTCCACTCGTAGCCGGACAATCGCGGCCCGTGCTGGGCGATGTGGCCACGTTCTCGGTTGACACGCTGCCCGGTGAATACGCCCGGACGGGTCCCCGCCGGTTCGTGACGGTGTCGGCCAACACCCACCACCGCGACCTGGGTACGGCGACGCAGGCCGTGGAAGCGACGCTGCTCAACTTAGGCGAAACGCCCAAGGGTTTGGTCACGCAGGTGAAGGGCATGTCGTCGCTGCTGACCGAAACATTGGACAGTTTGCAGTTGGGGCTGGGCATCGCCATTCTCGTTATTTTCCTGATTCTGGCGGCTAATTATCAGTCGTTCAAGCTGTCGTTCGTGGTGCTGGCAACCGTACCGGCCGTTATTGTGGGGTCCATCGCCCTGCTGCTGCTGACGGGCAGTACGCTGAATCTACAGTCGTACATGGGCATCATCATGTCGACGGGGATTTCGGTGGCCAACGCCATTCTGATCGTGACCAACGCCGAGCGGCTCCGTTGGGAATACCGCGACGTGCGCCGGGCCGCCATCGACAGCGTGGGCCTGCGGCTGCGCCCCGTGCTGATGACCTCGTTCGCCATGATTGCGGGGATGGTGCCGATGGCCCTAGGCACGGGTGAAGCCGGTGAGCAGGTAGCCCCGCTGGGCCGGGCCGTGATTGGTGGGTTGATTGCCAGCACATTAGCGGCTCTTTACATCGTGCCGCAGGTGTACGTTTGGCTTCAGAAGAAAACTAACTACGTCGATCCGTCGCTGCTGCCCGACGAGGATTTATCAGCTACTCTTCCCCTTCATCACTCCACCGACAATGGCCATAACAACGCTCCCGTCACACAACCCGAAACCTATGAAAACCATCCCGTATAGCCTGCTTTTCGCCCTGCTCGGACTGGGCCTGCTCAGCGGCTGCTCCTCGTCGGAATCAGCCGACACTAACCAAAAGAAGACGATTCGGAAGGAGCGCACAAAACCCGACTACCGCATCGGCACGGTGTCGCAGAAACCCGTGGGCCAGTCGGTGCAGTTGCCCGGCGAATTTCATGCTTATCAGGAAGTGACGATTTATCCCCGCGCCACGGGTTTTGTCGAGCGGGTGCTAGTTGACCGGGGGTCGGCGGTGCGCCGTGGGCAGGTGCTGATGGTGCTCGACGCGCCCGAAACCGAAGAACGATTGGCTGCGGCCCGATCCAACACGCTCAAAACCCAGGCCCTGCTGGTAGCCAGCCGCGAGCACTACCGGCGGCTGCTGGCCAGTAACAAGGTGCCCGGCTCGGTGTCGGCGCTGGATCTGGAAACGGCCCGGGCGCGGGTGCAGGCTGATAGTGCCTCGGTGCTGGGCGAACAGGCTAACTACCGGGCCATGAATAAACTCAAATCATACCTGACCGTGCGGGCACCCTTCGACGGCTACATCACCGAGCGCAATGTGCATCCGGGTACATTGGTCGGGTCGGGGGCTAAACAGGACGCGCCGATGCTCGTGCTGCAACAGCAAAACCGGCTCCGGTTGGTGGTCGACATCCCCGAAGCCCACAGCATGAGCCTGCGGCAGGGCACCACCATCGACTTTGCGGTCGGGGCCATGCCGGGCAAGGAATTCAAGGGGAAAATCAGCCGTCGGTCGGGAAGTATGAACCAGCAGTTCCGTTCCGAAACGGTCGAGATCGACGTGGAGAACGCGTCCCGCGCCCTAAAACCCGGTATGTTCGCCGAGATTATCCTGTCGGACGAGGGAACGCCCGGTGCGCTGGCCGTACCAACGTCGGCGGTGATTGCGTCCACCGAGCGGCAGTACGTGATAAAGGTCGAGGGCGGACGGGCGAAGTACGTCGACATCCGGCGGGGGCAGCGGTCGGGGGAGATGACGGAGGTGTTCGGCAACCTGCGGGCCGACGATAAAATAGTGGTCAACGCCCGCGAGGACATTAAAGAAGGTGTTTCTATCCGGTAAAACGTAAACCACCGCAGGCAACCCGATTTATGGAAGATAACAAGCTGACTCGAACCACCGCCGAGCAACCGTTCTGGCTTACCGACGAAGGGGAGCTAACGACCCTATGGCCGCTGGGCATTCAGCGGTGTTTTTACATCTACGAAGTAGGGGAAGAAACCGCACGCGGGCAGCACCGTCATCACCGTTGCTACATGGCCCTGAGCTGCCCGCATGGTTCGGTGACCATCTACGCGCAGACGCCCGACGAATCATTCACCTATCAACTCGACAAAACCCAGCCCTGGCTGATCCTTCCACCCTCGGTCTGGCGCATGATGCACAACTTCTCCCCGGAGGCTCTGCTGGTGGTTTTAGCCAGTGAGCCGTATGACCCCCAAGACTGCATTACCGGGCCGTACCGCCCGTTACTACCCGATGAACCCGCCGGTCAGCACTGAACGAACTGGGACGGACGACTTCGTGACCGGACGTATGTCGTATCTACTGAATAGTAATTCAGTATTGAACAAATTCAACTTAATACAAACTTGACGCTATGAAAAAGATCCTTTCAATTGACGGGGGTGGTATCAAGGGTATCATTCCCGGCCAGGTGCTGATCGCGCTGGAAACCAAATTGCAGCAACGAACCGGCAACCCGGCGGCCCGTTTAGCCGATTACTTTGATTTTTTCGCCGGTACCAGCACGGGCGGCATCCTGACATGCATCTACCTGTGTCCGGCCGCCGACAACCCGGCCAAAGCTCGTTTTTCGGCCAAAGAAGCGGTCGATATCTACGTGGCCAATGGCGGGGCTATCTTCAAGGTATCGCTGTGGAAGCGCATCGCGTCGCAGGATGGCATCTCGGATGAGAAGTATGATGCCGGGGAGTTACAACGGCTGCTGAATCAGTATTTCGGGGAGATCAAGCTGAGCCAACTGCTCAAACCCTGCTTCGTCTCAGCCTACGACATAAAAAACCGGACCGAGTTCTTTTTCACCCAGCACGAAGCCAAACGTCGGGGTAATGCTTACGATTTTCTGGTCAAAGATGTGTGCCGGGCCACCTCGGCCGCACCCACGTATTTTGAAACGGCACTGACCAAAGCATTGGACGGTACGTCGTACCCACTCATCGACGGGGGCGTTTTCATCAATAATCCCGCGCTGGGGGCCTACTCGGAGGTGCGCAACGGGGGCGGCAGTCCCAAAGCCGAGGACATGTTTATCGTCTCGCTGGGTATGGGCGAAAACAACCGTTCTTACGACTACGACCGGGCCAGAAACTGGGGGTCGGTTGAGTGGGTCAAGCCCGTCATTGGCATCATGATGTCGGGGGCATCGGCCACGACCAACTACCACCTGACCAAGATTTTCTCGGCTGTCGGCAAAAGCAACCAGTACGTCAGGATTCAGCCCGCCAGCTTAGGCAATGTCAGCCCCGACATCGACAATGCGTCGCCGGAGAATATCCGGGCTTTGGTGGCACTGGGCACAGAAACGGCGCAACGCAACAATGCGGAACTGGACCGAATCGTGGACGTGCTCATCAACAGCGGCTCCGACGCCGTGCAGTTCGCGTAGTCGTTTCGCTGGTGTCCGACGGGCGGCAGGCGGGAACAGCTACCAACCCATCCCTATTCATTTGGTGTAACCCATAAGAAATCCACGTTTCCTTTCCCCTTTTCGCCCGTACTACCTGTCGCTGTTTCTATCCATTCAGTTCGTCGCTGGCTGGGCACAGACACCGTATTAACTCCGCTGGCAGAAAGAAGCCGTGCTCGCGCTTCGTCGCTGCTCACCTCCTACGAGCTGGGCCGCCGTTGACACCGCTGCAGCCACGGTTCGACCGCTCGACCGCCAGACCGTTAACGACTTCGACCGGGACTACCTACCGATGAGCATCGGGTGCGGCCCGGTTGGGTGTTATGACTAACGCGGTGGGCTTCGCGGGTGTGGCGCTCATCAGCTTACCAACGCTGAAAGGACAGGATTGGGCGACGGTTCCAGTGATGTTCGCCGAAATGGTGTTGTTGGTCAACGGCATTCACCGCTCCGGGGCGTTGACTGGGGTGGGCTTGCAGACCGACGAACAGGTCACTGAACTCACCGACCATTCCCTCTAATACGTCCCAATTGATGCAATAGCAAGACTTGGGCCCGTCCATTCTTGCCACTCCCATAAACCTATGGTAATGGCTTATCTCTGTTAATCGTAATATTATGATTATTTTTTTGACAACTTTTCGTGGTTGACCGTATTATCGGTGGGATAAGCGTTTACGCAAATAACCCGATGGGTACGTTGTTCTGGCAAATTAAGTATTACACTCAGGAGACAGGCGCCAAGGCTGTAGGCCAGTACTGGTTTTCGCTTCACGCTCTCACAGCAGAATTCATTACACTCAGGTAATATAGACTATCCAAACATAATCAATCCGTAACCTCCGGGCGGGCAACATCGGGTATCATTGCATCTTGAACTACTCAGCAATGGTGCTTATGAAACACATTGTCCTCCAATTAATTACGCCCCAAAGGTCTTTCCGATTAAAACCACCTTTGGCCATCTTACTACTAATTCTGCTGCTCTGGGTAACGTCAGGCGCCCCCTTGATGGCCCAGCGTGAAGGCATCGTACGGGGTGTAATCACCGATGCCGACAACGGCGAACCCGTGCCCGGCGTTACCATCCTGATTAAGGGCACATTGCTGGGTGTGGCCACCAACCCAGACGGTAGTTATCTGCTGACGCGGGTGCCCATCGGCCAGCAGGTACTGGCGATCTCCAGCTTGGGCTACACGCCGGCCGAAGTACCGGTTACGGTCGTCGGAGGCCGCGAAGTACGGCAAAACAGCCTCCTCAAAAGCCAGTCGACCCAACTGGGCGAAGTGGTCGTGACGGGGTTGCGCCGGAGTCAGCTCGAATCCATCAGCCGTAAACGGCAATCGCTCAACACCCGCGAAGTGATCACAACAGACGACCTGGGGCGACTGCCCGACATCAACGTAGCGGAGGCCACCCAGCGTGTGGCGGGGGTGAACATCGAAACCAATCGGGGCGAAGGGCAGTTTGTGTCCATCCGGGGGGTGCAGCCCTCGCTCAACAATGTGACGCTTAACAACACCAACATCGCATCGACCAGCAACAGCCGCGCTACACCCCTCGACCTGATGCCGACCGAGATTATTTCGAGTATCGAAGTGATCAAAACCAATACCCCCGACATGGAAGGCAACGCCATCGGCGGGACGATTAACATTAACACCATCTCCGCCTTTGAGCGAAAGAAACCGTTCTTAGTCGCTTCGCTGGATGGGCTGGTGCAGACCCAACAAGTCGATCTGACGGGCTTCGACCGGACCCGGCTACCCTTCCGGGCGGCCGTTACAGCAGGCAAACGGTTTGGCAAACAGGAGAAATTCGGCGCGGTGGTGTCGGCTAATTTTTTCCGTCGGGATTACAGCGTATCGGTTCTTGACCCCGACGGATGGGTGTTCAATAAATTCTTCTATCCCAACGAAATCGAACTCCAGATCGAAGATGTGGAGCGGGACCGCGCCAGCCTGTCGGGTGATGTTGAGTACCGGCCCACCGATAAAAATTCGGTGTATCTCAAAACGCTTTATACCCGCACCAAAGAAGTGCTGAAAAACTCGGAGTTCGAATTAACCATGCAGATTGGTGCAGCCCGGCCTTTGGAACAGACCGAATTTACGGGCCGCTTCGCGCGCGGGTCGGGCGAGTTGGACCAGGCCTATACCAACGAAACGGAGAACCTGACCAGCTACACCTTCGGCACCCGCAACCGCTTCGGCAAATTATCGACCGACGTGTATGCGACCTATTCCCGGGCCGCCACGACCCTGAATAACTTCGACGCCACCTTCGAGAACCCGACCGATACCGAGCCGCAACTCTCGCTCAAGTATAACACCAGACCGTATTTCTTTGAGATTGTACCCGAAAATCCCGCCTTTGCCTCCAACCCGGAGATCTATAAACTCCGTAACCTGAACTTCACCAGTGGCACCATTGAGGAGAATCTGAAAGAAATCAGTGCCGACCTGCGCTACGACACCCGACTGGGCACGGTACCGGCCTACCTCAAGTTTGGGGGCCGGTACCGCGACCGCTCGAAGGTGGTGGATCGCTCGCGCGACTCGTATGACCTGAGTTTCGGGGGCGTCACCGTTCCCAACGCCAATGCCTATTCGCTCACCCCGTTTTTCTTCCCCGTATCCGTTCCCGCGCAGGGGGGTGCTCAGCCATTTGTGCATGGCGTGGTCAATAAATTCAAGGATTTCATCGAAACACCGGGCGTGATCCAGGACCGGTCGAAACTGATTTATGACACCTTAGTCACCCAGCAGCAGTTGTATGTGAATGACCTCAATAACGGGGAATCCGTTGCGGCCGGTTACGCGATGGCCGTGATTGATTTCCGCAAAGTAACCCTCATCGCCGGGTTACGGCTGGAGCATACCAGCACTGAATCAAACCGGACCGTATCGAGCCAGTTTCGGAATCGGATTATCCCCTCGACAGTGCTGGTCACCAACACCTATACCAACCTGCTACCCTCCGTGCAGGTAAAGTATAACCTGACCAAAAACTTTTTGATTCGGGCGGCCTGGACCAATACCCTGGGGCGTCCGGACTATACATCCCTGTCGGGGACAACGGTTTTCAACTATGCGGCCACCTCGAACCCCACGATCTTTACGGGTTCATTGACCTTAGCCAACCCCGATCTAAAACCCTACGAATCGCGCAATTTCGATCTCTCGTTCGAGAATTACTTCCCCAACGGCGGCATCATCGCGGTGGGCGGTTTTCACAAGCGCATCGCGAATCAGATTTACACCATCCGAAACATTTTGCGGAACACCCAGTATGATGGCCGGACGTTCGAGCAACTGACCGTGACGCAGGCTGCCAACGCCAACGACGCGGATTTGTACGGTATCGAGTTTACCTACGATCAGGCGCTTACGTTCCTGCCCAAATTTATGGAGGGGTTAGGGTTGAGCGCCAACTTTGCCCTGATTGGCTCGCGGGTCTCGCTGCCCAACCGTCCGGGGGAAGCCCTGCCCCTCTTCCGGCAGGCCAGTAACGTGTACAATGCCGCCCTGTACTACCAGAAACGGGGGTTCGAGTTTCGGATCGCTACCAGCCACCGGAGTGCTTATTTGACCGAAGCCGCCAGTCCCGAAGGGTACACCGCCGAGACCACGGCTGGTATCAGGCTCAACGAGTTTGACCGCTACGATGCCGCCCGGACCACGTACGACGTAACGGCGAACTACACGTTCCTCCGAAAGAAACTGCGGGTGCTGGCCCAGGTTCGCAACCTGACTAACGCACCGGAAGCAGGCTATCAGGGCCGCACCAGCCGCTACGACCGCCATGACCTGACGGGCCGTAGCTACTTCCTGGGCCTGTCGTTAAATTTGTAAATTGCTAAACCGGCAAGGTCTTTGAGACCTTACAGGTTTCCTAAAATTCTACTATATGAGATTCATAATCAGTTTTTTAACTACTAATTTATTATCGCTTGCTGTATTCCTGACGCCCGGATTTGCCCAGCAGAATCAGCATCCAGATAAGCCGGTATTTCCCAAACGGTGGACATTGCCGACCGAGCAGCCCGACCGGGTGATCCTGACTTTTGCCGGCGACCCCGCTACGCAGCAGAGCGTGACGTGGCGCACCGACACGACGGTTGCCCAGAGCGTGGCCGAAATCTCCATAGCCGATGCCGCCCCGCGCTTCATGCGCAATGCCAAACGGATGGATGCTAAAACGGAACGATTAAATGCCGGTGCGGTGAAAGATGCCGAGGTCGTGGCTAACTACCACTCGGCCACGTTCACCAACCTGCAACCCGACACGCTCTACGCCTACCGGGTAGGCGACGGAACGCACTGGAGCGAATGGTATCAGTTTCGGACGGCCAGCCGGGAAGCCAAACCGTTTTCGTTTTTGTACGTGGGCGATGCGCAGAACTACATCCTCGAATTGTGGTCGCGGCTGATCCGGGCGGGTTTCAGCAAGGCTCCCGATGCGCGGTTCATTATCCACGCGGGTGATTTGGTGTCGGAAGCCCACAGCGAACGCCAGTGGCACGAATGGTTCACGGCGGGCGGCTGGATTCATGGGATGCTGCCCAGTGTACCGGTTCCGGGTAATCACGAATACCGGCCTGTTGTCGCAGCCGGCGAAGCACAACTGTCGGTGCAGTGGCGGTCCCAGTTCACGCTGCCGCTGAATGGCCCGGCGAATCAGCAGGAAACGGCGTACTGGTTCGATTATCAGGGTGTCCGGTTCATCGCCCTGAACTCCAATCGGTTACAGGCCGAGCAAGTGAGTTGGCTTGATTCACTGCTGGCCAATAACCCCAACAAATGGACGGTTGCCAGTTTCCACCACCCCATTTTTTCCACGGCTAAAGATCGGGACAATAAGAAGATTCGGGATATGTGGAAACCCCTGTTCGATAAATATGGCGTGGATTTGGTGTTGCAGGGCCACGACCACACCTACGCCCGGGGCCATTCGGGACCAACGACGCAGAACTTGGTGAGTGGGCGCAACGCCCGCGACAGCCAGACCGGGACGGTCTACGTAGTGTCGGTAAGCGGGGGCAAAATGTACACCTTCAAGAAGGACGCTTGGGATAATTACGACGCCAAACTGGACCGGAAGGCCGAAAACACGCAGTTGTTTCAGGTGATCCGGGTGGACGGTAACACGCTCCGCTATCAGGCGTACACGGCCACGGGTGCCTTATACGACGCCTTCGACATAACTAAGGGGGCTAAAAAAGGGGCAAACCGGTTTGTGGAACGGGGCGGCAGTGCCGTAGTCGACCGGCGTCATGATAATACGATTCCCTATGAAGACTCGGATAAATAAACCCAGAATCAGGGTTCATTTGCTACTGCTGGTGGGCTTGTGCCTCGTATCAACCCGGCAAGATAAACCGTACCAGTAAGGACGGCGGGTGTTGCAGAAGTGGTCTAAAGAAAACAAGCGCCGTCTCCCTATTGACTGAACGCTCGCCGGTTGATATAGATAACAGGTGCAAACGACCGTGTTATCCATTTGGGCACTGTTCGCACCAAATTGATCAGGTGTTTTTATAAGGACAATACTGCTCAATTTCCTCCAGAAAAAAATAGTTCGATAACTCCTCATCAGGCTGCTGGTATAGGTTTCGTCGCGTTTTCTCTACGCAACTAACCTGTTTATTTCCGTACAGGCTCCCTTCCCTCCTGCTCAACTGGCCGTTTTCGTTCAACAAAAGTGTAACGAATGCCAGTTAATAACCTCGTTATTTTGCTATCAATGAATGGATTGTGTTACGGTCAGCTACCACTGGAAGCCGTTCACAAAACCCCCTGATTACGCTTCGCTCAAGAGCTATAATTTGAAAAATCGAACAGCTTTTGGCATATTGCAGTTATAGTAGTGAAAAAAGGCATTGTACTTCTATGGCACACGCAACACTCCCTCCACAGACAGCGGCTTATACCCCCTATACTGTCATTGATAAATCCCGACAAGGCATGCTTCGGGCAGAAGCGGATCGGGTAGCGCAGTTAGCAGGATTGACTGACATTGAACTGGCCCGTATTTTGAACATGTCGGTACGTAATTTACATAGACTCAAAGCAGACGATAAGCTGGCCCGGGATGCTTCCGAACGGTTGTTGTTACTAACCAATCTATTACGCCATGGGCTGGACGTCTTTGATCAGGATGCCCAAATACTGGCCGAATGGCTTCGCTCACCCATTCGAGAACTAAACACCCAATCCCCTTTGTACCTATTAGACACAACGACCGGTTTTGGGTTAGTTGATGATGTGCTGGGCCGAATTGAACACGGTATAGTCGGATAGCCATATCAATCCTCAATGTTAACCGTTTACCGAACCGTCAACGATAAATACGTCCATGAACCTTTAGCCACCGAAGGAGCACAGTTGTTTGGTGGCCGTTGGAACCCCAAAGGGTACCCCTTACTCTATACGACCTCCTCTCCCGCCCTGGCCTTAGTCGAATCGTTAGTGCACCAACCTCGGGTCAAGTACGAAAAGTTGCCGAAGCTATTTTTGTTTACCCTCGAGGTGCCAGATAACAATCTAACCACCTGGTCACTGCAGTCATTACCGGCTTACTGGAATGACGAAAGTTATGAACGTACGGAGTGGATTCTGCGCGATTGGTTAAACAGCCCCACTACATTAGTAGCAGCGGTACCCTCGGTGGTCGTGCCCATGTCGTACAACTATTTGCTTCATCCTGCCCATGCCGACTTTACCCAAATTCGCGTTGTCCATCAGGAGCCTTTTCCCATCGAACGTCGACTCCGGCAGTAGGAGAACAATCCATAAACCGTTCATTAGTTGAACCCCTTTTTCCTGAATGAATTGACTACTGGAATACGATGGGGCTTCCTCCTGCTCAATTATCGTTCAATTAAAGGTCCGAAATGAATTCTGTATTTGTCCTCAGGAGGGCGCAACCGTGCTGAAATAATTTCTCGAGCAATAACAGCCGCTCAGAAAGTGGGACGGATAATTCCCCTTGATGATGATTATATAAATTCCGTTCTGTGATGCTTAAAACCAACGCCATCTGCTTTTTCGTTAATCCGCCAACAGGGCTACTTCGTCGACCCGACTACGGGGTAACTTCTGACGCGCCTGTAGAATCAGCGTTAGAAAAGCCCCAGCCAGAAGGGGTTACCATAATTTTATGAAGTTTCGCATGATTATAACTGAATTCACAAGCGGGTAATCATCATGACCTGCTTGAGATTGAAAAACTTTTTGAGGAGTTGTGTGTGCTGTTGGAGTCGGCTCAAATCAATCTCAACGGCCTGTTTCTCCATGCCGATCATGAATTCGACTCCCAAAATTTACGGCTGGCTTGTGCGAAGCGGGAACTTGAGGCCAACATGGGCGTGAATTCCCGGTCGGCTATTGAACAACTGAGCGCATGGGTCTATTTTGATGAAGAACTCCACACAGGAATGGTCAAGTGAGTGTCCAGAGTAGTTTTTCCCTGACAACATTTCAACACCTACGATAAATTGGCTTTTCCCGTCAGAAATCAGTAAGCTTGCAAAAGTCATCGAGTTCCATTCGTTTGTTTACATAATCTGCTTACCGTTACGTGCCCACCGACACCCACCACCAAATTGCCCTGACGCTCGTTCCCGGCGTGGGCAGCATTCTTGTCCGTCAACTGATTAGCTATTGCGGCTCGGCTCCCGACGTATTTAGATCGCCACTGGCCCGCCTGATGAAAGTGCCCGGTATTGGCGAAGTAACGGCCCGCGCCATTTTGAAACCGGGTGTTCTGGCCGAAGCTGAACAGGTTATGAACCGCCTGGAAAAGTTAGGCGCGACGACCCTGTTTTATACCGACAAAGCGTACCCGGCCCGGCTGAAAACGCTGTACGACGCTCCTGCTCTACTCTATTTTCAGGGATCAGGCAACCTGAACGTACTACGTACTATCGGGCTGGTTGGCACTCGGCAAGCCACCGATTATGGCCGACGTATCACCAATGAAATCATCGAGGCTATGGCCCCTTATGGCGTCAGCGTTATTAGTGGATTGGCGTATGGCATCGACATTGCCGCCCACCGCGCCAGCTTAGTCAATAACCTGCCGACCATTGGCGTAATGGCCAGCGGTTTGGATATTATTTACCCAAATGTTCACCAGAAAACGGCGGGTGAAATGCTCGTTGAGGGTGGCCTGCTCAGCGAAAGTCAGCCCGGCACCAAGCCCGACGCACATTTATTTCCGGCCCGCAACCGTATCATTGCCGGACTCAGCGACGCGGTGATTGTGGTTGAAGCGGCTGCTAAAGGCGGGGCGCTGATTACGGCCGAATATGCCAATAACTACCACCGCGAGGTATTTGCCGTGCCGGGTCAGTTGAATCAGGCTTTTTCGGCGGGATGTAACAAACTCATTCGGGAGAACAAAGCGCAGATTTACACCAGCCCGAAAGACATTATCGAAGCCCTGAACTGGGATCAGCCTGTTCATCAGGACGGTACGTACGTATTGAGGAAAAACATTGCGCCACCCC
Organism: Spirosoma sp.; assembly: GCA_031425355.1. Classification (GTDB taxonomy): domain Bacteria; phylum Bacteroidota; class Bacteroidia; order Cytophagales; family Spirosomataceae; genus Spirosoma. Next base: position 17,164 of record JANPJE010000168.1, on the reverse strand, counting down.
TACCCGTCGATATTACGGAAGAAGAGAGTCAGGTTATGGCACTGCTACGGCAGACGACTGATCTGCACATTGATGAAATGAGCTGGCAAAGCCAGATTCCGATGGGGCGACTGGCATCGTTGCTGCTCAATCTGGAGTTTCGGGGATTTGTACGTTCGCTGCCGGGCAAGAAATACGCAGTCGTCTATGTATAAAACGGCTGTAATCCTGGCCAAAAAAGAAACTTATCCAATTACCCATAAAATACAAATCACTGATTTTCACCTAAATTCAGCTACCTTTAGTCGTTATATAAACAAATAAACAACTAATCAATCATGGGTAAAGGTGATATAAAATCCCGCAAAGGAAAAATTTCAGCAGGTTCATACGGTGTTACGCGTCCCCGGAAAAGTGATAAACCAACTGCTCCGAAAGTGGAAGCAAAACCGGCAGCCTGAAAACAATACACCGGGATTCAACGGCAGCGGCCGTCCGTCCGGTGCAAGTGATTTGTACAGTAAATGATGACTTGCGCCGGGATGAATCCCGGCGTTTTATTTTAGCGGGTTTTCGCTTTCGTGGGCTTCGAGGCTGGCTTTGTTTCGATAGGCGCTGCCGGAACAATCGGCTCTGTTTCACGTACCGGTTCCGAACGCCGGTTTCGGCCTTCGTGAAAAATCACAAAGCCAATCAGGGCAATCAATAACACATTGCAAATCAGGTCGATGGTGTCCCCAACATGGGCTGTGGGCGGGTCGAACCGAAACTCGACGGTGTGCTTTCCGGCCGGTATCCGCATGGCACGCAGTACGTAATTGGCCCGAAGGTGCGGTGCCGGTTTCCCATCAATAAACGCCTGCCAGTCAGACTCTCCCCGGTAATATATCTCAGAGAAAACGGCCAGCCCATCCCGAACGGCACTGGTCTGGTAAATTAATTTATCGGGGCGGTAACTCGTCAGCTGAATCGTGCTGCCGGTGTGGTCCAGCGTAGCGGGCAAGTTGCCTAACTGAGTGGCAAACCGCTTGTCGACCACCGCCGAATCGCGCGGATTGAGGGTCTTCATAATGGCCAGTTCATCATCGGCATTAGCCACCTGCTGCACCGTACCCACAAACCAGGCGGCTCCCATCACTTCAGGATTCGGAATAGCGACCGGACCGGCCGGTTGCTGCGAATTTGCGGGATTGGGTTGCCCGGCTTGTATTACGTATTTGGCATGGAGCATATTCAGGATATGCAGCGTGTTGACCGGGAAAGCATACGTAATCAACTCCTGATACCGACGCAATTTAGCCGCATGATACCCACCAATAGACCGGTGAAAGAACGAGGTTCGGTTGCTGTTCATAAAGTCAACCGTTTGGTCAAAAACCCGATAACCGGCCGATGTATCGCTTAAAATCTGCTGGTCGGCGGGTGTAGGTTCAAATACCGCACCGGCCTGCGTTTTGGTGATAAAATCGGCGTTATTCAGGAACCGCTTGTCGACCCCGTACAAATCAAGGACAACGACCGCCAACACGATGGGATAAAAAAGAGCAGGCTTGATTTTATTTGTTACGTAGGCCCAAACCGCGCCAGCCGTTGTCAGAATCAGCAAAAATGACCGGAACGCATCGGCCCGGAGCATACTCTGCCGGTCGCTGATGAGAGCCGTCTGGAATTCTTTGGCGGCCTCCCCGAAATACCGGGACAGCGAATCCAGGTCGGTGGGCGTTTGGAAAGAGAACAACGTACCGCCCAGCAACGCCAGCACGAGTGCCACGCCCCCCGTCAGGCCAAAGCTAATGAGCAGTGGCTGACGTATTTGCGCGAGCGTAAATTTCTCATTCACAATTGTTTGCAAGGCCAGCGCGGCACCAATTCCGATAAATAGTTGGGCTAAACAGAGGGCCATCGTCATGGCCCGGAACTTGTTCAGATAAGGCAGATTATCGAACAGGAAGCCGTTAATGAATAATAGATTCTTGCCCAGAGCCAGCATAATCAGCAGTCCGGCGGCACTCAATAGCCACCACCGAATGGGGCTGCGAATGATGAACATGCCGAGTACGAACAGAAACAGCAAAGCCGCACCCGCGTAGGCCGGTCCACCTACCATCGGCTGATCGCCCCAGTAGGTCGGAGCACCCAATTCAGCCATTTGTTTGGCAGCCGCCGGCTCGACACCCCGGCTGGTCATGGCCTTATAAAAGTCAGAATCTGTGGTCAGCCCTCCGCCCGATGCTCCACCAAACGCATTGGGTATCAGCAGGGTTAACGTTTCGGCTTTGCCATAACTATAGCTGAACGCGTACTCTTTGTCCAAACCGCTTTTGGACTCGTTTCCGGTCGATTTCCCGTCTGGATTTGTCGTTTTAGCGGTCAGTTCCGACGTACCCCGGATCGTTTCTTTCGTGTATTGGTTAAGGACCAGCAGTCGTTTTCCGAAGCTGCCAGCCGCCAGCGTACCGGCAACGGCCAGCGTTGCCAGACCCAGAGCCAACTGACGTCCTTTTCCCGCCCGAACCAGCGCGACGCCTTCAATAAGCACATACAGGCCAATGGTCATGAACAGGTAATATGTGATCTGGATGTGGTTGGCTCCCAACTCCATACACATAAAAAAGCCCGTCAGCGCGGCACCGAGCCAGTATCGACCCCGCAGCGCCAGAATTACCCCCGCCAGCATACCGGCTCCAAAACCCATGGCGTAGAGTTTCGAGATATGGCCCGCTTCGAGGCTGACGATACTCAACGTACCAAACCCATACGCTGCCGCCCCCAGTGCCGAGAGCCAGGCATTACAGCCCAGAACGACCAGCAGCAGGTACGTGCACAGCATGATGACAAAGACGACGCTCGCGGTATTGGGCAGCAGGCCGATAACACTCATGGTGGCCTTGTAGATGAAAATATAAGGGTAATTGAAGTCGATCATGTAGCCCGGCATACCGCTAAAAACGGCATCGGTCCAGAGCGGTTTTTGGCCGGTTTGCAGGGCGAGTTCGCGGATTTCGCGGGCCGATGCGGATGCCTGCTGTACATCGGACATAGACAATACCTTGCCCGACATGACTGGCGAGAAATAAATAATAGCCAGCACAAGTAGCCCGAAAATAGCTATCAGGTGGGGACGAAGGCTTTGAAAGAGAGTTGGCTGGTTCATAAAATCAACTGGTACGTAGCCCAAAGATACGGCTTTGTCGGAAAACGGACAGGGCGGGCTGTTGATTGTTCGATAAGATAATAATGTACTTTATTGTTGGAATGACCTGCCTGCCGAAAGCCGGAACGCTGCACAAACCCTCTTTTACTGACCCCATACGCTACTGTTCAGCGTATAAAATTTGGGGACAATCGGCGTCTCCTGATAAGCGACCGCTGCGTGACAATCGGCGGCTACGGCAAAACTCCTGACCATCCAGTTTCCGGTTCCGCCAATCAGGCTGCTGTCTACAACGTGTAGTCCATCCAGCGAAGGAACCTGGCTGAAATCGTTGTCCATGCCCTTGCCGGTCGCCTTCATCAATGCTTCTTTTCGGGTCCAGAGTTGATAAAACCGCCGTTGGTTCTCCGCATCAGCGTTAATATATGCTCGCTCATGACTGCTGAAACTCGTTGCGAGTATGTCGTGAAATGAAAACTGCGGATTGATTTGCTCAATATCTACCCCAATACTGACGCGCCCGATGCTCAGTAAAATCCAGTTGCCGGAATGTGATACATTGATATGCCATCCGGTGTTACCGCTCAGTTCGGGCTTCTTGGTTGCACCCACTGTAAACTGAATTTGATCGGGATATTGGTTTATGTAGTTTCCACATATTACTTTTAGTAAACTTCTTGTATATATAAATCGCCGACTATCCTTTTCTTTATGATACCGTTGCGCCCGTTGATGCTCACCGGCACTAAGTAGTTGGCTTAACGAAGCCGGAACAACGCCATTATCCGGTATCATAAACCGAAACACGGCCACATAATCCGTATAGGAACAGACTGATATGGGAAGCCACGTAACATCCTGAACATCAGCACACCAAACCCTACATGCTGTCATAAATCGAGTTATTATTTAAACGACATCGAAGATGAATAATCATGGTTACGGACTTTGACAAATTAACCCGGCGAAAGCACCTCAGACTTGCTACGTTACCGCTGCTGATTAGCCTGATTATGTACTTCGTTTGTATCCTGCGTCAACCTGCCTATGCTCAACTATGTACAAATCCATCGGACCAACTAATTATTAATCAAACATTTGGCACTGTTAGCCAGCCGGTTTCGATAACCGGACTGACTCCTTACCGATACGTTCCGCCAACCTGCCCCTCCGATGGTCAATATACACTCACCGAAACTGTTGCCGGCACTTGCTCAAATTATACCTGGTATGGTGTCCCGACGGATCACACCCCCGACGATGTGGACGGAAATATGATGGTCGTCAACGGTGCGCACTCAGCCGGAGCATTTTATCAGCAAGCCGTTTCCGGTTTATGTCCCGGCACACGCTACGAACTATCAGTTTGGGTGCTCAACATCCTGAAAGCCCGTATTTGCGGCACACCCCTGGTTCCAAATTTAGTGGTAACCATCGAAAACAACGACAATCAGGCACTGATAACAGAGACAATCGGCCGGGTTGAGGTAGCCGACAAACCCATCTGGCAACGGTATTCAGTGCTTTTTACCGCGCCAAAGACAACCGAAAATTTGGTACTGAAATTAGTTAATATGGAAGGGCGGTATGGGTGCGGCAACGACATGGCGGTGGATGATATTCAGCTACGTCAGTGCGAAGCGTGCGCGTCTGAACACGTCTACGTACCGGATGCGTTCAGCCCAAACAACGACGGATTAAACGACGAACTGGTTGTTACGTTGCCGAACGTTACGTCGTACGATCTGACAGTTTTCAATCGCTGGGGAAACGTGATGTTTGCCAGCACGAACGCCACCCAACGGTGGGACGGCACCTGTTCAGGAAGTCCCTGTGCGCCGGGTCACTATACCTGGGTTATTTCGTATCGGTCGGATCAGGGTTTGCGGGAACAGAGCGGACACACACAGTCGGGTCATGTGCTACTCATCCGCTAATGAAAAAACCAGTACATAATGAGGAAACGACGCGGCTAAACCAGTAACGGTATACTGTAAATGCCTGTTTTCCTGACCGAAAATTTTTTGTCAGGTAAGTGATGTCAACGCAACCCAAAAGCTCATTTTTGCGTATATGGTTGCATGCGTTACATCGTTGTTTTCGCTCAGCAGGAAATTGGCTATGCTGTAGGGTTCGATAACTCAGCCGATGCGGTCGATTTTCTCTTCTGGGGCTATGAAGAATATGAGTTGCTGCCCTACGGTATGTTCGACGTGCTGACGGGCGAGGTGTTGCCTTATGAGCACCGGGGCGAGCGCGTGTCCAAGGTCGACGAAGCCGTTATCAGCCGCACGGCGCAGGATTACTTAAAATCAGCCATTCGGCATAGGACGTCGTAGCGGCATATATACTACGTCCCCTGGGCGGATTCAATCCACAGGAGACGTAGTATATATGCCGCCCCAAGCACTGATTCAACGTTTTTACCAATCGTTAAACCACCAGAATATCTTTTTCTTTCGCTGCGAACGTATCGTCAATTCGGGCGATGAACGCATCGGTGAGTTTCTGAACGCGCTCTTCGCCTACCTTCACAGCATCTTCCGAGACACCTTCTTTGGTCAGTTTGCGAATGTCGTTGGTGGTATCCTTGCGGATGTTACGGACGTTCACTTTAGCCACTTCCACTTCCTGCTTCACCTTCTTGACGAGGTCACGACGACGCTCTTCGGTCATAGGCGGAATGCTCAGCCGGATCTGCTCACCGTCGTTGTTTGGGTTCAGGCCGAGGTTGGAGTTGCGGATAGCCTTTTCCACTTCGCCAATGAGCTTTTTCTCAAAGGGTTTGATCACAATCGTACGGGCGTCGGGCGTGTTAACAGAGGCTACCGTATGCAACGGCGAAAGCATTCCGTAGTATTCGACCTGAATGCCGTCGAGCATGCCCGCGTTGGCTTTTCCGGCCCGGATTTTGGTCAATTCAATGGATAAGTGCTTGAGCGCCTTCTCCATGGTGTCTTTTGCATCGTCGAGGAATAGCTCGATTTCTTCCATTTTTATAGAGTTGTAAAGTAATAGAGTTGTATGGTTGTAGAGTTATTGTGCTGTGGGTAAGCACTTTATAACTTTATACCTTCACAACTTTATAACTATTTTATTCCGGAATTTTCATGGTGATGAGCGTTCCCTGGCTTTCGTCGCCCTGTATGAGCCGGAGCAAACTGCCGCGCTGGTTCATGTTGAACACGATGATGGGCAGGTTATTTTCCTGGCAAAGCGTAAACGCCGTGAGGTCCATAACGCTAAGTTTCTTCTCGTAAACGTCATCGAACGTAATACTCGTATAACGCGTGGCGGTTTTGTCTTTCATGGGGTCGGCGGTGTAAACGCCATCGACTTTCGTGCCTTTCAGCACAACGTCGGCTTCCACCTCAATGGCCCGCAAACTGGCCGTTGTGTCGGTGGTGAAATAAGGGCTGCCCGTTCCGGCGGCAAAGATAACGACACGGCCTTTTTCGAGGTGGCGCACCGCCCGCCGACGCACGTAGGGTTCGCAGACCTGTTCCATTTTGATAGCCGACATGACGCGGGTGTACATGCCGTGTTTTTCAAATGAACTCTGGAGGGCCATCGCGTTGATGACCGTTGCGAGCATTCCCATGTAGTCGCCTTGTACGCGGTCGATGCCGGACCGTTCGCCGGAGACGCCCCGGAATATATTGCCCCCACCGATAACGATGGCGACCTCGACGCCCAGGTCGATTACCTGTTTAATTTCCTGACTATACTGCTCCAGTACGGTCGGGTCGATGTTGTAACCAGATGGCCCAGCCAAAGCCTCCCCGCTCAACTTGAGCAGGATGCGTTTATACTTTGTTTGCGATGTCATGTAGGGAAATTTTGCGGGCAAAGATAGGGAAAGGAAAGGAGAAAAGGAGGAGGAGGAGGAGAGGGAAAAAAGGGAAGTTATGGCACTTTTCCACCTTTTCTCCCTCTCCTCCCCTTTACGCCGACGCCCAATATTCCTTCAGTCGAGTGAGGTCTCGTTTGATGGCCGCGAACAAATCATTTTGAGGAATCGACAGTTTGGTTGCGCCGTGCTCGGCCCCACCCATCGGATACTCGACGTGCAAGGAAATCGGCATCCGCATATTCGCCTGCTTCAACTGCCGGAAATACGTTTTAAAATCCACCATCCCCTCGCCAATCGGTACGTTCTGGACGGTCCACGCACCATTTTTCTTTTCCCAGTGAAAATCTTTCAGCGCGATGGTTTTGATCCGGGGCTGAATCAGACGTAATCCATTTTGCCACGACGTACCGCCTTCAACGGTAGCATGACGAATGTCGTACTGGGCACCCATGTGGGCTGGATCGGCGGTTTTCAGGATTTCCCACAACTCCCACACCGACGCGCCGACCAGCAATCCCGCGTGATTCTGGTAGCAGCCCGTCAGGTTCAGGGTTTTGCTTAGTTCGCCCAACGCCTTCATTTGCCCCTGAAAACGCTGAATGGAATCGGGAATAGAAAGGGTTTTGTCGTACGGATACCATTTCATCCGGTACAATTGAAAGCCTGCTTTCGACGCAGCTTTCAGCACCCGAACATCCGTCGTGTCGGTTGAATCGCCCACCGCTGTTGTGAGGAGTTTGGGCGCGAAACCCACTTTTTTGAGGGCGGCAACGGCTTTCGGCAAATCGTCCTCAACGCGTTCGGGCAGTACGTGACCGGCTGGTCGAACGGTCAGGTCAACACCATTGAACCCCATACTGATCGCAGCATCAGCCAGATCGGTATAATTCAGAAATTGCAGATGTTTCGAGAAAATATGAATCTCGGGGAAGTCAGCATCCGGTACGTTTCCCAACTCAGGCAATGTTGAGGATAAAAGCGGCAATGCGCCAACCGCGAGCGTACTCTGTTTCAGAAAATGCCGACGTGAATGCAGGGAGTCCATACTACCCAAAGCACCAACCTACGCGAATTCTACCAGTACCTGCCCTTTTTCGACGCGGTCACCTTTGGCAATACGTATTGTTTTTATGGTTCCGTCGCCGGGTGCTTTGAGGTTATTTTCCATCTTCATGGCTTCCAGAATGAGCAGGCTATCGCCTTTGCTGACAACATCGCCCGGCTGAATACTGATGCCCACGATAAGGCCCGGCATGGGTGCTTTCAACTCGTTGATTTTCGTACTGGCTGCGTTGCTCATGCCCATTTTTTCGAGCAGGAGGTCGAAGCGGTCCTTCAGTTGAACGTAGTGAATATGCCCGTTTATTTTCAGGCTTACGGTTTTTTCGGCGGTATTCATCTCCAGCACTTCGGCGGTGTACGACCGGTCCTGGTGGATGATATGAAACGTCCGATCTGTGAGTTTCACCAAATCCCAGTTAACCGGTTCACCGTTGAGAACGGGGCCGGATGCGGTAAAGTCGATGGTTACGGGCTGACTGTTGAGGGTTGTTGTGTACATGGGGCTGTTGTTTGTTGTGTGTCGCCGGGTTAAAACCCGGCGCATGGCAAAGCCAGATTAGGCTCTGCGCCAAGTTTTAACCCGGTGTGATTGGAGAAATTCGGCTAACAAATTCATCATATTCTTCTGCAAATGATTTCGTTCGATGATGAACGTGCTGATTTTTGATGTAATCCCGCACCCGATTAACGACCGTTTCGCTAACTGATACGGCGAAATAATCCGTTTGCCAGGCAAAGTAGGCTGGTACAATACCCTGTTGCTTGAGCCAGTGAGATGATTCACCCTTCAACAGTTTAACTGCATCAGCCACCGTCTGAGTAGCTCCCAAAGCCAGCAACACATGAACATGATCTGAATGACCATTGATAAAGTCAATATAAATGTCTTTGCTACGCCCGTAAGCCATTATATGATCGAACACAAGTTTACGCTGAACAACATTTTCAAAAAACGGCTCGCGATTTTTCGTACTCCAAACGACATGTAACCAGATGCGAACAATACTCACTATATATACTATAAGTGCCAAGTTTTAACTTGGAGTAGGATAAACATTACTCGACTAAACTTGCTCTTCGCCGGATACATTGACTTGTATTAAATAACCGCCGGTATTGTTTTTTCATCCTCGCCGGGTTAAAACCCAGCGCAAAAACATAAAACTAATGAACTGCGCCGGGTTTTAACCCGGCGTGGATGAAAAACAAAGCGGGGTATTTCGGCGGTTTGTGGTTCAGCAACCACGAATTACATATAACAACTAACTGAACTCTACGACTTATTGACTAACCAGATTCCCAGCAAACATACACCCATCCCGGCAAATTGCACTGCGTAGATGGTTTCGCCGTCCAGAACGCCCCACAGCAGCGCCACAATGGGAATCAGGTAGGTGACCGAAGCCGCAAACAAGGGCGATGACAGTTGCATGACGCGGTTGAAAAAGATCGACATCAAGCCCGACCCGAATACGCCGAGCGTGACCAATGCCCAGAGTGCCCAGCTACTACGTGCATCGACAACACGGGCGAAAAAGTCGGTTGGGGCGAGGGTCAGTAAGGCAATAGGTCCCGCAAAAGCAAACAGCCAGGCCGTGGACACGAGGGCGGGCAAATGGCTTATATAGCGACCGATGAGGTTGGTATTCAGACCGTAACAAACGGTAGCCAGCACGATCAATAAGGCGTAGCCGTTAATTTGAAAGGCACCCGTTGCACTGAAAAAGACCAGCAGTAACGACCCCGCCAACCCAAGCAAAATACCCGCTACCTGCCTGACTTTGAGGGACTGGCCGAAAAATACTCCGCCGAGAATAAGGGTGAACAACGGGCTGAGGGAGTTGAGCGCACCTGCCAGCGAACTATTGAGGTGGGCACCCGCTTCAGCAAACAGAAACGCCGGGATCACAAATCCGATCACCGCCGACGCCAGCAGGGCCACCCATCGGTGCCGGACCGCCACCCGCACATCCGCCTGTTGACTTTGGCGGGCCAGAAAAGGCGTAAAAAACAGCAGCGCAAACGCCAGACGGCCAGCGGCTACCTGCTCCGGCGGAAATTCTACCAGACTTCGCTTAATGAGAATAAACGAACTGCCCCACACGACCGCCAACAAGCACAGTAGCACCCACGCCAACAGCGGGCGTTTTTGTGGGATAACAACGGGTTCTTCGGTAGTCATAGCAGGAAGGGAGGAAAGGAGAAAAGGGACGAAGGGGACGAGCAGCATAGCATCATACTTACTTTTTCCTTTCGTCCCTTTCCTCCCTCTCCTTCTTTTTTACACACATTCAACAAGATAACTTTCCTGAATTTCATCCAGAATAGCACTCACTTCCTGATACGTATCGGTCGTGACCAAGCGCATCCGGTAGGGTTTGAAATCGGGTAAGCCTTTGAAATAATTGGCGTAATGGCGTCTCATCTCGAACAGACCCAGAATTTCGCCCTTCCAGCGAATGGAGAAATCAAGATGCTGGCGGCAAACGCTTACCCGGTCGGCAATCATTGGCGGGGGCAGGTGCTGGCCGGTCTTGACAAAGTGCTTGATTTCGTTGAAAATCCACGGGTACCCAATGCTGGCCCGCCCAATCATCACGCCATCGACACCGTAGCGATTTTTATATTCCAGTGCTTTTTCGGGGGAGTCGATGTCGCCGTTCCCGAAAATCGGAATCTGGATGCGCGGGTTGTCTTTAATACATCCAATGAGCGTCCAGTCGGCATCACCTTTGTACATCTGCACGCGCGTACGTCCGTGAATGGTCAGGGCTTTGATGCCAATATCCTGCAACCGTTCGGCCACGTCGCCAACGTTCTTGGTATTGTCGTCCCAGCCGAGCCGCGTTTTGACCGTAACGGGCAGGTGCGTGGCGTTGATAACGGCCTGAGTCATGCGCACCATTTTGGGAATGTCCTGCAACAAAGCGGCACCCGCTCCCCGGCAGGCTACATTTTTGACCGGGCATCCGTAATTAATATCAATCAGATCGGGGTTGGCGCGGGTGGCAATGCGGGCGCACTCACCCATCGTTTCCACATCGGAACCGAAAAGCTGAATGCCGATGGGCCGTTCGTATTCAAAAATATCTAATTTCTGAACGCTTTTTGCCGCATCACGAATCAGCCCTTCCGACGAGATAAATTCGGTGTACATCAAATCGGCTCCGTTGGCTTTGCACACCGCCCGAAACGGCGGATCGCTGACATCCTCCATTGGGGCCAGCAGCAGCGGAAAATCCGGTAATTGTATATTGCCGATTGTTACCACGGGTATCTATAATCTATGATGTATGCAATAGGATATATGCGTGCGTGAGCAGCCTCGCTACAAATTTACGATTTGCACGCTGGTTTGGTTCCGTATTCGATCATATCATACATCATAGTGCATACATCTATACCCCGTACTTCTCTATATTTACAGAAATTATGCAATCAGGTTATTCGCCCATAAGTGCCTCGTCACGACCACCCACGCTTGGCGGGCTGATTATGCTCGTTGGTTTCGTGCTGATCGGGGGCCTCATCAGCACCATGATTCTGTTCGGAATCATTGCCGCCGGCAAAGGCATGGGGCTGACCGAAGCGCAGACGTATCTGGCCGGTTTAGCGGCCAACCCAACGGCCTCACCCAATAGCTGGTACGAGTTGATGGTACTCCAGGCAGCCAATCACATCGGCACATTTTTCCTGCCCGCGCTCGCCTACTGGTATTTTATCGAACGTCGGACCTGGCAACAGTTTAGCATTCGACCTGTTTCAGCCGTATCAGGAATTAGCCTTATCGCCCTGATTGTTATCGCCTTTATGCCCTTCGACGGGTTGATTATCGAGTGGAATCAGAACCTGCATCTGCCCCAAACACTGGCTCCGATTGAGCAATGGATTCGGGAGAAGGAAAAAGGCCTCGAAGGCATCACCAAATACCTGACAACCTTTAAAACAACCGGGCAACTGCTTGTGGCGATGGTCGTGATTGCCATTATCCCGGCCATCGGCGAGGAAACCCTTTTTCGGGGAATTCTCCAGCGAAATTTCAGCTATTGGACACGTAATGTACACGTCGGCATCTGGCTGTCGGCGGTGTTGTTCAGTGCCATTCACGTGCAGTTTCTGGGTTTCTTTCCCCGGATGCTGCTGGGCGCGCTGTTTGGCTATTTGTACCTGTGGTCGGGTAATTTGTGGATGCCTATTCTGGCCCACTTCGTCAATAATGGCTTTACGGTACTGATGGTGTATATGCACCAGCAGAAAATGACCTCAGTAGACATTGAAAGCACCGAATCGGTTCCGCTGTTTGGCGCGCTGGTTTCGGGCATCATCACGGCGGGATTGTTGTATTATTTCCATAAAAGCAATGCGGCCGGGTCGCCGGACGATGGAAACCCGCGATAGTTCATTTCAACATAAAACCATGACAACCGTGCGGGTTTCCACCCGTGATACTGATGTGACAGAAAACTGGGAATCCATTTATAGTACGCCCCTGCCCCACCGGGCCGAACTGGCAAAAGCCCTGCTGCTCGAACATGAGATTCCGGCGGTAGTTATCAATAAACAGAGCAGCAGCTACCCCGACATTGGTTGGGGAAAAGTTGAGCTACATGTGCTGGCGAAAGACGCCATCTTAGCCAAAGTAATTCTGGAGAATGAAGCAACGTTTAGCTAACCTGACGAACCTTCAGCAGCGAGTCATTGCGGCTGTGGCGGGGGTTCCGTTTATTCTGTTCATGATTTGGTACGCCGACTGGACATTTGCCCTGTTGTTCTGCGTGGTCAGTGCCCTCACCCAGCGGGAATTTTATCGACTGCTCGGCCTCGATGGGTTTCAACCCCTCACCGCCTACGGCACGGTCGTTGGCACGATGATTTGCGTGCTGGCCTATTTTATTGAGACAGACCAGATTGGCATCGGCAACTATTTTCTCATCTGCCCGGCTTCGTCGATGATTTTCCTGATTAAGCTGTATAAAAAGCGCGACATGAAACCGTTCACCAATATCGGTTTCACGTTTCTGGGCATCATTTACGTAGCGATGCCGTTTGCCCTGCTCATTATTCTGGCACTGGAAGGCGGTACGTTTCACCCCATGATTATTACGGGTTGCCTGTTGCTGCTATGGGCCAGCGACATTGGAGCCTACTTCGCCGGAACCAAATTCGGGCGACGGAAACTGTTTGAGCGGGTGTCGCCCAAAAAATCGTGGGAAGGAAGTGTTGGCGGAGCCATTGCCGCCGGATTAGTCGCGTTGGGCCTCACCTTCTGGGCACCCGAACTGCGGCCCTGGCAGTGGTATTGCGTGGGTGGCATCATCGTAGTAACGGGTACCTACGGCGATCTGGTCGAGTCGTTGTTCAAGCGCAGCATTGCCATTAAAGACTCAGGCAGTAGCATTCCGGGGCATGGCGGCTTTCTGGATCGCTTCGACGGGTTGCTGCTGGCCGCACCGTTTATCATTACGTTCCTGAAGTTGTTTGCGTAAGGTATCTCTGTGTCACAACCTTTTCAAACCCTAATCTTTCTTAAAATTCGGGTAACAAAAACCTTTTCTCCCCTTTTCCTCGTTTACTTTGTAGTTTAGTTGGCAGGTCTATGAAGAAATCGTTGACGTTATTGATCTCTATTCTGGTGTTGTCTGCGCTGACGGGCCTCTTTTCGACCGCACGGGCGCAGGGACAGGACCGGCAGATAACGTTCACTGGCTTCATTACCGGCGGCAAAACCAACGAAGCCCTGCCCGGTGCATACATCTACATTCCGAAGGCTGGAAAAGGCGTGCTGTCTGCTCCAAATGGCTATTTCGCCCTTCCCGTTTTCCCCGGCGACAGTATTATATTCAGTTACGTTGGCTTCAGAACGCAGTATCACATCATTCCGCGCCGGTTAACCGACCTGACATATTCGGCGGTGGTAGCGTTGCAGGAAGACGTAAAAACGCTGGCTGAAGTAAAGGTTTATCCATATGCAACGGAGGAATTGTTTAAAGAAGCTTTCGTAAATCTGAAGCTTCCCGACGAAAAAGAACGCGAGAATTTAGCCCGCAATACCAGTCCGGAAGCCATCATGCGCCAGGCCGCTACTATGCCGATGGGTGCGCTGGCTAACCACCAGAACTTCGTTAATCAGCAGTTTTTCGGTCGTGAGTCACTTATTGGCCGCAGTGCTACCCCTACGTTTGCCTTCACCAATCCGTTTGCTTGGGCCAACTTTATCCGCTCGGTGAAGCGGGGCGACCTCAAGAACAAAGAATGGCGCAGTGAATTCAATAAGGCACCGCGCGAGAACGTATCACGAAAAGACATTTTGCAGGAAGGGAATTAAGGCGCATTGGTTGTGATTTACACAGAATCAAACCTCGGCGCAGCGTAAGTCAATTGATAACACAAACTTCACATCACAAACGCTCCGGTACGTATACCTTTATGGGTTAGATCAGCCCCTGCCGGATGCGACACGTTTACACCTGTGCTTCACCCCCACGGTTTATTTCTCAGCTATTTTATAGGTTAATACGGCCCATTCTTGGTCTGCTGGCTATTGTTGGCAATCCCGTTTCCGGCATCGCCCAACCGCGCACGCCTACCGAGCAGTTATCCCGCCAATACCCTGACTCGGCGTACCGGCTTATCAAAATCAACTTAGACAAGGCGATCAGCCAGAATGATGAGCGAACCCAGGGCGATTGTTTACAGCAGATCGGGTTGCTTCTTTACCACCAGGGCAGCTACGCCCAGGCCATAGACCATTTGCTACGGGCACAGAAAATTTTCCGCCAGACGGGTGACGCCAACCGGCTGGCCCGCAACCGCAACGAACTCGGAACCGTTTATTATTACAACGAGCAGGCCGTTCAGGCGTTGGCTCAGTTCAATGAAGCACTGGCTTTTTATCGCCAGAATCGAAACGCCGAGGGGCTGGCACAGACGTACGCCAACATTGGGCACATCTACGAAAAACGGCGAAATCCCAAACGGGCCTATTATTATCAGAAACTCGCTCTTTCCCACAGCAGGGCGGCCAACGATACCGCCAGCCTGACAAAAATTTACGAGAATCTGGGCAGCATTTTTGAAGATAAAGCCCGATATGATTCTGCTGATTACTACTACCAAAACGCCCTGACGCTCGCTCAGCAGAGCCATGATGAGATTGGTCAGATTGAAATTATCAATAACCTCGGCGATGTTTTTCGGAAAACCGGCCGCTACCAGCGCGGCATGGAGCGCTCGCGCCAGGCCATGCGGCTCTCGCAGCAAAAAGGTGAACTGTATCAGCTCAGCGCGTCCTATCGGGATATTGCCAAGACGTACCAGCTTCTGAATCAGTCCGATAGCGCATATAAATACATCGAACTAAGTCGCGATTTGACCGACGAGATTTACGCGGCAGAAAGCAACAGGCAGATTTCACTGCTTCAAACGCTGTATGATGTGGAGCGAAAAGACAGCGAAATCGCGCAGTTAAATGCCCAGAAACGTATTGACTTTATCATCATCGCGGCTACGGGTTTGGTGCTGTTGCTCATTGGCTTTCTGGGGGCAGTTATCATCAGTCGGCAGCGGCTGAAAATCCGTAATGAGCAGGCCATCAACCAGCAAAATCAGCAGATTTTCAGCACGCAGAGTGAACTGATGCAGGTCGAACTGAAGAATAAGCAACTGGAAGAAGAGAATCTGAAGGGGCAGTTGGGTCTGAAAAGCAAGGAATTAACGACTCACACCCTGCAAATAATTCAGAAGAATCAAGTACTGGAGGAGATTAGAGAGGAGTTGAACGCCATCCTGAAAGACGATAAGCGGGACCAGAAAAAACAAATCAGGCAATTGGTACAGAAGGTTAGCCAGAGTTTTAATCAGGATAAATACTGGGCTGATTTTCGGTCGATTTTCGATCAGGTCCACCCCCACTTTTTCAGTCAGTTAACCCGGCAATTTCCCGATTTAACCGCCACCGATTTACGGTTGATCGCCTTGCTTAAAATGAATATTGCATCGGCAGACGTAGCCACCCTGCTGGGTATTTCGTCCGACAGCCTGCGGGTATCCCGCTATCGATTACGCAAAAAAATAGGCCTGACCGAAGGCGAATCGCTCTCGGCTTACATCCAGCGGTTTCCGGCACAACTGCTCACAACACCCGAAAACATGGCTGTTTGATCGCTCCGGCACCGGTTTCATATTAAGCAAGCAGTTTGGTAACAATTACATAATGGCTTTTTATCGACAAGATAAACAGTTGATTTTCAGGCATATATAACGAAGTATTACTACGTGTTGCCTGTTTGCTTACGCGCCTGACTGCCTTGTTGCCTTTTTGTTCACGGGCTAAACTTGTCCGGCGACGCGGCTTGCCCTCACCTTTGTGTCATCAATCACACACCCGACACGGTGAGCACAAACCAACCCATTTACCCGTTCTGTTCACAGCACACCATCAGACTACTTCTGATTGTGTTCTGCCTGTTTTGGGTACAGTCGATCATCGCCGGTACGATTCGTGGTCGGGCGGTCGATGCAACAACGGGACAGCCGGTGATTGGTGCTACGCTCATTCTTGAAAATACGAAACTCTACAACATTTCAGGATTAGATGGCTCGTATCTGATCAAAAACGTACCCACCGGAACCTATAAAATTCGCATTAGCTACGTATCGTATCGAACCACAACGCGCGATGTTGTGGTGAGCAGCGACGGGCAGATTGTTACGCTGGACCTGTTGCTGGAAACCGACACTGACCGCCAGATTGCCGAGGTAACGGTGACGGCCAAACGTGATGGCAGTAGCGACCGTACCGCCCGCGACCTCGAACGAAATGCGCCACAGGTAACGAACATCGTATCGGGACGAACCATTGAACTATCGCCCGATCTCACCGTTGCCAACGTCATTCAGCGCGTATCGGGCGTGTCGATCGAGCGCAACAGCAACGGCGACGGGCAACACGCGATTCTGCGGGGCATGGACAAACGTTACAATTACACATTAGTCAACGGGGTGAAAATTCCCAGCCCCGACAACCGCTATCGCTACGTACCGCTCGACATTTTCCCATCCGAACTTCTCGACCGGCTCGAAGTCTATAAAGCCCTGACACCCAGCATGGAAGGTGA
>JANPJE010000167.1:0-3412 GCA_031425355.1 Spirosoma sp. | reverse complement strand
ATCTGGTCGGACGATCACATTCCAGTTGAATCAAACAAAACCCGTAACCTGACGTTCAGCTTCATCAACGCCAATTTCGACCAGCCGGTTTATGTGGATATTATTACGGGTGGCGTGTACGACATTCCGGCGAGTCAATGGAAAAAAAACGGCGCCATCTATACATTCACTGATATTCCGGTGTATGACGCGCCCATTCTGATTGCCGATAAAAGCTTAGTGAAATTTCAATAAGCTTTTATTCATATTGTTTAAGGTGATTTCGGAATTGGATGAAATTCACTTTATTTAATGTGGTCTACCGTCAACTCAAAAACAGTCAGGATACCTGATACGTATTTCATGAAAAAAAGTCTCATTGAGCGTTTGTTGCTGGCTTTTTTTCTTACGCTATTAATTGCCCGAACGACAGTAGCCCAACCTGACGATAAAAAGAAAGTTGAGGAGCAATTACTAACAAAAGCCAGGAAGAATATTGAGCAGTTTCGGAAAGGAAATGCCGTATTGATTTTTACGGATTCGCTGGGTAAACCTCTGAAAGATAGTAAGGTCGAAATAAATCAGCAAACACAGGATTTTTTGTTTGGAAACCTGAGCGAAGAAATTTTCCATCCCGGCCTGACGGCTACGGACGCAAAGAAATTTCAGGACCGCTTTACTGCGCTTTTCAATTTCACCGAATTAACCGTCAAATGGCAACCCTATGAAAACCAGCAGGGCAAACCGGAATGGCAAAAATTACAGCAAAAACTCGACTGGTGCAAACAGCACGGAATAACGCCCAAAGGCCATACGCTGGGGTGGACAAATATGGCCGGTACGCCGTCCTGGCTGCTGAAATTGCCTTCTCAACAGGCAACGGATTTATACAAAGCCCGCATTCATAATCTGGTGGGCGGGTTTAAAAATCAAATCAGGATGTGGGATGTTGTCAATGAGCCGGTTACAACCATTCCGTGGGAAGCTGCGCTGAAAGATTCTGTTTTTGGGGAGAGTAAAATCGACGAGGGGAGCCGCTATGACGTGAAAGGTATTACGTTGGCCGAAACCATTCCCTGGGTAGAAAAATCGTATAAATGGGCGTATGAAGCTGACCCCAAAGGTGATTTTATTCTGAACGAATTTTATGTGATTGCCAAACCAGAAATCAGGGAGAAGTTTTACCAGTTAATCAACGAACTTCAACAACGAAATACACCCATAACGGGTATTGGTATTCAGGCGCACGAACCCCGCGAGATGTGGTTTTCACCGGTCGAAATTGTGGCTACGTTTGATAAATTTACCGCGTTAGGTTTACCGTTGCACATTACGGAATTTATTCCGCAATCGTCGGGAAAAGCGATTACGGGCGGCTGGCGCGAAGGCTCCTGGACGGAAGAAGCACAGGCCGAATTTGCCGAACAATTTTATACGCTGGCTTTCGGGCACCCGTCAATGGTTTCCATTCACTGGTGGGGCTTGTCGGACCGGATGATCTGGTTGAAAGGAGGTGGTCTTTTAGACAAAGATTTCAATCCGAAACCAGTCTATAACAGGTTAATGAAACTGATAAAACAGGACTGGATGACCAAAAACGTTACGTTGAAAACCGACAAAAACGGACAGGTAGCCTTCCGGGGATTTTATGGTACGTATCAAGTCGTTATTACGAAAGCGGATGGCAGTCAGAAAACGCTGATAACTCATTTGAGAGAAAACGACGCCAATAAACACACGTTTGTCTGCAGGTAGTCCAGTACGCACGATTTCAGCCCCGTCCGCTCTGAAAACTATTCTGAAAATTAATTATTGGCGGGCGTGACAGCACCGTGTTTTTGATTGTCACGCCCGACAGTCAACACCAGCGGGAGTATGCCGGTGCCATAAACCAGCGTTGCTACTGCTACTTAATCAACTCACTTCCAGTAGGTATTTCATGCCTGCCGGGTTGGAGTCTATCGTTTCGAAAACGGCTTTGGCATCGGCTAAGGGCGAAATCTGGGTGATAAGTTTGGCTAAGGGCAATACGTCCGAAGCCGCCAGTTCAATCGCCTTCTCGAAGTCCTGGGGTTCATAGACCCGCGCCCCGATCAGCCGCAGTTCGCGCCAAAAAAACCGGAACAGATCCACTGATTTCGGTTCGGCATGAATAGCCACCATCACGATACGCCCGCGTGCCCGTGCCACCTGCGTCATGGCCGTGACGCCCGCCTGAACGCCCGATACTTCGAACACCACATCGGCCATCGCTCCGTTGGTAAATTGCTCGACAGCCGCGACCAACTCCTGCTCTTTGGGGTTTACCGTTGCCAGTCCGAGCGATTCGGCCAGCGCCAGCCGGACGGGGTTCACTTCCGAAATCAGTACGTTCGCACCGGTTTGCTTCGCGACGAGCGCAATCAGCATCCCGATTGGTCCTCCGCCAATAACCACTACATTTTCATCCGGCTGCACCTCGCCTAACCGGACGTCGTGGCAGGCAACGGCCAGCGGTTCGATCATCGCGCCCAGTTGCAGCGATAGATTGTCGGGAAGCCGGTGCAGCGTGTAAGCCGGTACGTTCCAGTACGTTTGCATCCCGCCGGGTGAATCGATGCCAATAAATTTCAGGTTTTTGCCGATGTGGTTCTGCCCATTATCCGATGCATCGTTAGCACCGGGCTGGAGAGGACGTACCGTCACGCGGTCGCCGGGTTGCCAGCTGGTTACACCTTCGCCCACCTGTGCAATCTCCGCCGACACTTCGTGACCAATTACCTGTGGTAAGCTAAGTCGCTGGGCCATAGCCCCGTGATAAATGTGAACATCGGTTCCGCACACGCCACAATAGGCAACGCGGAGCTGTACCTCGCCGGGCTTTGGTGGCGTTGAAACGGCGGGTTGTAAATCGAAGGCCTGCTGGCCAGTGTAATAGAGTGCGTTCATAAATAAAGAGTGAATGAGCGAAAGAGTGAAAGAGCGGCTGACGCGATGAAGGCTTATGCGTCAGCCACTCTTTCACTCTTTCGCTCTTTGTAAAATTTGCAGCATGTTCCCGTCAGGATCAATGAGATTTCGGACTTTGCCGCCCCCGATGGCCTCAATTACGTTACCGCCCCAGGTTACGTGTTTGGTGTCGAGAAAGGCAATCGCTTCGTCGATATTTTCGACCCGAAGCGCAATATGGGACCAACCGGGAGTCCATGTCGTGCGTTCAGGTCGTGTGGTGCCGTCTTTGGGCATCACTTCGAGCAGCGTTCCGTCGGGGGCACGTAGCATCCAGACGGGTTTTTCGTGGCGAAACCATTTTTCGTAACCAAACACGTCGCAATACCAGTTGGCGAGTTGCTCCACGTCGTTGGCAGCTACGCCGGGATGGTCTATGCCTTTGATTTTCAGTGCATTCATTTTTCTGTTTTTTCTAACGTCTGCATGGCTTTGGCGTAACGTC
>JANPJE010000166.1:0-4404 GCA_031425355.1 Spirosoma sp. | reverse complement strand
TCACCGTTATTTCAACGGATTTCGCGCAGATGGGGCAAACTGCCGGTCAACTGTTATCGAACCGGAAGCGGGCGAAATTAGCCAATCCGGGCGGACTAATCCGGCGGCAATCGCTATGAACATGCAGTTGGGCATCAGCACTTACACCTACGGATGGGCCGTTGGCGTACCGGGCGACCGTCCCGAAAATCCACTCGATGAACAGCATTTGGTGGACCGAGCAATAGCCTTCGGGTTGCGGTTAGCACAGATTGGCGATAACTGGCCGTTGCATGAATTATCTGCCGAACGATTGGCCACACTTGGGCAACGCATTGAAAAAGAAGGAGTTAAAATCGAAGTTGGTGGCCGTGGCCTGACCGATTCGCGACTGGAACAGTACATTAACATCGCGCAAAATCTGAACAGCCGACTTGTGCGCTTTGTGATTGACGAACCGGATTATGAACCGGCCATCAACGAGATTGTGAGTTTATTACGTAACGCTGTTCCCATTCTTGAACAAACTAATGTAACGCTGGGGCTGGAAAATCATGACCGGCTTGTGGCCCGCGAATTTGCCGATATCGTGGCCCGTGTGGGCAGCATGAACGTTGGCATTTGCTTAGATTCGGTCAACTCGATGGGTGCGGGCGAAGGGTTGGCGGAAGTAGTTAAAACATTGGCCCCGCATACGGTCAACCTGCACCTGAAAGATTTTGGTATCCGGCGGTTGTCGCACCTGATGGGCTTTCAGATTGACGGACGACCCGCCGGTCAGGGAATGCTGAATATTCCCTGGTTAGTCGGGCAAATCAGTCAATATGGCCGCTGTCAGACGGCGGTTCTGGAGCAGTGGGTTGTGCCCGAAATCGACCGGGCCGCAACCATTGCGAAAGAAGCAGTCTGGGCCGAAGAAAGCATGAAGTACTTGATTGATAGCGGGTTATTCAGGTCGTAATATATACCCCGGTCTGAAGGCCGGGGAATCCTCAACAGTTTTCGCCGGTATTCAGACGGGTTCTTAGATGGTAAAATGCTAACGAAAAAAGCCATAACACAATGACCAAAATTGCTTTAGTAGGCGCGGGTGGCAAGATGGGTTGTCGCCTGACCGATAACTTCCTCAAACTGCCCGAATACGACGTTTCATACTTGGAAATTGCTCCAACCGGGCTGGACAACCTCCGGCAGCGGGGCGTGTCGGTGAGTGAGCAGAGTGCCGCCGTAGCCGACGCCGACGTAGTGATTCTGGCCCTGCCCGATGTTGCAATCGGAAGTTTGTCGGCAACGATTATTCCGCAAATGAAAGCCGGTGCGCTGGTCCTGACCCTCGACCCAGCAGCTCCGCTCGACGGCGTTATCGCGCACCGCGACGACTTAGGTTATGTCATTGCGCATCCCTGCCACCCGTCGGTATTTAACTGGGAACCCACCGAAGCGGCCTTCCGGGATTTTTACGGCGGAATCTCGGCCAAACAGTCCATCGTCGTCGCGCTTATGCACGGTTCCGAAACGCACTACGCGCTGGGCGAAAGGGTATCGCAGGCGATGTACGGACCCATTCAGCACACCCACCGGATTACGCTCGAACAAATGGCGATGCTGGAACCGGCCATGGTTGAAACGCTGGCGCAAACCTGCATGGAAGTCGTGAAGGAAGGCTTCGACAAAATCGTGTCGCTGGGCGTACCTGAAGCGGCCGCCCGCGACTTTGTGCTGGGTCATTTGCGCATTCAGATCGCAGTACTTTTCAAGGAAGTGAACGGTACGTTTTCCGATGCGGCCTATAAAATCAGCAAACGCGCTAAACCGATTTTATTTCGCGACGGCTGGCAGCGCATTTTCGAGATGGACGACATTCGGGAGCAGGTGAAAGACATTACAGCCCGGTAGATTTATCACTAAAGTCATGAAAAAATTCCTTACCCTCCTCGCCTTACTACTTCTCAGTCAACAACTTGTACTGGCTCAGGCACCCGCTCCGACCGGACTATTAAAAGTGTCCGACAACAAACGTTACGTCGTTCGTCAGGATGGAACGCCGTTTTTCTGGATGGGCGATACGGCTTGGGAACTCTTCCACCGGCTTAACCGCGAAGAGGCCGACAAATACCTCAAGCGACGGGCTGAACAGGGATTTACGGTCATACAGGCCGTGGCCTTAGCTGAATTCGACGGCCTGAAAGAACCGAATCCGTACGGCGAAACGCCCCTGCTCAACAACGAC
This sequence comes from Spirosoma sp., assembly GCA_031425355.1. Lineage (GTDB taxonomy): Bacteria > Bacteroidota > Bacteroidia > Cytophagales > Spirosomataceae > Spirosoma. The sequence goes on along the minus strand of JANPJE010000166.1, from coordinate 2,195 downwards.
CCGACAACGCCCAATGAAGCTTATTTCAAACACGTCGATTACATTGTCGACAAGGCCGCTCAGTATGGGCTGATGATTGGTTTTCTGCCGACCTGGGGCGACAAAGTGTTCAAGGACCGTTGGGGAAAAGGGCCGGAAATTTTCACGACCACCAACGCCCGGACGTATGGCCGTTACCTCGGCAATCGCTACAAAAATCGCCCGAATATCATCTGGATTATGGGCGGTGACCGCAACCCGCGCGACGGCTCGTCGGACGTAGCGGTTTGGCGCGAGATGGCCGAGGGCGTTCAGGAAGGAACTGGTGGAGCCGATAAGTCGCTGATGTCATACCATCCGCAGCCGAACGGCACGCAGGGCGGTGCATCGCAGTGGTTTCATGGCGATAACTGGTTAGATTTTAATATGCATCAGAATGGTCATTGCCGCTTTACGCCCGTTTACGACCATATTTCGGTGTCCTATAATCGCCAGCCGACCAAACCGACGATGGACGCCGAGCCGATTTATGAAGATCATCCGGTGTGTTTCAACGCGAAAGAATTAGGTACCTCCAACGCACTCGATGTTCGTCAGTTTGCCTACCTCGACCTCTTCGCGGGAGCGTTTGGGCATACGTACGGGTGCCACGACATCTGGCAGATGTACAGCGCGAGTCGCCCGGCGGTCAACGGCCCACACCTGTACTGGCCCGAAGCCCTGGAGTTGCCCGCTGCCAATCAGATGCAGTTTGTGAAGCGATTAATTATGTCGCGACCCATGCTTGAGCGGGTGCCCGACCAGTCATTAGTCGTGGAAAACAACCTGACGCCCGCCGACCGGATTCAGGCCACGCGGGGACGCGATTACGCCTTTGTGTACACCTCGTCCGGGAAGCCATTTTCAGTAAATCCGGGCAAAATTTCGGGGCAGTCTGTCAGCGCGAACTGGTTCGATCCGCGCACGGGCAAAACGAAATCAGCCGGGTCATTTGCAAACCAGAAAACCCAGTTGTTTACCCCGCCCGACAGCGGGTACGGCCACGACTGGGTTCTGATTCTGGATGATTCAGTCAAAAACTACCCCATGCCATGAGCAGTCAAAAAACAACAGGTTGGGGGTTGTGGGTGTTACGCGATCACTGTGCGATTGACGGAAGCCTGGCTGCGTGGTGGCCCAGAAACTGACCATGCGACAACTCCTACAGGAACGAACCTACTCCCTGACAATCACCATTTTACTGGTTGGTATTGGCGCGGCTATTGCGTTTCCGCAAACCTTCCCGACGTTCGGAAACTGGAGTCAGTTGCTACTGAATCTCTCCATCGACACCATCGTGGCGGTAGGCATGATGCTCCTGCTGATTGCGGGCGTTTTCGATTTGTCGGTTGGGTCAGTGGTTGCTTTTGCGGGCGGGCTGGCCGCGTATGGGATGATTGTGTTTGGCTGGCCGGTTGGTGTTGCTATCGGCATTACGTTGCTGAGCACCGGTTTGATTGGGGCCGCGAATGGCTATCTAATTGCGTATCAGAGCGTTAACCCAATGATTCAGACGCTGGCCATGATGGGCATTGTACGCGGTGGGGCGTTGTTGATGAGCGGCTCGGGCATTCAGAATTTACCCTACTGGTTTAACGCCATCAGTCAGTCGCGGTTGCTGGGTGTTCAAATGCCTGTTTGGTACATGCTGCTGACAGTGGCGATGTTCGCATTTTTGATGGACAAAACCATTTTTTTTCGACGCTACTATTACATCGGTGGCAACGAAAAAGCGGCAGACCTCTCCGGCATCCGCGTCCGCCGAATGAAACTATACGCCTTTATTCTGACGTCAATGCTGGCGGGAATTGCCGGATTATTACTGACGTCGCGCCTGGGAACGGCACTGCCCACAGCGGGGCGTGGACTGGAACTGCGCGTCATTACGGCGGTTATTCTGGGTGGAGCGAGTCTATCGGGTGGTCACGGAAAAATTATGGGTGCCCTGCTTGGAGCCGTATTTATGGGCCTCGTGAGCAACGTAATGGTGCTGGCCCGCGTGTCGGGCTACTGGCAGGAAATTATTCTGGGATTGATTTTAATAACGGCGGTCTGGACAGACATGGCGTTGAGAAAAAGAATGCGGTAGAATTTACCCCTCCCCAACCCCTCCCCTTGAAATAAGAGGAAGGGCTTTGTAACAGAATACAACTCCCTCTCTGTAGTAGCCCCCTCCT
>JANPJE010000165.1:0-12099 GCA_031425355.1 Spirosoma sp. | reverse complement strand
TGGTCGAAGATGGACCGGACTATTCCTTTGAAGTAGTTATTCTTGAAATTCTGGTTGCGCATCATCTTGGATGCGTAGCCCTTCCAGATTACCTGATACGATTCGGCGTCGATGAGCGAGATCATCAGCGTTCCTTCATCGAGGTTATAGTCGATGCGCTTATACGTAGCGTCGTCATCTTCCCGAACAACCCAATCTTTAATAACGGGCTGCTGATACCCACGGAACCGCAGATCGGACCGGAAAATGTTATAGGAAATTAACAGGTTCGGGCTGCGATTACTGACCCGATAGCCGCGCGCTTCCATCTGGTGACGGATGGCATCCTGAATATCGGAGCAAAGAAGTGTCGAATCGACAAATTCGCATTCCAGAAAATTGAATGATTCGTAGTTCTTAAAGTGGCCCTCGTAGCTATAGTCGTGCTCCACAAATAATCGACTCGGCGAGCAACCCGCCATAGCAATAACGGCCAGCGTAAAGAGAATTCCGATGCACTTTTTCATACTCACGATTGTAAAGAGTTTTCAATAGATCAGTTGTGATTAACAGGTAGTTGTAATAACGTAGGTAGAATCCAAATATAAACGTAATTGTTTGGCAAACAATGGTCTATCGCCAAATAATATCCTATTTATTTAGTCCCCGGTAGAACTCCAGTCCTTTGCGCATTTCGGCGGCAGAAACCAGAATATCGAAGGCGCAACTCCCCGGCCCATCGGGCAGAGACATGCGCACCTCGCGGCCCCGATTCTTTTTGTCCTGCAACGTGAGAGCCAGAATGGGTTCGGTATCGTCTTCCAGCAGTCGTACATTTCCATATACGGCAAAAATGTATTCCTCGATTTGCGTCAGCAGCAATTGATCAATCATCTTTTTCTGGAAAGCAATATAAGCCTCGGCCAGCATCCCAACGGCAATAGCCTCACCATGCAAAAGCCGCTTTCGGGGCTGCGTCAGAAAATACGTTTCAACAGCGTGACCCAGCGTATGGCCAAAGTTCAGAATTTTACGCAAACCCTTCTCTTTCGGGTCTTCGTCTACCACCCGCTGCTTCACCGCTACCGAATGAGCTACTAATGTTGTCCAGTCCTGCTCGTCGAGGTCGCGCCGACGAATTTCGTCCCACATCGTGGCATCGGCGATGAGGCAGTGCTTGATTATTTCGGCGAAACCCGACCGCAGTTCGCGCTCCGGCAATGTTGTCAGAAAAGTCGGGTCGATCAATACGGCGTTGGGTTGTTCAAACACGCCGATGTGATTTTTAAAGCCATTGAAGTCGATGCCGAGTTTGCCGCCCACGCTCGCATCGACCTGCGAAAGCAACGTAGTGGGCAGTTGCGCGAAGGCGATACCGCGTTTGTAGGTTGCCGCACAAAATCCACCCATATCGCCAATAACGCCCCCGCCGAGGTTCAGTACCAGCGCGTACCGGTCGAAGTTGGCCCGTGTCAGCGCGTCCCAGATTAACTCACAGGTGGGAATATGCTTTTGCTCCTCGCCCGATTTTATCCGAACCAGCGTATGCTTGGGAAGCAGGGCTTTAATTTCAGGATAACAAAACTTAAATGTGTGATTATCAGCGATTACGGCAATGGCCGAGAAGTCATTGGCGTCCAGAAAAGCGGGTAGGCTTTCGGCAAGCGGGGCGATGGTTACGGTAGACATACCGTAAAAGTACAGTTGTCAGAGATGCGTATAAAGACAGAGCCGCAAGTATTTTTAATCTTTGTTCAGAATTCCCATCCTCTCCCGTTTTATGAAGGTTCGCTACCGCGTTTTGGCCGGTTTATTCCTGCTCTCAACCATCACTTACCTCGACCGCGTTTGCATGAACGTAGTGAGTAAATACGTCAAATCGGACCTGCATCTCGACAACCAGCAACTCGGCTGGATACTCGGCGCGTTCTCTCTTTCCTACGCCCTGTTCGAGATACCAACCGGTTCGCTGGGCGACAAAATTGGGCCACGGCGCGTGCTGACGCGGGTAGTGGTGTGGTGGTCGGTGTTCACGGCCATGACCGGCACGGCGTTTAATTTTGTGTATTTACTCATTGTCCGGTTCCTATTCGGGGCGGGCGAAGCGGGCGCGTATCCGAATGCCTCCATCGTAATTGCCCGCTGGTTTCCGGCGGTTGAAGTAGGTCGGGCGCAATCGGTGATTTGGGCCGCCGGACGGCTGGGTGGCGCGTTAACTCCGTTGCTGGTGATTCCGCTGGTTCACTGGGCTGGCTGGCGATGGGCGTTTGCCGCGCTGGGTCTGGTGGGTATTGTATGGGCCATCGGCTGGTCCATCTGGTTTCGGGATGAACCTGCCGAGAAATCGGGCATCAGCGAAGCCGAAGTTCAGGAGATTGAATCGGGACGACGTATCAAACAAACCGACCACCGGATTCCCTGGCAAACCATTATCCGCAACCCCGATTTATGGGCGCTGATGCTCATGTGCCACCTGTTTTTCTACGGGTCTTATTTTTTCACCAACTGGTCGTCGGTGTATTTTCAGGAAGGGCGCGGCATGACCGAAGACCAGACCAAAAACTTCATATCCCTCTCCTATTTTCTGGGTGCCGTTGGCTGTCTGGTGGGCGGTGTTTTGAGCGATGCCCTGACCAAACGCTACGGGCTTAAAATCGGCCGGCGGGCGGTGGGCATGGGCGGACTTGGGCTGTCGAGTGTGTTTTTTCTGCTGGCCGGACTAACGACGGATAATCAGACAGCGGGGTATTTACTGGCAACCTGCGTACTGATGAAAGACCTTGCCCTGCCCGTTGCCTTTGCCGTTTGCGTGGACATCGGGCAACGTAACGCCGGAACGGTAACGGGTTCGATGAACTTTGCCGGGCAGTTGGGCGGCTTTTTTATCACCATTCTGTTCGGCATCATCGTCGAACAAACCAAAAATTTCAATTACCCGCTGTTCATGATAGCTGGTTGCCTGTTTGTCAGCGCGTTACTCTGGTTGCGCATCGACCCTACAAAACCCGTAGCCGTGAAGTAAGGCGGGCTGAAGCACCGCGCTACGTTACAGGGCCGTTCGCTCTTATTTATCGTTTATTTACGCACTTTCTCCAACCATAGTTTATCGGGATAGTTGCTTTATTGGATCTTACGTCAATTTCCAGCAAAACCTTACCGTTATGATTTTAAAAATGGACCGGCTACCTATTGAGTTGCCGATACCCAAAAACCCGTCGGCCAACGACGCAGCCGCCATTCAGGAACTTCTGGGCGGCAAATTCGGGGAAATGTCAACCCTGATGAACTACACCTTTCAATCGTTTAACTTTCGGGGCCGTAAGAAGATCCGCCCATTCTATGACGTAATCGCCAGTATTGCCGGTGAAGAATACGGTCATATTGAGGTCGTATCGTACGCTATCAATCTGTTGCTGACCGGTGTTACCAAACGTGGCCACGACCCCGTGCCCGGCCCGCTTGCCGACGCTGTAAATGCCCGCAATACGTATCATTACATTGCCAGCGGTCAGGCGGCATTGCCTATGGATTCGATGGGCAACTTCTGGACTGGTCAGAACGTGTTCAGCAGCGGCAACCTGAAGCTCGATTTGCTGCATAACTTTTTTCTGGAGTGTGGTGCACGAGGTAACAAAATGCGGGCGTATGAAATGGTAACTGATCCAACGGCCCGTACGATGGTTGGCTATCTGCTCGTGCGCGGAGGGTTGCACATCGTCGCTTATGCAAAAGCGCTGGAGAAACTAACGGGTGTGGAAGTAACGAAACTGCTGCCAATACCGGACCTGAGTAACAACGCGTTCCCCGAAGCCAAAAAATTTATGGAGCAGAAGTTGCACTTGCAATTGTACACCTTCAGCCAGAACGATTACAAGCAGGCAGGCCTGATCTGGAACGGACCCCACCCCGACGATGGACAGGAATGTGTGGTTGTTGAAGGGGCAATTCCAGGATTTCCTACGCCTGACCTTCCCGAAGAACCACAACTCAACGCACCGGGTGCCGACGATTTCGACCCACAGGTATTTTCAGATATGGCCAAGAAAATGGGCATTAAATACGACTATTAAATCGTAAGCGGTACGTCATCAAGTAGTAAGACAAGCTGTTGACCTACAGATAGTTACAGCTTAGAAATATAGCCGTTTCTACGTTTCTATTGGATTAAAAACGCGCACAGGATTAGATCAGTCCTGTGCGCGTTTTTGTAAGTGCGCCAGTTCTTCCACCCGAATGCCCCAGGCACAGCGAAAGTGTCCTAACGGGCAGGCTGTTCGTCCGTGCAGGTTGCAAGGCTTACACTCAAGAAGTTCCGGTATTTGCACCACCCGCGATACGTCGGCTAAAGGACCGAAACCAAATTCGGGCACCGTCGAGCAGAAAATAGCCGTTGTCGGCGCGTTCATGGCCGAGCATAGATGCAACGGGGCGGAGTCATTTACATAGTTCATTTCGGCGCCCTGTTGCAGCGCAGCCGACTGTAACAAGCTTAGTTTACCCGCCAGATTTACAATCGTTTTTGTTCCGCTGGCCAATGCCCGAATCGCATCGCAAGCCGATGAATCCGTTGGAGCACCCAATAAATACACGGTCAGCGAGTCGGGCAATGCGCTGATTAACTCGACCCATCGTTCAGCCGGGTACTGCTTCGTAAACCAGACCGACATCGGTGCCATGCACACATAAGGCTGACTCTGGTAAATGCTGACAGTTTCATGGTCGTCATCAGATGGGTATAACTTCGGTCTGCCGGAGGGCAATCCTTTCAGCCCCAATGGTTTCAACAAAGCCGCATTGCGATCTACTTCATGGATACCCGGTTCAAACCGATGCTCAACCTGATACGTAAAAAATCGGGCAAGCGGGTTTTTACTGAACCCAACCGTGATTTTTGCCTCTGATAATATCGTCATCAGGCCGGTCGTACCGTATCGTTGCAGGTTCAGAACAACATCGTACGCCCGGCTGCGGATGATTTTCAGCAGCCGCCATAAATCCTGATATTTGGCTAACGCGCTCCCCGAGCCTTTTTTATCCCAGATCAGGACTTCGTTCAGAAACGGGTGATTCGCCAGTAAACCCTCATTACCTTTGCGAACCAGAATATCCAGCAGCGCGTCGGGCCTCGACACGTGCAGTTGCTCAAGCAGGGCGGTGGCCAGAATGACATCGCCAATAAAAGCGGTTTGGATAATCAGGAACCGGGGCGGATTGGTTGCGGTTATCATTAGTACGCTCAGTGCGTGAAAGGCTAAGAATGGAAGATTACGAAGTTTATACCCTGCCCAATGGAATTCGGATTGCGCACAAACAAATGCCGCATACGCAGATCGCCCATTGTGGTATTATGCTCGACATCGGCAGCCGCGACGAACAACCGCACCAACAGGGACTGGCCCATTTCTGGGAACATATGGCATTCAAAGGTACGGAGAAACGAAAATCCTACCACATCATTACTCGGTTAGAAACGGTTGGTGGCGAGTTAAATGCCTATACAACCAAAGAAAAAGTGTGTTTTCATGCCTCCGTGCTGGATGCCCACTTCGAAAAAGCAACCGAACTGCTGGCCGACATTACGTTTCATTCGATTTTTCCGGAGAAACAAATCGAGCGGGAACGCAGTGTTATCCTCGAAGAAATGGCAATGTATTACGATTCGCCCGAAGATGCCATTCAGGATGATTTCGATGAATTAGTGTTCCCGAATCATGCCCTCGGCGGTAATATTCTCGGCACGACCGAAACCGTTGGCTCGTTCAAACGCGAAGACCTTCAGCAGTTTATCGCCGAAAATTACGATACAAACCGGATTGTGTTTGCGTCGGTGAGCAAACTGCCGTTCAGTCAGGTGGTGAAAGTAGCCGAAAAATATTTTCGCGATATTCCGGCCCAGCATTCAGTACGTCATCGCCAGATGCCTACCAATTACCAGCCGCGCCAAACCCGTGTGGAACGGCCCATTACGCAGGCTCAGTGTGCTCTTGGCCGACCCGCCTACGGCTTGACCGACCCGCGAAGGCTCCCGTTTTTCATACTCGTCAACCTCCTCGGCGGACCGGGCATGAACTCCCGGCTGAACCTGAACCTGCGCGAAAAATACGGGTTGGTTTACTCGATTGATGCCAGCTACACGCCTTATTTAGACACGGGTTTTCTGGGTATTTATTTTGGAACAGACCCCAAAAAAGTCGATAAAGCGCAATCACTGATTATAAAGGAGTTGAAGCGGCTGCGCGAACAGCCGCTTACGACGCTGCAACTCCATCAGACAAAAGAGCAACTGATCGGCCAATTGGCGATGGCGGAAGAAAGCAACAACAGCTTTATGCTGATGATGGCGAAAAGTCTGCTGGACATTAACCGAGTTGAGTCTCTAAGCGACATTTTCCACGATATCAAATCCGTAACGGCGGAACAACTGCAAACCCTCGCACAGGATATTTTCGATGAAAATAAGTTCAGTACGCTGACGTTTTTACCGGAGAAATAGTTTGTGGTCTGTAGTTATCTGCCCGCCCCGGCAGTCATACAACATTCTGACCGGCGTTGGCAAACCACAAACCACAATTATGACCATCAAAGACGCCCAAACCACCGTTGACGACTGGATCAAAACCGTTGGCGTTCGGTACTTTAGTGAGTTGACCAACATGGCTCAGTTGACCGAAGAAGTGGGCGAAGTAGCCCGCATTATTGCCCGTCGGTACGGCGAACAATCGGAGAAGGAGTCAGACAAGAACAAAGACCTCGGCGACGAATTGGCCGATGTGCTTTGGGTACTCATCTGTCTGGCCAACCAAACCGGCGTTGACCTGACCGATGCGTTTCAAAAAAATCTCGACAAGAAAAACGTCCGGGATGCCACGCGGCATTTGACCAATGAGAAACTAAAGTAACGCGGCTCTCTACCGCACTACACAAAAAATCCCCGCTGAAGTTCGACTTCAGCGGGGATTTTCATAACCTGACAAGCGCTGTTTATCGCTGAAACGATTTAAAAATATGATCCCAGAATGGTGACGATACACCGTAATTACTTTCGGGATTTTTATAGTGGTGAACGCTGTGATTTATCCACAACTGTTTGAAGAAATTCCTTGGAGGAGCGTAGGCATGAACAATAAAATGCACAGCTAAATACCCCGAATAACCTACCAGAAAGCCCGGAAAGAACGCGTAGGCGGCTTCGCCCATCAACAGGAAGAACAAGCCGAAAAACGCAGCAGCTACGAAAACAGCCAGAAGCGGAGGCATAGCCAACCGGGTTTTATCTTTCGGATACTCGTGATGAATGCCGTGAAATGTGTACTGAATTTTGGCGCGTTTGGGTGTCGTTGGTGCTAAATGGTACAAATAGCGGTGCAGCACGTACTCGAACAGCGAAAACACAAGCAAGCCCGCTATAAATAACGTAGCAATCAGGGCCGTTCCCATATCCGTATACGTAAATGCATACCAGCCCAAAAACACCGACAACGTTAGCCACATTGAAATGGGAACCATAATGTGTGTTCGGGACAGGGCCTCCAGAATTGGGTTATCGAAGAGCTTTTTGGTTCCGCTATTTTTAGGCCGGGTTTTGCCATGACCGGCCATTGTTTCCAGCTTTTCAGTAGTTGATTCCATAAATTAATGTCATTGGTCAAGTAATACTGGTACAAAAATACAACGAAAATCGAGTTAGCCCGACAATATAGTAAACCAGCTTTACTACATTGCTCATGTTTTGCTAACCTCCAGCTTATCGGAGAGTTTCTCCTGCATAGCCGCCATATTGCCCTTTGGCATCTTCTGACGGATAATCAGCCGAAGCGAGTTATTGTAGGTCAGGTAGTTAAACATCCAGTTCAAAAAGATAGCCAACCGGTTTTTCACGCCTACAATTGACATTAGGTGAACGAATAACCACGTTAGCCAGGCAAAAAATCCCTGAAATTTCCAAAAAGGCAGATCAACAACGGCCAATCCGCGCCCAATGGTTGCCATGGTGCCCAGGTCGCGGTACGTAAACGCCACAGGTTGTTCGTTTCGTACCCACCGAATCATGTTTTTGCCCAGATGCTTGCCCTGCTGCATGGCGGGCTGAGCTACCTGAGGATGTCCATTCGGCCACTTTTCTTCGGTCATCAGGGCTACGTCGCCAATGGCAAATACGTCGGTGAAGCCCTGCACCTGATTGTAACTGTTAACCAGCACACGACCGCCACGCCCAAGTACTTCGGGCGGTAAACCGGCCAGCGGACTGGCTTTAACACCAGCCGCCCAAATGAGGTTGTTGGTCCGAAGCGTAGAGCCGTCAATCATGGTCACAACTCGACCGTCGAAATCCTTTACGCGGGTGTTAAGCCGAACCTGAACGCCCAATTTCTGCAAATACGCCAGCGAATGTTCCTGCGACTGCACCGACATTGGCCCCAGCAACTCGGCCCCGGACTCGATGAGGTAAATATCCATCATCTTGAAATCCAGCTCGGGGTAATCGCTTGGCAACACCGTTTTTCGCATCTCGGCCAGCGTCCCGCAGAGTTCTACGCCCGTTGGTCCGCCACCCACAACCACTACGTCCATCAGCCCCTCGCGCTCGTCGAGCGTTTCAACGCTGAGCGCGTCCTCGAAGTTTTGCAGCATCCGGTTTCGTAAAGAAATGGCTTCGGCTACTGACTTCATCGGCAGGGCTTTTTCAATGATGTTTTGCTGATTGAAAAAGTTGGTGTCCGCGCCCGTTGCCATCACGAGATAATCGTACTCGACTGGCCCGAGTTCCGTATCGATAACTTTGTCGGCGGTCCGAACGCCCGTTACATTGGTGACGCGGATATGGACGTTCTTGCAATTACCGAACACCGCCCTCAATGGAAACAGAATGGAATTAGCTTCGAGTCCAGCCGTAGCTACCTGATAATAAAGGGGTTGAAACTCGTGGTAGTTTTGCCTGTTCAGCAACACAACCTGAAATTCTTTCCGGTGCGATAGTTGGCGGGCCAGTTTCAGACCGCCAAAACCGGCACCAACGATGACCACCCGCCTGCGGTCTGTTTTGGGTATGTTTGGATTCATTTGTATCAGTTTACAGTTTACGGTTTCTGGTTTACGGTGGGCTGATGCATTTATTCTCGCGTCAGCCCACCGTAAGCCAGAAACCGTAAACTCTTTAACTCACGAGCGGTTTCGACTCTTCCAACACCCGCTCATAATGCGCTTCGTAGAGCGGCAAGATACGCGATAACTCGAACTCTTTGGCCCGTGCCAGCGCGTTTTCTTTAAAGGTGGGCAAATGAGCATCATCTAATATATGCAGGGCGTTTTTGACCATATCATCTACGTCGCCAACGTTACTCAAAAAGCCCGTTACGCCTTGTATGTTCAGTTCGGGCAACCCGCCCGCGTTGGACGTAATGAGCGGCACCTCGCAGGCCAGCGCTTCAAGAGCTGCAAGTCCAAAACTTTCGTTTTCGGAAGGCATCACAAACAAATCGGCAACCGACAGCACCTCTTCGACCTGATCTAATTTACCCAGAAACCGCACCTGCTCATAAATACCGAGGTCGCGCACAAGCCGCTCGATGCGGGCACGTTCGGGACCGTCGCCAACGAGCAGAAGTTTGGCCGGTATCTGCTGCTGAACATGGTGAAACATCATCACCGCGTCGTCAATGCGTTTTACACGCCGAAAGTTAGACGTGTGAACGATCAGTTTTTCACCATTAGGACAGATGGCTTTTTTGAAATGTTCCTTTTGCTGACGTTTGAAGCGACTAAGGTCAATGAAGTTGGGAATTACCTCAATTTCGCGGTGAACGTTGAAATGCTTGTACGTATCCTGCCGCAGATTTTCCGACACTGCCGTAACGCCATCCGACTCATTTATACTGAACGTGACTACCGGTTCGTAGGACGCATCCTTCCCCACCAGCGTAATATCGGTGCCGTGCAGGGTCGTGACTACGGGTGTCGTGCGTCCCTTCGACCGCAGAATCATTTTGGCCATATAAGCCGCCGATGCATGAGGAATGGCGTAGTGAACGTGCAGTAAATCAACGTTTTCGTTCAGTACTACATTGACCATCGCACTGGCCAATGCCGACTCATAAGGCGCGTACTGAAAGAGCGGATACGACGGTATATTGACTTCGTGATAAAAGACGTTTTCGTTGAAAAAATCGAGCCGGGGTGGTTGTTGATACGTAATAAAGTGGACCTGGTGCCCGTTTTGGGCCAATGCCTTGCCGAGTTCGGTGGCGACCACACCACTGCCCCCGAAGGTCGGGTAGCACACAATGCCAATTTTCATGCGTGAGAGAACGGTTTTGTCTGTCAACAACAAACGGGAGCAAAAAGAATCCCGAAATGGGTGGAGTTACTGTATTTGGTCTAGAAGGTGTACTGAGTGAAGTAAGTTTGACCCACCCCAATCAGTACACCCTCTACATTAATTATACGTATTACACTTAATTGACTTGATACCCCTACTTCACTTACTCCGCTTATTCCACTATTTTTACCTAAAAATCGGTTATGACTGTCCGCCAGCCCATTCCTTTCTCGGCCTTTACATTCGGCTTTCTACGGCTTATCCGGGTGCAGAATCTGCTGATTGTTGTGCTGACCCAATTTCTGGCGCGGCTGTTTCTGGTGGGGCCAAAGCCAGAAGGTCTGAAACTCCTCACTGACCCAACCATCTGGCTGCTCTCGTTTTCAACAGCCTGCATTGCAGCCGCTGGATACATCATCAATGATTATTTCGATGTCAAGATCGACTTGATCAATAAGCCCGAACGGGTCGTTATCGGGCGTTACCTCAAGCGTCGTGTGGCCATGGGTGTGCATCAGGTGCTCAACGTAACAGGCTGTCTGATTGGACTTTATCTTAGCAAATGGATTTTCGTGCTGGATGTTCTGTCGGTATCGCTGCTGTGGTTTTACTCGGCCCAGTTCAAACGGCAGCCGCTCATCGGCAACGTTATTGTTTCGTTGCTAACCGCCCTTTCGTTTATTGCACTGGCCGTTTATTACCGCCAAAATGCCGGAATGCTGCTTATCTACGCCCTGTTTTCATTCGGCATTTCGCTCATTCGCGAGATCATCAAAGACATGCAGGACATTCGGGGCGACGCGCGTTTCGGTTGCCGGACGCTGCCCATTATCTGGGGACTTCGCCGGACAAAATACCTGCTGTACGTACTGATTGCGATTTTCATCAATAGCCTTTTCCTGATTGCCGATGGTCTCCACAATTTTCGGCTCACCGGCATTTTTGCCCTTCTACTGATCCCGTTTACCTGGCTCATCTACCGGCTTGTTCTGGCCGACACCCGTCGCGATTTCGGCTATCTGAGCAACCTGTGCAAAGTCATTATGCTGATGGGAATCCTGAGTATGATCTGGGCGTGATGAATTGTGAATTGCTCTGCGAAATAAACTTATTATTCACGGCCTCTTTTGCCGTTCCCTCATGAATTTAGCCATTCAGCAGCACTAGGGATTACCTTTAATTTTTGGTCTTCTCCAACAATCCTTATAAACCAATTACTGTTTGTGCTTATGAAATCACTTGCTTTTTCACTGCTTTTAGTTTGTTGTGTCGTTTGCAAAAGTCAGGCTCAGGATTGTTTGGGAATGTCGTTTAAGGCTGGTATGGGGTTTGAGTTGAGTCACTTTACTGCTAAAGACAAACCCGCCGGCAAAGTAAATTATCAGGTTAAAGACGTACGAAAAGACGGCGGCTCGACCGTGATGGACATCTCGGCCCAGTTTGAAGACGAGAAAGGCAAGCAACGGCCTCCATACGTTATTCACTACACCTGCACGGGCAACGAACTGGTAGCCGACATGTCGGGTATGATGCAGGCCATGCAAACCGGGGGCATGAAGGATATGGAGATGAAACTGAAAACCAATAAGTTAGTGTATCCCGGCAAGCTCAGCGTGGGGCAGAAACTGAGTGACGGACAGATGGAAGTAGAGATGAACAGTAAGGGCGGTACGATGATGACGATGAGCATGACGATGGCGAATCGGCAGGTAGACATGAAAGAATCCATTAAAACCCCCGCCGGTACGTTCGATACGTACAAAATTTCATCGGATATGAGTCTTGAGAACAGAGTTATGGGAATG
>JANPJE010000164.1:0-9163 GCA_031425355.1 Spirosoma sp. | reverse complement strand
AGGAAACCGCGCCCGATTCGGGTGTTTTCACGGCGCGTTATCGGTTACCTGTGAACGGCTCGAAACAGCTTACAACCTCCTACGGCTACTGGGGACTGGGCGTCAATACAACCCTTCAACTTCGTTAATCTATTGGCAATGAACGTTATTTGTTGCAGTCTTACGCTGTCTTTCGTTGGGTTTCTTGCCCTATCGGGTTGTCGGACCCTATCTCCCACGCAATCGGAAGACGGCGCCGACCTGAATCTGAACGCCATGCTGAAGCCAGTGCCCACCAGTGCGGTCGTGCGCGATTCGGCCTACTTCATCTGGTGTGGCACGATGGTGCGCGGCAAAGATGGAATCTGTCACCTGTATTATTCGCGCTGGAAACGTGAGTTGGGCTTCAATGCCTGGGTAACGCATTCGGAAGTCGCCCACGCTACGGCCAACGGCCCGCTTGGTCCGTACACATTTCAGGATGTGGCACTTCCCGCTCGCGGAGCGCAGTTCTGGGATGGCCTGTGTACGCACAACCCGACCGTACACGAGTTCCGGGGAAAATACTACCTGTATTACATGGGCAACACCGGTGACGGGAAGAACATGAAAGCGCTCAACTTCACCCATCGCAATAATCAGCGCATTGGCGTAGCGGTGGCCGATAATCCGGGCGGCCCCTGGAAACGAACCGACAGCCCACTCATCGACGTGAGCAATGATTCGCTGGCTTCCGATGCCCTACTGACCAGCAATCCTTCCATCGCTTGGCGGCCTGACGGTGGGTTTTTGATGGTGTACAAAGCCGTTGGTAAACAGCGGCCGGGCGTGTTCGGTGGCCCGGTTGTGCATCGGGTGGCTACGGCGAATAGCCCGATTGGGCCGTTTACGAAACACCCCAAAACGGTTTTCAACGCAAAAGGCACCGATTTTCCCGCCGAAGATCCATTTATCTGGCATCAGGGCGACCGCTACTGGGCCATCGTCAAAGATATGCACGGCGCGTTTACCCCGGCGGGCCGTTCGCTGGTGCTGTTCGAATCGATGGATGGCTTCGACTGGAACCTGGCCAAACACCCACTGGTCTCAACACTGCAAATCAACTGGGCCGATGGGCGGGTGGAGCCGGTTGGTTACCTCGAACGCCCACAACTCTGGTTCGATAAGGGTAAACCCGCCGTTTTGTTTCTGGCCACAACCGTCGATCAGACCAGTTCCTACAACGTACAGGTTCCGTTTAAATAAGAGCCGCAACGAATCGATCTGGCCGTAAATTCCCGATCACAAAGCCCGGTCCAGGTGAACGTATCCAGTAACCACATAAACAAGTTGGCTGGTGGTACGGCTCGATCTCTGCGGGAATAGAAAAGCTACTTATAGTTTGGGCAATCTCTTCCACTGTCGTCATCCGCTCACCTAGAGGGATTTTATCGATAATTATAGTTAACTGAGCCTCCGGCGTTGTAAACGTATAGAGCCAGCTTGCGCGTCTTGTCTGTCCTTATCATTCGGAGGTTTTTCTGAACGATTTTAGCGTTAGTTAATAGTAGCATAACCCATTCATTGATAGCAAAATGACGAGTTCATCAGAAGCATTCATTACCTATTTATTGGACGAAGTCGGCCGGTAGAGGGGGAGGGGGCCTATACGGATATAAAGAGGTGAGTGGCGTAAAGAAACCGCGACGTGATCTGCATTAGAAGCCTGGCGAGGGATTATTGAGCTGATTTTAGGCTGAAGGAAAACGGAGTGTACTGCCCTTGTAAAATCGCTTAGGTTTAACAGCCTATAGTTTTACTGTCGATCTACCTTAATCCGTAGCTTACACTTCACTTTATCTGTATATTTACTTCGTTAGTTGGAGCAAATTTCGGTTTGGTTCCCGCAAAAAGACCCCCATAGCCACATCGATTAAGAGCAAATGAGTGTCCGTCCAGTATGGTTTTGGAAACGACTATTGCGTGTAAGCCTACTGCTCCTGACCAGCCTCAGTACCTCCGTGACCCTATTGCAGGCCCAATCCTTCCGCTTACCCCAGCCCCAAGTCATTACCGACCGGCAGGGGCTACCCCAGGCCTTTGTACCGGCTATTCTTCAGGATAAGCAGGGCTTTATCTGGGCCGCCACCCGCGATGGGCTGGCTCGTTATGACGGGCAGCGATTCAACGTTTTTCAACCCGACCCTGACGGACGCCCTTCGCTTTCCTTTGCCGGGCTGAACCAAATCGAATTGGACCACTACGGACGAATCTGGATCGTTTCCGAACGGGGTGATATCGACATGTTCGACCCACGGACCGAAACATTTACCAACTTTTCCCGACAGGCGGCTTTTCGCCAGCTGGTAAAAAGTCAGAGGACGTATCGGCTCCGAATTGATCGACAGGATCGACTCTGGCTGATGCCGGTTGCCAGTGGTGTCATTTGCTGGGATACTAAAAAAAAACAGGGGCAATGGTTTCGCCACCAGCCTCAACAGCCTGGATCAATTAGTAGTGATCAGGTGTTAGATGTGGTCGAAGGTGGCGATGGCACCATCTGGCTGGCCACGGCGGGTGGGTTGGATCACTTCGAAGAAAGCGCTCGCCAGTTTACCCACCGACGACACCAGCCGGATGATTCACAGTCGCTGCCGGAGAACTTCTTAACCAGAATGCATCGTCGACCAAATGGGGAGATCATGCTTTTCTCCAGACAATATCTGACGCTACTGCAGCCCCGTACCGGCCAGTTACGTCCGTACCGGATGCCAGCCCAGGGCGACGAATGGGATGCCCCTCAGGTAACTATCGACCGAACGGGAGCGGTCTATTTTGATCAGAATAATATCCTGTTTCGGTTCACTGACCAGGAGGGCGTTCAGATCGTTACCCGATGGAACCAGCCTAACGACGCGTGCAGTAGTTTACTCATCGATCGCACCAATGTCTTGTGGGTCGGTACTGCGGGAGCGGGCATCCGCACCTACGATCTACAGCCGAACCCCTTCCAGAAGCGCCGGTATCATCGTGGATTTTATCAGGATTTACTCGCCAACGATTCACTGTTCCTGAATTTGCCGCCGGTTCCCGCTTCAATACAAGCCACCGTAAGGGGCTTGAGTAGCTATAACTTTCGATCCACCTTCGATGCCTCGGGCCGGTTCTGGTTTAACCTGGGCACGATGCATATGTACCGGCTGAACGGTAAAACCAGCAAAACGGAGCGTTTACCGCTGCCTACTCAACTTATCAAGAGTGTTTTGGGCGACGTTCCCTGTCCGATGACTACCGACTCGCAGGGCCGCGTTTGGGCGGTCTATGGCTCGGTTGCCTTTTGGTTCGATGAGCAGACGCAACACTGGACCCGTTTCCCGTACCCGATTCCTGACCAGCCCGCTAACGCGGTTATTGAGCTGGTGGTCGATGAAGAGGCCCTTTGGCTGGCCAGTCAGGCGGGGGGCTTGTGGCGGATTGACCGACAAAACGGCCAGAGACGGCATTTTGTCAACATGCCCAACGATCCTGGCTCGCTGAGCAGCAATTCCCTGTATTGTATTTCGGCCGACCCGACCGACGTCAATCGGCTGTGGATCGGCACTTTTGGCAATGGCCTGTGTTTGTTTGATAAGCGAACGGGCCAGTTTCGCCGGTTTACCCAGGCCAATGGGTTGCCTAACAACGTTGTATACTCGGCTCTGCCCGACCGCTACGGGTATTTGTGGATGGGCACCAATAAAGGGCTATGCCGGATGAATCGCCGGACGTTTACCACCCAGACCTTTACGCGGGATGACGGCATCATGGCCGACGAGTTTAACCGGTATCATTACGTCCAGTTTCCCGAACGCGGGACCGCCAATGGGAAAATCCTGATGGGCGGTCTGGAAGGGTTCACCCTGTTTGATCCCCGACAGATCGGCCAGGATGCCTTTGAACCAACGGTTGAACTGACCGAACTACAAGTCAATAATGAGGTCATTCGGCCCCAGCTCTCAGGACCTGACGGCGCCAATACCAGTACATCCACCGACCGATTAGTACTGGGAACCTCCGTTCGGGGAACCTCCATTCCGGGAACCTCCGTTCTGGGCGCGTTACCCATCCAGGCCACCCATCAGCTCACGTTAGCCCATAATCAGAATTACCTGACCCTTCAGTTTGCCGCCCTGCAATTCAACCAACCGACCAAAAATCGGTACCGGTACCGCCTGGAAGGCCTGGAAGAGTTGTGGAAGGAGACAACCCGGCCAGAGGCCAGTTATACCAACCTACCACCGGGCGACTACGTGCTGGCATTGAATGCGTCCAATACGTCAGGCCGGTGGAGCCGGTACATGCGTAAGCTGGCTATCACCATCCAGCCCCCTTTCTGGGCTACCTGGTGGGCTATTGGTCTGTACATTCTGATGGGGTTAAGCATGGTCTGGGGACTCCTTCAGGTTTTCCTGAATCGGATCCGACTGAACCAGACGATTCGGCTCCGTCAGCAGGAAGCCGATCAACTTCGGGCCGTCGATATGGTTAAGACCAATTTTTTTACCAACATTTCCCACGAGTTCCGCACACCCCTCACCCTGCTCATTGGCCCCCTCACCGACCGTATCCAGGAGTTTCCCGGCGATGAACTCTACCCGTTAATGTACCGCAACGCCACCCGACTCCAAACGCTCATCAACCAGATTCTCGATCTGGCCAAAGCCGAAGCAGGCCAACTCCCGCTCTCCCTGCAACCCGGCGATCTGGTGGCCGATGTGCGCCTTTGGGTCTCCTCGTTTGAGTCCCTGGCCGAAAGTCGCCATATCCGCCTGAGTCTGGAGCAAAACAAACTAAGCCAAGCCGCCCTCTACGACCCCGACAAACTCCAGTCCATCCTGACTAATCTGGTTTCCAACGCCCTTAAGTTCACCCCCGGCGTGGATTCGCCCGGCCGTAATGACGGACCAGTGGACTCGCCCCACGGCGGGCAGGTGCGGGTAGAAGCTCACTACAGCGGTGAGGTTTTCACTCTGACCGTAACCGATTCGGGTGTGGGTATCGCCCCCCATCAACTGCCCCGCATCTTCGACCGTTTTTATCAGGGGTCCGTCCTTACGGGGTCCGTCCTCACGGCTGAAACGCATAACGCTCAACAAACCGATCAGGTGGGCACTGGCATTGGCCTTGCTTTGGTGAATGAGTTGGTCAAACTCCTCAGCGGTACCATTGTGGTTCAGAGTGTAGTGGGGACCGGCACCACCTTTACGCTCACCTTGCCGCTGCTGTCTGTTCCGGCTGAACCCATAACGCCCGCGTTTGAGCGTAACCCGAATCGGACCCGATTGAGTGGTGAGCTTGACCTGGCAAAAACGCCGGATTACGAACCGCAGGCTACCGACACCGACCCCCGCGATTCAACTATGCCTACCGTCCTCATCATCGAAGATAACGACGATATGCGAACCTATATCCGGCGGGTACTGGCCTCTCGCTTCACCCTGATTGAAGCCACCGACGGCCAACAGGGGCTGGAGATGGCCTTCCAACACATGCCCGACCTGATCGTGACCGACTGGATGATGCCCCGGCTCGACGGCCTGAGCTTGTGCCGCGCCCTGCGCCAGGACCCCCGCACTGACCATACGCCGGTGGTGATGCTCACGGCCAAAGCCGCCCTCGAAGACCGGCTCGGTGGTCTCGAAATTGGGGCCGACGATTACTTGGTAAAACCGTTTCTGGCCACCGAACTGCTCATTCGCCTGCAAAATCTGCTGAAACGGCAACAGGCCATGCAACAGCATTTTCAGCGTCAGGTAGGAACCGTTGCCCCGCCCCCCGCCGACCCGTCGGACCGGACCGAACATAACCCGGTGCATCAGCAATTTCTGGACCGGGTCTATGGGTTTCTAACGACCCATCTCGACAACCCGGCTCTCGATGCCGACGTGCTGGCTTCGGAGTTGGGAATGAGCAACCGCACCCTCCACCGGAAACTAAGTACGCTCGTGGCCATGACACCCGGTGAGTTGATCCGCACCTACCGGCTCCGGCAGGCCGCCCAACTGCTGCGGTCGGGTCTGAGTCCCACCGAAACCGCCTACCGCGTGGGCTTCGATAATCCCTCGTCGTTTAGCCGCGCCTTCCGGGCCGTTTACCACAAAACACCCTCCGACTACGCCCAGGACCCCGATTTGTCTAAAAATGAATAGTATTTGTCGAACCCTGCACAGTTTGTCTGTGCCCCTGAATAGACCTTTGTCCACCGGCAAGGGTCTTTTTTTTGCCCAAAACATACTCATTCAGAGATGAATCGCATCGTCAAGTACACACCTGCATTACTGCTTGCCTTAGTTTGTCTGCTGGTTCAGTGCAAATCGGACAGTACACCCGTAACGCCGAAGAGTTCGGCTAAAAGTTTGGACGCTCTGGCGGTGGATGGCGTCAGTGGCGCAACGTCCACCTTCGATGCAGCCACGAATTCGTACACCGTAACGGTACCCGGTGGTACAGACGTAACCGCCATGAAAGTTACATTCTCATTACCAGCGGGAGCAACGGCTAAACCAGCCGCCGGTAGCGTTCAGAATTTTACGAATCCTGTTACGTATACCGTAACAGCGGAGGATGGCACTACCCAGGCATTCACGGTACGAGTCGTGTACAAAAGCACCTGGGCTACAATCCTGGAACGCTATGATGCCATTCGTCTCAAAGCGCAGCGGGTAGCCGGAGTAACCGTATCGTCTTCCGTTCTTGCCGTTAACCCCGCCACCTTAACCGATGCTGATGCTGCCTATATAGCTAACACGGCAGCGTTTACCAAAGGCCTTGCTGATTCAGAAAAGACGGTTTGGCAAGCAGTGGATAAAGCGAAATCAGACATTTACGTTGTCAGCCTAACGCTGGCAACCGGCAGATTAACGGTTGACAAAGGAACAGACGTTCAACTGGATGCTACGGGTGCTCCGGCATCATACAAGGAAGGTTGGAAATTAATTTTTTTAAAATAAGCCCATCAAAAACGCGAATTCTTGTCAGGTGCGTCCTGCATCGGCAGTCCCCGGACGACAGGAAGCTTGCCCCGAAGGCAGCCGGTCAGCCCAACCGCTACCGTGTTCGCTTCTTATCGTCTCTCACCCCCGTGTCGGCCTACCTTTGACGCGGTCTTCAGGCAGACGATTCATATCACCAACCCATTAACCAGTAATCTTCTTCTTGTCAAAAACTAATCAACCTTACCAAACATCTACTACCATGATCTCACAAAACGACCTCAACCAACTAAGTCGCCGGAAATGGCTGCGTGATACCGCCATTGCCGCTACCAGCATTACCGTGGTGCCCTCGTTTTTTATTGGCTGTAGCGATCACCGGATACCGCCAACGGTAGGAGTGGGTGCTCCAGGGGTAGGAGTAGGTGCTCCAAGAATCGACCCAACACCTCAACAACTGGCTAACGCGGCAAAGAATATATCTAACATGATTGTTTGGTTAGCGTATCTCCATACCCTTCAGGACAATTATGAAGACAATATGCTGGATCTGATAAAATCAGGCGAAAAGCCCTCGGGTTGGGCAGACTTTATCACCAACATCTTTCTCGCCATTGTGGCTGGCATTCTAACAGCAGCGGCTGCAGCGGCAGAATTAGCTAGTTTTGGAGTGGCATCGGCGGGAGTTGTGGCGTTATATGCCGTTACCGCTGAGGTGGTTAAGAAATTTGCCTTCGGGGATGGGCCGCCTACTTTGTATGGTGTATTTGCCGAGTTCAAGACTGGACAGGACAGACTCTATGAGGCAATGACGGATAGGCTCCTTATACTGGCTGACAAAACGAATAATTACCAGAACCTGCGGGATAAGTGGACGGAGGAGATCGAGTTCAATGGTAAAAAACATACCTGCCAGGATTTTGCGATCGAAGGCGCCTTCCCATCCGAGGAGTTTGGAACTGCCTTCGTGGCCCTAAAAGATGCTGCCCTCGGTGAATTCAAAAAATATTTTTGGAATGTTATGATCGTGAAAGCGGGTTCGCTCGAATACAGTTACGAGTGGCCTATAACAGTAGGCTATGAGGGTCAGTCACCTACTCATTATGGACGCGATGAACATTACAAAAACTACCCAGCAACTTATTTGCGGGGCTCGTATGGAGGTATCTTTACTTATTATTATCGGTATTGGCATTTCACGTTCGATGGCGGAGAATTACCGGCTGCTGCGGCAAAGGAACTATTTAAGGACGATACCCCAGGGAACATTATAAACCCCGATGGCTTGTTTAATCGCGATTATGTGTTTAAACAATTTCGCGGGGAAAAACCTCGTTTTTTTGGTTACCATGACCTGAAAAAACATCCTTATATACACCCACGCTTTCTTACTGAATTGGATTTTGATCTGCCGGATGACTATGAGTTCACCCGGGGAATGCTTGGACTCAAATAGAGGTGCCCGGACGCCGTTGCGGGTGTAGCGAACGTAACGGCGCTTGGGCTTCTTTAGTCGCAGTCAGACGCTCAAAGTACTATACATACACTACCGGGAGTGCCGCTCAGCCCGCTTGTCGAAGCGTAGGATGAGCGGTTGCAGGGGTACGCCTTACCCCGTTATACAGAGTCTGGTTTTCCCGGTACTCCACTGCATTTAACCAATGTCTTTCTTATCGCATTCACTATGGCAATTAACTTGTCTTTCTCGAAAGCCGCCCTGCGCCTGAGTGTGGTTATGCTGAGTTCACTGGGGCTTACCGCCTGTTCGCTCCTGCTTGACGACCATCGCCTGACCGGGCCTCAACTCGGTAGCCAAAGCCGGGTGCAAAAAGCGGTCGACAGTGTGCGTACCGGTCTGGAGAAATCGCTGGGCAATTCGGTACCCTCGCTGAACCTGTATATCCAGACACCCACCCAAAAAATCTGGGCCTCCTCGGTACCGGCCGGTAAGACGCCCTATACCGAAACTACCAACTTCCGTTTTGCCAGCAACACCAAAACGATTACGGCCACCGCGATTCTGAAGATGCACCAGGACGGCTGGCTGAATATCAAGGCGAAAATCACCGACCTCATGCCGGGTGCTACCATCCCCTACGTACCCAACACCCCAGCCTGGGATTTTCCCTATAAAAATGCCATCACCATCGAGCAACTGCTGCAACACGGTGCCGGGGTTGTTGATGTCGATAATGACCCCATTGCGGGTCAATTCAACGGAAAAACCTATACCG
>JANPJE010000163.1:0-2527 GCA_031425355.1 Spirosoma sp. | reverse complement strand
CGCCCGTTTGCTCTACGACCCCGTTACGGGAACGCTTTTGCAGCAGTTTGTTCAGCGCGTGTTGATTCTACTGATGGGTGGTTTGTACTGGCTTGGCCTGGTTACATTCCCGCAATTTCTGGGCGTGTGGCTGCTGGCTTTCTTTGTTCCGCTGGTACTTATCATCGTCAGCGTTGCCCGCGACGAAGCTTTGTTTTTTAGCCGGAAATTTGTATCGCTCGATGCTGCCCTGCGCCGAAATCTGACGCGCTACGCCGGACTTACGCTCACCTCGGCCCTCTCTACGCAAATTGTCTGGACAATTGACAAAGTGATGATTAACAGCAAACAAGGTCTCGGCGATACGGGTATTTATGGCACAGCGTCTTATTTTGCGGCTGTTATCGCCATTCCGGCAACGGCTTTATACAAAGTTTCCGGTACGCTCATCGCCGAATCGTGGAAGACCAACGATCTGAAAAACATTGCTACTATCTATCGAAAAAGCTGTCTGAATCAACTGATTGCGGGCTGTCTCGTTTTCGTGGGTGTTGCGGCCAATTTACCCAGCGTGTTCCGGTTTTTACCAGCGAGTTACGAGGCAGGTTACTACGTTATTCTGTGGCTCGGGCTGGGCAAACTTATCGACATGGCGACGGGCGTGAACGGTATTATCCTGAATACATCGCGCTTTTACGCCTACGATTCGTTGTTTTTCGTCGCACTTATTTTCATTACCATTGCGGCTAATCAATACCTCATTCCCCGTTTCGGTATCAACGGAGCGGCTATCGGAGCCGCGTTGGCAACCATGCTCTATAACCTCGCCCGGACGATTTTCGTCGGTTTTGCGTTCAGGATGCAGCCGTTTACTTGGCGAAATTTGGTTGTTATCGTACTGGGTCTCGCTGTCTGGTGGATATCGGTGCAACTCCCGTATCCAGATTCTGACGCACCCAAATGGCGATTTATCATGGACATCGCCTGGCGGTCGGCGTTGATTACCACCCTATTCGGCGGGGCCGTTTTAGCCTTGAATCTGTCGTCCGATATTAATGAAACAGTTGCTGGGGTGCGAAAACGATTTTTTTAATAGTTTGTGGTTTACGGTAGGCTGACGCGTTTTTGTGCCGGCCCACTATAAACCGTAAGCCAAATACCATAAACCTTTCACCCATGTGGGTTTTTCGTTTTTTGTTTACCGAAACCGCTCGGCTTATCCGCTCTGCCGAAGGGCGTCGGTTGTTATGGCTGGCTCTGCGCTACGGCGGAAAACCGCGCAATCAGCCGGTCGATGTCAGGTTCGGGACGTACCGGTTTCGGGTGCCCGATGCGCTGTCGTTCGTGTGGCAGTTTCGGGAGATTTTTGTAGATGAGTTTTACCGATTCGACACCACGAATTCAAATCCGGTAATCTTCGATTGCGGCACCAACATCGGTACAAGCGTCGTGTATTTTCGGCAAGCGTATCCCACCGCGCGCATGGTGGCGTTTGAGGCCGATGAACAGATCAGCGCGACCTTGCAGGAGAATTTACGGAAGAATCAGATTTCGGGCGTTGAGGTGATCACAAAAGCGGTCTGGACGAACGACGAGGGCATTTTGTTTGGCAGCGACCAAGCCGATTCAGCGTCGATTTTCTCGCAAACCGACCGAAAATTAGTGCCGTCCGTTCGACTCCGCGATATTCTTCTGCGCGAAACGCATATCGACATGCTCAAGATGGACATTGAAGGTGCCGAAACTGCCGTACTCACCGACTGCCGCGATGCACTCGCCCACGTTCAGAATCTGTTCGTCGAATTTCACGCCTACCTCGACCATCCGCAAACGCTGGCCGACGTCATGAACGTATTGGAAACCAGCGGCTTCCGGTACTATATCAACACGAGTCAGTACCGCCACGCGCCGTTGGTCAACCGTCGCTACAAAGGCAACGACAGCATGGACCTGCAATTGAATATCTTTGCGTATAGAAAATAGTTGATTGGTTAATCAGTTGATTAGTTAATGGCTAACTGATCAACTGATTAACCAATCAACTGATCGACCCTTTTATGATCGACAAAATACTTTCCCGTCCCGAGTTCCAGACTGAGCCGCCCGTGCTGGTGGATATTGGCGCGTCGGGACAGTTGCACGGCCGTTGGAAAGCGTTCGCCAAATACGCCATTTGTATTGCGTTCGATGCCGACGACCGTGATTTCGGCTATGTTGAGAGCGAATCCGGCCATTTCCGTAAGTTGTACACGTTCAATACTATTGTTACCGGGCCTCGTTCGGTAGAGGAAGAAACGGAAACGTCTGACTTTTACTTGACCGATTCCCCCCATTGTTCCAGTTTGCTACGTCCCCGCCCCGATCTGATTCAGGAATACGCATTTGCGCCCAAATTTGAACCGACTAAAATCGTTCAACTGAAAACGCGCAGCCTTAAATCGACCCTCGACAGTCTGAATATCAATCAGGTGGACTGGTTCAAAACCGATTCGCAGGGCACCGATCTCCGGCTGTTCCGCAACCTCGGCGACGACCGCACCCGACGCGT
>JANPJE010000162.1:0-19477 GCA_031425355.1 Spirosoma sp. | reverse complement strand
GTACCGCGTACCGTCGGCGTCCCAAAGGTAGCTGCCCTGCGCCCGAACGGGTTCAATGTTGTATAGCGGATAAACGTTAAAAAGTTCAGCCATTTTTCTGGAAGTGTAAGCGAATAGCCCGCTTGGATAAGCTGCAAGTTTACGGATAATCCCTTTAAAACAGGCTCAAAACATAAAAGGGGCACTAAATTAGTGTCCCTTATTGTGGTATTGCCAGTCAATAAAAGTCAACGCTCCCGCATAAACTCCCGGATTATCTGGACTGATGTTTCGGGTTGTTCAACCATGCTTAAGTGACCGGCATTCTCAATTGTCACAACACTAATATTGTCGGACAAATCAGCTAATTGAGCCGTTTTGTCGTGGGGAATCAATTGATCGTCGCGGCCCAGTACAAGTAAAATCGGAAACCCGGCGGTTTG
The DNA here is from genome assembly GCA_031425355.1 of Spirosoma sp. Classification (GTDB taxonomy): domain Bacteria; phylum Bacteroidota; class Bacteroidia; order Cytophagales; family Spirosomataceae; genus Spirosoma. The sequence continues at coordinate 19,055 of JANPJE010000162.1, read as the reverse complement.
CAAAACGTTCGTTCGGTCGGGTCGTCCGGCAATGGCCCGCATTCCGGAAATAAGCGCGTCGCTGGGTAAATTCAGGTAACGCGCTACCAGCGTCTGCGTTTTTTCGGGTGGATACGTAGTGGCTACCATTTTCGGCAGTTGCTTTTGAATAAATGGGGCCGTACCCTCGGTTTTCAGTTCGCCAATCGTTTTCTGACGCTGCTCCCGACGTTCCTCCGTATCGGCAGTAGCGGTTGAGTGATATAAAATTAGCCCCAGCACTCGTTCGGGGTATTTTTCGGCAAAAGCCAGTGCAATATAACCACCCATCGAATGACCCACCAAAACCACCCCTTCGGTTTTCTCCGCTCTTAAACAGGTAGCCAGTTCTTCAGCGTACGCTTCGATGGTTGTATGGCTCGTCAGCCGGGCGAAATCGGGTTTCAAAACCGGACCATCCAAACCCAAATCGCCATAAATATCATCCCAGATGGACGCATCAACGCCGTGGCCGTGCAGGAGAACTACCGTCTTTTTATCGTTCATTGGCGTAAAAAATGGGTAGATGAAAAGTTGTTCGGTTGCGAACCACTCACCATCTACCCATTGGTATTTAGTTTGATTTTTCGGTCAGATTGCCGCTTAAACTACGTTCAGAAGGTCGAGCAGAATCAGTACCAGACCGACAATCAGCGCAATTACACCGAGCGCTGTAGCAGTATTAAGGAGTATCAAGATCAGACCAATAATGGCGATGATAGCACCAATCGTCAGCAGCGATTTAGCCATCGTCCGCTCAGGCGAAAGTTTGTTTTTGATCTGCTTGTCAATCCGCTTAAGCGCCATGCGCTCCAGCAGGGTCGCCTTTTTGGTTGTCGTAGTGGGTGTCAGCGAAGCTTTCGACGTAGTAGTGGTTGCCAGCATACTTTTCATTCGATCCATCCGCTTAACCAGCTTCTTGTTCGAGGCCAGTTTGTTGTCGTTACGCACAAACGCTTCTACACGGCTAACAGCCTGCGTCGTCTGGTCAACCGGCTTAACCGCTGAGACAGGAGCGGCCTCAGCAACAGGGGTTTCCACTGCATTGACCTCAACGGCTGGAGTCGGCGTAACAACGGCAACCGCTTCTGTCTGGGTTGGCTTGAATTGCTCACGAGCAGTTGGCTGAAAATATGCAACCGGGCGGCTGCACGAAGAGATAAGAGCAGTACCTAACAGTGCTGCGAAAAGGTGTTTAGATAATGTTTTCATTGGGTAATGATTTTAGGTGAACAATTGACATATCATTGTCAACAACTCCAACATTGTTCATTTGTTAGCACACTACCTGAAAATAAAATCAACTGGTCCGATAAAGGCTCCGGTTTACGGTCACCAATCAAGATCTGTATACCTGTGAAAATCGCCTGAAAATCAGCTTTTTGTATACTAAAAATGCCCGCTTTCCGACCAGAAAGGGGCATTTTAAAATAACGTACTGATTTAGTTGATTAAGCTACTGAGCGGAACTCGTGCGTACTGGATTTGCCAAACTTCTCGCGGGCATATTCCAAGCTAACGGTCAGTTCCGTAACCGCCGACTGCGAAGGCATTTCAAACATAGCATCCGTGATAATCGACTCGCAAATGGAACGCAGTCCGCGTGCGCCAAGTCCGTATTGCAACGCCTGATCGACAATGTAATTCAGCGCGCTGGGGTCCCAATGGAGCGTAATACCCTCCATTTTAAAGAGCTTATCGTATTGTTTGGTGATGGCGTTTTTCGGCTCCGTCAGAATCTGCATCAGGGCCGATCGGTCGAGGGGTTCGAGGTGCGTAAGGACTGGCAAACGGCCAATCAGCTCGGGAATCAGCCCGAACGATTTCAGATCGAGGGCCGATATGTACCGCATCAAATGGCCTTTTTCGAGGGTGTCATTTAGCCGTCGGTCGCCCGAAAAACCAATAGGACGGGTATTGATGCGCTTGGTAATGTGCCGCTCAATTCCATCAAACGCCCCTCCGCAGATAAACAGAATATTTTCGGTATTTAGTGCGATCAGTCGCTGGTCGGGGTGCTTCCGTCCTCCCTGGGGCGGTACGTTCACCACCGACCCTTCCAGTAACTTAAGCAATGCCTGCTGAACACCCTCCCCGCTTACATCGCGGGTGATGCTGGGGTTGTCTGACTTGCGGGCGATTTTGTCGATTTCATCAATGTAAACGATGCCCCGCTCAGCCGCTTCAACGTTATAATCGGCAGCCTGTAAAAGCCGGGTCAAAATCGTTTCAACGTCCTCGCCCACGTAACCGGCTTCCGTTATGACGGTTGCATCGGCAATGCAGAAAGGTACTTCAAGAATTTTGGCAATCGAGCGGGCGAGGTATGTTTTACCCGTTCCGGTTTCGCCCACCATAATAATATTCGATTTTTCAATCGTTACGTCGTCGTTGGTGTTGGGCTGCATCAGCCGTTTGTAGTGATTATAAACGGCAACGGTAATGGATTTTTTGGCATCATCCTGTCCAATAACGTATTGGTCGAGGTGCCGTTTCATATCGACGGGCTTGATGAGGTTGATTTTTATCTCCGAAGGCTCGCTTTGTTTGGGGCGCATTTCTTCCAGCACCACCTGATGTCCCTGCTCAATGCAGTAGTTGCAGATGTGCGCGTCGATCCCCGACAGCAACAACATCACTTCGTTTTTACGCCGTCCACAGAACGAGCAGGTAATTTGTGGCATGAAGGGTTGCAGGATAGTTGGGCTGGGGGTTATCGGATAACACAGACATATCGTTGCCGGTTATTCGAGTTTGGTAAACTGTTTGTGGCTTTTCAAACCAATTTCGGAAAAAAAATGACTCAGACGTAGCTGAGTCGTTGCGCAATCAACAAAGTTATCATTCGGCAGGCAAACCGGCAAGCTCGATTATCATCTTACGGAAAACCAAACCGGGCATTTTACCGTGAAGTTGGTATAATTAGCTATCGACACGTAACAAAAATGCGGGAGCTATGGTCAACAGCCCCCGCATCCGGTCAATAAAATCCTGACTGATTAAACTGTCTTCTCGCGACGCAGTACGTCGTCGATCAGACCATATTCTTTGGCTTCTTCAGCACGCATCCACTTGTCGCGGTCCGAATCTTTTTCGATTTCCGCTGTGCTTTTACCCGAATGCAGAGCCAGAATTTCGTATAATTCTTCGCGAAGTTTAACAATTTCGCGGGCCGTAATTTCAATATCGACCGACTGTCCCTGTGCCCCGCCCGATGGCTGGTGAATCATAATCCGGGCGTGTGGCAAGGCCGAGCGTTTGCCGGCAGCACCACCAGCCAGCAATACGGCACCCATCGAAGCAGCTAAACTGGTGCAAACCGTTGCTACGTCGGGGCGGATGTGCTGCATGGTGTCGTAGATACCCAGACCGGCATAGACCGAACCGCCGGGGCTATTCAGGTACATAACGATGTCTTTTTTCGGGTCAGCCGATTCCAGAAATAACAACTGAGCCACAATGATATTGGCAATGTTGTCATCGACGGGCAGGCCCATAAAAATAATACGGTCGGCCATAAGCCGCGAGAACACGTCCACTTCCCGGAAGTTCATCGGGCGTTCTTCAATAACCGAACGGGTCATGTTCTCAACGCGTTGGTTCTGGACAGTGTGGTTCACGTATCCGTCCACCGTCAGGCCGTTCAGGCCCATGTGATGCACGGCGTAATTGCGGAATTCTTTTTCGTAATTCATAATTGGGTTTACTTCTTGGTTTGAAAACCAATAAGACTTGGTGTAAGTTCGAGAATCGTTTCGTTACAAAATTGCGTTATCCTCGTGAAAAACATGGTCAGTTTTGGTTTAGATTTTATCGTTATCACTTGATATGAGCACCTTCAGCAATCGTGGTCCGGCAGAGAAAATACGTTTGGAACGGCTACAGCGCGGTTTATCGCAGGAGAACATGGCTGATTTACTCAATCTGTCCACTACGGCCTATGGCGACATCGAGCGTGGCAAAACCGATCTGACTCTCTCCCGCCTGACCCAGATTGCGCAGGTTTTGGCCGTTTCGCCCCTCGCGCTCCTCACCGATGAAGCCATTTCTGCACAGGTTATCGAACCAAAAACCGACGAACTGACCAGCCACGAACTCGAAAATCTTCGGCTGATGGTAGAAAAGCAAGAAATCGAATTAGACAAATTTCGACTGGAAGCTGACTACTGGAAACGCAAATATGACGACCGCATCGCCATGGACTTACTACGTTCAATGGGCGTCGAGCAGACCCGCAAGCCAATTGGGTTTTGAGTTTTTTGCGTTTACTTTACTAATCGAACGCGGATGACCGCACCGGCGAACCGGCAAACTCAGCGGTTAAAGACAGATAAATTCTGTTCCAACCCACCCGATCATCACACTTAAGCTACACAATGAACGAACACAGTAAAAGTTTCCTGTATCAGTACCTTAACAATGCCTCGCCTACGGGTTTCGAATCGTCGGGGCAGCAGATTTGGTTGGATTACCTTAAACCCTACATCGACGAACACATTGTCGATACGTACGGAACCGCCGTTGGCGTAGTTGGGCCGGGCAAGGATTACAAAGTCGTTATCGAAGCCCACTCCGACGAGATTTCGTGGTTTGTCAATTACATTTCCGACGACGGTTATCTCTACGTCCGGCGCAATGGTGGCTCGGATGCGCTCATCGCCCCGTCGATGCGGGTTAATCTGCACACGAAAAAGGGTGTAGTCGATGGGGTGTTCGGCTGGCCCGCTATTCACGTTCGCGATTTGGCGAAAGATACCGCCCCTAAAGTAACCGACCTGTTTATCGATGTCGGTGCGGCTACGAAACAGGAAGTGCTGGATATGGGCATTCATGTTGGTACCGTTTGCACGTTTGTCGATGGATTGATGGAGTTGAACGGACGCTATTTCGTTGGACGGGCATTGGACAACCGGATGGGTGGTTTTATGATCGCAGAAGTGGCCCGGCTATTGAAAGAAAACAACATTACGCTGCCGTTTACGCTGTATATTGTCAACGCCGTACAGGAGGAAATTGGCCTTCGCGGGGCCGAAATGATTGCCCGGCGGCTCCAGCCCGATCTTGCCATCTGCACCGACGTAACGCACGATACGCAGTCGCCGAAGTACGATAAAAAAGAGCAGGGTGACCTGAAATGCGGCAATGGTCCGGTGCTTTGTTACGGTCCGGCTGTGCAGAACAACGTACTCGATTTCCTGATTAGCGTGGCTGAGCAGCAGGGCATTGAGTTTCAACGGCAGGCCGTGAGCCGCTCGACCGGCACCGACACCGACGCGTTTGCCTACGCCACTGAGGGGATTGCCTCGGCCCTGATTTCGCTGCCGCTCAAGTACATGCACACCACCGTCGAAACCGTTCACATGGACGATGTGCAGAACGTAATCAAACTCATGTACGAAACGCTGCTGGCCCTGAAAGGAGGAGAAGATTTTCGATATATCAAGTAATGAAAAAGCCGGTTTCTCGACCGGCTTTTTCATTGCATTAAAATCACTCTTCTGTGTTTACGCCACTATTTAATTTGCGGTTAAGCAGGTGGTAAGTGAAGCGTGTGAGGTTACGGAAACAGCACCGATGCGGTTCCAACCAGCAGGGCGATACCGAAGAGAATGAGTAGGCCGATGATAACGGTTTTCGCTAAACTACCGGAGTTGCGGGGCGTTTGTGCCATAGAGTCAGACGGTTTGCTGGTCGTGGTGGGCAATGATGGATGCCATGATTTGTTTCATTTTGTCGGCGGTGAAATCGTCGCGATAGATACGCTCGAAAACAGCGGCTTTCAATTGCCCGGTTGAGCAGTCCGGGTGGTGGCGACGAACAAGATCAGTGACCATGCGCTGACCGCCTTCCATCATCTCAAATACCATGCACAGGCGTTCCTGCAATGGCTTTTCGAGAATTATCCGCCCCTGCAACCGGCGAATTTCGAGCGAAGTATCGGTCATGCATCAATATAGGTTAAAGGTATTTAGTTTCAATTCATCAATCCACATCTTCAGATAAATACGATCTAAGTCGGGATTATCTATCAACAAATTTCGGATATCGTTTGACTGATTCTCACTGTACAGCTCTTGTATCCAAATCAGTTTGGCCAGTATCAGGTCTTCCACCGAAATAATCCAGCAATTAATATTCCAGATTTGTCCGGGTCGTTTTCGGTTAAATTCGGATCGCTGGAAAGGTGTCTCTTTTTTGATAATAAAATCAATTTTGAAGCCGGATGTTTGACTTATTACGTTAAAGATACCCCGCCGTCGTACTTCTTCTTCGGCACTGGGCCTGTGAAAGTAAAATTTAGCAGGATCGGCAAATACATCAGCGAATGAATCCAACTGATTTTCGGCAAGTTCAATCACCAGATCAATATCCCGCGTGTAGCGTGCTACCGTGTAGGCTCCCATTGCAACGCTGCCCGAAACCATATAGGCAATTTCCCGACTTTCCAATTCACGGCAGACGTACTGAAATAGTTCTTCCACAATCTTACAGGGGAATATTTCCGTGTTTTTTCTTCGGCATCGTTGCCACTTTATTTTCCAGCATCGTAAACGCCCGGATGAGTTTCCGGCGGGTCTGGTCGGGCATGATAACCTCATCGACATAGCCCCGGTGCGCGGCCCGATACGGATTGGCGAACTTCTCGGTATAATCCAGCACTTTCTCCTGTAACTTTCCCTGAGGATCGTCGGCTTCAGCAATTTCGCGCTTGAAAATAATCTCGGCGGCTCCACTGGCGCCCATCACGGCAATTTCGGCAGTTGGCCAGGCGTAGTTCATGTCGGCCCCGATGTGTTTTGAATTCATTACGTCGTAGGCTCCGCCGTAGGCTTTGCGGGTGATGACCGTCACGCGCGGCACGGTTGCTTCGCAAAAGGCAAACAGCAATTTGGCCCCGTTGGTAATAATGCCGTTCCATTCCTGATCCGTGCCGGGCAGAAAACCGGGAACGTCTTCGAGCACTAATAACGGTACGTTGAAGCAGTCGCAGAAGCGCACGAACCGGGCCGCTTTCGTGCTGGCATTAATATCTAAAACACCCGCCAAAACTGCTGGCTGATTGCCCACAACGCCGATACTACGTCCGCCAATCCGGGCAAACCCCACGACGATATTCTCCGCAAAATTCTTGTGAACTTCCAGAAAACTCCCTCCATCAACCAGTTCCTCAATCACCTCGCGCATGTCGTAGGGCTGGTTCGGATTGTCGGGAATAATGCTGTTCAGGGCGGGGCGCGTCTCGTCAGTGGCCGGGGTCGCGCTCGACTCATAAGCGAGCATTGGCGGTTCTTCCTCGCAGTTTTGCGGAATATAGCTAAGGACCTGCTTAAGATGCTGAATACAAGCCAGTTCGTTCGCGCATGAGAAGTGTGTTACGCCCGATTTTGTGCTATGTGTACTGGCTCCGCCCAACTCCTCGGCGGTAACGGTTTCGTGCGTTACGGTTTTCACCACGTTGGGGCCGGTCACGAACATATAGCTCGTGTTCTCGACCATAAAAATGAAGTCGGTGATGGCCGGCGAATAAACCGCTCCGCCCGCGCATGGCCCCATCACGGCCGACAGTTGCGGAATAACACCCGACGCCCGCGTGTTGCGGTAAAAAATATCGGCATAACCCGCCAGCGACAAAACGCCTTCCTGAATCCGGGCACCGCCGGAGTCGTTCAGGCCAATGATGGGTGCGCCGTTCTGGAGGGCTAAATCCATCAGTTTACAGATTTTCTCCGCGTGGGTTTCGGACAGTGCCCCGCCGAAGACGGTGAAATCCTGCGCAAAAACATACACCAAACGCCCGTCTATTGTGCCGTATCCGGTCACTACGCCATCCCCGAGGTAATGCTCTTTATCCATCCCGAAGTCGCGGGTGCGGTGCATTACAAACTTACCGACTTCCTCAAACGAGTCTTCGTCAACGAGCAGGGCAATGCGTTCGCGGGCGGTCAGTTTGCCTTTTTTATGCTGAGCATCAATGCGTTTCTGCCCACCGCCAAGTTCGGCTTCGGCGTTTTTACGCGCCAGAATTTCGGTCTTCGATGGTTTCAGGTTTGGAACTTCGGTCGTTGGGTTGATCGGTAAGGGTTGCATAAGCGGAGTGCTGACGAAATGACGTATCGACAAAGTTAATTTTTCTTGCGGATTCCAACGGTTCGGATTGATTTTGTATCATTGTTCATACATTCTATTTTACCTGCCCGGATGGTCCGTCTTTGTTACTTTACCTGCCTGTTTCTGATAACAACATTGGCGTTTGGTCAGGATTCGACTGTTCAGTATCAACCGTCCCGGGTTATTCTGAAACTGGCTCCACTCGCGCTCCTGCTCGACCCCGACGCGACGATTCAGGGCGGGCTGGAAGTACGTATCAGTAGCCGAAATTCAGTACAGGCTGAAATCGGTTTTGGTCGTAAAGGGCTGGCGATCATGACAGATGACAAGAAAAACTTCACCAATTGGTCGATCTGGCGGGTGCGGTCGGAGTGGCGACATTATACGAACCGATACCGCACCAACAATCGAAAAAACATTCATATCCGAAGCAATTACCCGTTGGGCAATTATATCGCTGTCGAAGGTTTCGCCAAACAGATTGACGCAACAAAAAACCTTTTTTCATACGATGGGCGGGTAAGTATTCCAAATGGGCAACAAGCAATCAGCCGGTTTGTATGGGGCAGTCACGTCAAATTAGGTCGCCAGATTGCTATTAATGGTACGTCAATAAATAGCCTGTCCCGCGTGCTTCTGGATGTCTATATCGGAGCCGGATTCCGGTACGGCAACACGCGTGCCACGCCATTCAATGACGACATTTGTGGCTGCGGATTTGGCCCCAACCGATTCCATCCGGGCAAAACCATCCTGCCCAGCCTGACGGCGGGCCTGAAAATTGGAGTTGGACTGTGAGTGCTGAATAGCCCTTTTTTTGTGACCTTTGCCCGGTACATTCGCGGTTTGATCTTTTGCGTTTCTGGCTCTACGTTTTTCTCGCTATTCCCGCTTTCGCTACGTCGTCACTGGCGCAACCGTTGGGCGGGCAGCGCGTCTTTTCGTTTCTCGATCTGCCCACCCACGCCCGTGTGGCGGCCCTTGGCGGGCAGGTTGCCACAGCCACCCGCCCCGATGGAATGTATCACCTCAACAACCCCGCGCTGGCCGATTCAATCAAAGCGAATGAGTTGTCTATCAGTCTAATGCCGTATCTGGCTGCGGCAAAATACTATACGCTTCAATATGGTCTGCCCATGAAATCGAAAGGAAAATGGGCGGCTGGACTGCAATACTTAAGCTACGGTCAATTCAACCTGACCGACCCAACGGGCAATTCGCTCGGTACGTTCACAGCCAACGATTACGCCCTCAGCCTGACCCACGCCCGCACCGAAGGCAATTTTACCCTCGGCGCGACAATTAAAGTTGTTGGGTCAAGCATCGAAATGTATTCAGCCTTTGGTGTGTTGGGGGATTTTGGGGGCATCTGGCGGCATCCCAAAAAAGAACTGACTTTCGGATTAGTGGCTAAAAATGTGGGGTATCTGATTGAAAATTACGGTTCTGCCGATGCCGACTTGCCGTTTGATTTACAAGCCGGTGTTACGCTCAAACCGCGCTACGCACCCATCCGGCTAACCATTACGGCCCACCATCTCCAACGATTCGACATCAGCTATAACGACCCGAATCTCAACGTTCGCTACGATCTGAGTGGCAACCCCACTTTGCAGACGGTCAGCGTGACGGAAAAAATTGCCCGCCATCTGAGTTTCGGGGCCGAACTGCTCATCAGCCGAAATGTCCATTTGCTGCTTGGTTACAATCACCAGAAACGGGCTGAAGGCAAGCTGGCAGCGACGGGTATCGGGTCGCCCGCGTTCACAACGACCGGTATCTCGTTTGGAGCGTCGGTGCAGGCGCGGGGCTTCCAATTGACGTATGGCCGGTTCTCATCGGTACCCACCGCCGGAACGAGTCAGTTATCGGTACGCATTGATTTAGAGCGATTTCTGAATAGATGATTCCATAGAACACCGGGTTGAAACCCGGTGCAAGTCATCCATTTAATCCAATAACTTGCACCGGGTTGAAACCCGGTGTTCTATGGAATTATTCAATTCCTGACCATTTCCTGATAAGGCCTGACCCTATTAAATCACCGCCCAACCCGTTTTTGCAGGGCGTCGCGGGGGATAGTGATTAAATGGCCGATGGGTTTGCCAGCGCGGTATGTGATGACGCGTAACGTACTGGGTCCGTCGGGCAGGTCGATAGGTTGGGTGTAGCGGGTCGAGAACTGGTCCGGCATGGTATCGTCGAGCGTGTAATAAATGTCCAGACCGGGGATTTCGCTTTCCAGTTCAAGTTGCAGTTTATCGCCTTTCTGGCTCGTTTTCACGATGGCATCGTACACCGCCCGCGAGTAATTGACGTTGGCAACATCGGCCCGCTCGAAATGCGATTCCATCCGTTGCGCGAAATTGGGCCAGTTTTTCACTTCCTTCGGCGACCAATACACTTCGGCTAAGGCCCAGGCACGCGGATACGTCATGTATTCGGCATGGCGCAGGGTGGGTATCTGCTCGGTCCAGAGGTTCCCCTGCCCGCCCAGAATGTATTTAGCCTCCACCCCATCCGGTACGGGTTCGAAACTGTAACTTTTGCGGGCACTCAGATTGGCGTAGATCGGCGGTTCGATAGTGGGATCACCCTGGTTGTAGTCTATATACGCAAACGTTGTCGGCGTCATCACTACATTGTGGCCTTCCTTCGCGGCTTCGATACCGCCTTTGATGCCCCGCCAGCTCATCACCGTTGCACCCGGCGAAATGCCGCCCTCCAGAATCTCGTCCCAACCCAATAATTTCTTGCCTTTGGCGGCCAGAATCTTTTCGACGCGGTTCATAAAGTAGCCCTGCAAATCTTCGACGTGCCTGATATTCAGCTTCTTCATTAATGCCTGACAGCCGGGGTCCTGTGCCCAGTAGCCTTTGTAGCATTCATCGCCCCCAACGTGAATGTATGGGTTCGGAAAAAGCGCGGCCACTTCGGTGAAGACCTTATCCAGAAATTCATAGACCTTCTCATCCGATGGATTCAGCGTATTTTCTACCTTCATTTTAAACGTACCGTTGCCGTACCATTCCGAGAAAGCCGTTCCGGGATTGACGCTTACGAGGGCTTTTGTGCAGCTCAGTTCGGGATATGCCGCCAGAGCCGCCATGCTATGGCCCGGCACGTCGATTTCGGGTACAATCGTCACGTTACGTGCCTGTGCATAAGCAACCACTTCCCGAATGTCGTTTTGCGTATAAAACCCGCCGTACGTGGCTGGTTCGCCCGGTTTTGGCTCGGGTCGATTGCCGTAATGCCCCGTTCGGGCTACGCGCCAGGCACCCACTTCGGTCAGTTTGGGTAACGATTTTATTTCAATTCGCCAGCCGTTATCGTCAGTGAGGTGCCAGTGAAAGGTATTGTATTTGAGTTTAACAAGCTGGTCGATGTATTTCTTTACCTCGTCTTTCGTGAAAAAATGGCGGCTCACATCGAGCATGATTCCCCGCCAGCCGAAGCGCGGATAATCGGTAATGCTGACCGCAGGCAGCGTCCAGGTTCCGGACGTAACGGTCTTGCTTTCAATTTCTTTCGGCAGCAGTTGAACGAGCGTCTGCATGCCATAAAATAACCCCGCTGAGCGGTTTGCCGTAATAATCACTCCTTTGGGCGAGGCATCGAGCGTGTAGCCTTCTTCTCCAAGCCGGGCGTTAGGCGTACTTGTCAAATTAAGTTGAATTTTTCCGGCGTTGCCCGGTTTGGCGGCCAGCCCGAAACCTGTCGACTGGTTCAACTGCTGAATGAGCATCTCGGCAACGACCCGCCCATCGGCCTGATTATACTGAATAGTTGTGGCTTTGGCAAGCGCGAAAGTTCCGCTCTTCGGCTGGACGCTAACCGGTTGCGGAATTAAATTGATGGGCGTCTGCGCCTTAGCGGTGGCAATGCAAAAAGCAAAAATAAACAGGCGAAAAAGGTTCATTGTGTACAGGATTGATTGTTGAGTAAAGCAAGTTAAGGCATGTTTCTAATAGCAACGTGATGTCAGTTTCTTAAAACTGACATCCGGGCGGTTTCTCAAAGCTACTCTATGTCGGGTAAACGTATCCGACACTACAAACATGACCGAGATTGCATAGATACACAATTCCCAAATTTCCGGCCACAAATTGGCACATTTTCGGGTTTCGTGTGTTTCTTTGGTAGGGAGCGCACAACACGCTCCGCTTTTTTTCGATGACCCAATCACTCAAAGACCTTACTCCCCGGCAGATTGTTGCCGAGTTAGACCAGTACATTATCGGTCAGCACGATGCCAAACGCAACGTAGCGATTGCCCTCCGTAACCGGTGGCGACGCATGAATAGCACCGCCGATATGCAGCGTGAAATTACACCAAACAACATCCTGATGATCGGGGCGACGGGCGTTGGTAAAACTGAAATTGCCCGCCGGTTAGCTAAAATCGCCGACGCGCCCTTTATAAAAGTTGAAGCCTCGAAGTTTACCGAAGTTGGTTACGTTGGCCGGGACGTGGAAAGTATGGTGCGCGATTTGGTGGAGCAATCCGTCAACATGGTGCGTGCCGCCAAAAAAGAATCCGTGCAGGTGCGGGCGCAGCAACTCGTTGAAGATGCCATTCTGGATATTCTCATTCCATCTGTTAAACCCGCTAACACGAACGGTCAGGTGGGTTTTGAGAACGAAAAAAACGATCCTGACGCTGACCTGAACGAGCGCACCCGCGACCGTTTCCGCGAGAAAATCCGCGCCGGTGAAATGGACGACCGTAAAATCGACATCGACGTGCTTCAGAGCCAAACGCCCAATATTGGGGTTATGGGTGGCTCGGTGGATGATTTGTCGATGATGAATATTCAGGAAATGATTGGCGGGATGATGCCCAAACGCGGCAAAAAACGCAAAGTTACCATTGCTGAAGCCCGGAAAATTCTTCTCGAAGAAGAAGCGGCCAAGCTCATCGACATGGACGAGGTGAAAGAAGAAGCCATTCGAAAAGCCGAAGATGCCGGGATTATTTTCATTGACGAGATCGACAAAGTAGCGTCGGCCCGGTCGGGGAATGGCGGTGGCGGACCGGATGTGAGCCGCGAGGGTGTGCAACGCGATTTACTGCCCATTGTTGAGGGCAGCGCGGTGAACACCAAGTACGGGGTTATTCATACCGACCACATCCTGTTCATTGCAGCCGGGGCGTTTCACGTTGCCAAACCCAGCGATCTGATTCCCGAATTACAGGGTCGCTTCCCGATTCGGGTAGAGTTGCAAAGCCTGTCGGAAGATGATTTTTATCACATCCTTAAAGAGCCGAAAAACGCGCTCACGAAGCAGTATGAAGCGATGTTGAACGCCGAAGATGTTAGCCTGACCTTTCAGGATGATGCCTTGCGCGAACTCGCTCGGATTGCTTTCGAGGTAAACGGCGACGTTGAGAACATTGGTGCCCGCCGGTTACAAACGGTGTTGAGCCACCTGATGAACGACTTCATGTTCGACATTCCCGACGTAATCGGAGCCAACGCGCACGTTGTGGTAACGAAAGAGTTGGTAAACGAAAAACTGAATGGATTAGTGAAAAACCGGGACTTGAGTCAGTTTATTCTGTAGGGTATATTGTTTTCCTGTCGCAATTGCGACAGGAAAACTGATTAAAGGACTATGGATTGATTAATGGGAATATTTCTGGAGCAGTTTTGTTTCTGACTAACACTTGGTTCATGTCAACTTTGATGGTCACAATGCCCGTCGCCCGATCAAAAGTAAAATCGTCTAACGTGCGGTTGGTCGGAATAAAGGCTGGAAACTGCGCCTTTAGGTCGGTAGTGCTTATAGCCGAATTGTTAAGATGTTCATTCTGGGCCACTGGAAATTTGATACCTAAATCGGTCATGCGCCGGCCTTCGGCGAAGAATACCTCTTGCCGGATCAGGGCTATCAAGTAGAGCAGGTCGTCGGCTGTGGCAGCCCCCCGAACTTGTTCGGGTGTAACGCTCGTCCCTGAAACAGCGTAAACGCTGACATTCTGTTTCGACCGATCCAGCACCAATCCTTCGTGGGCAATACTGCCGGGCGAGAAACGAACTTGAACGGCAGTGGTTGGGTAGTCGGCACGATTGCCACCATTTCGAGTTTCGCGTTTATCGTCTATCAGTACGCGAGGTCGGTTGGCTATTACGTCGATGAGTAAAGTCAATAGGGTTTGGCGGGTTGCCTCGGGCTGATTGTTACCCAACTGCGCTTCGGCCAGCATCAGATAAGCCTCTTCGGCTTTGGTCAGTACTACTGTCCGCTGGTCGGTTGTGGCTGAGCCAATATGGTAATATTTTGGGTCCAGAAAATCCAGCCGGGGCAAGGGTGCAAACTCGTTGTTGGTAGAACTGTACACGTAAAACTGAATACTGTTGGCTACCCCGTTCACGCCGTCATATCGTACCGGTCGGAGTAGCGTTCGATTAGTCAGCAGTGGCGTGGTTAGTTCCACCACCTTAGCCCGATTACCCAACTGGTAGTACGTCCGGGCCAGCAACAACTGATAAGCCTGCTTTTCGGCGGCATCTTGTGTAGTAGCCACTGCCTGCTCGAACCAGCTAACCGCTTGATTGAAATGCTCGACTGGTTTCAGGGCCGCACCCTGAGCCGTTGCGGGTAGAGCCACAAACAATTCACCACTCAGCAAACTGGCTACTCCTGCCAGAAACTGCATTTCTGCTTTCTCGCTGGCCGATAGAGTTGGGTCTGCGGGCAGCACACGAGTCAGTCCAAAATCAGCCATCTGACGCAACCGGTGAATTTCCTTCTGTAAATTAGTCACATCAAGATCAGTATAGTCGATTTGGGGAATATCGAAGACTTTGCTGCTGAGAGTCCGGTTATTGAAATAATTGTCGGATACCAATTCTGTGCTGACCACCACCTCGTTGTAGGTCATCGCCAACTGGCGACGCATCCCGTTGAGCCATGATTTACCAGATTGGGGCGTACTTAGATAGACCTCATCAGTGACGTTGGGGTTAACAACATCGGTAAGCCCACACCCACTCAAGCTGGCGAAAAGTGTAATGGCAATAAATGTATGTTTTTTCATAATCGTAGTAATCATCTGCATAATGGATTAAAACTGAATACGGAGTGTACCGACAAATTGGCGGGAAACGGAGTAGGTGGCATACGAAATGCCACCGGTGGTGGCTCCACCCTGCCCCTGCGCGGCACCCGAAATGGTGGCTTCGGGGTCGAAACTCGACGTAGCGAAATTGAATGGATTTTCAGCCGTAAAGCCTACTGACAGGGTTCTGATTCGGCGGTCCCGCAACTTGGGCCGTACCTTATAATTTACCCCAATGACCCTCACTTTCAGAAAATCGGTTTTTTCCGTGAATATATTGGTGAAATTCAACCAGTTAGTACGTTTGTTCTTATCAATTTCTGCCTGTGGAACCCCCTCGTTGTCGACACCGTAGTTGAATCGAAACTGACGATCAAACGAGTTGGCGTAGGCTCCCCGCTGGTAGTCGGCGTTGGCGAAAAACGCCCAGCTTTTGTACTGCACATTCAGCCCCAAATTGCCAAACAGGGTGGGCAGCGTTGTGCCGAGGTAACTCTGAACCGTAGTTGATTGTAGCGTTCCCTCTGGCCCAAACACGCCAACATTGCCCCGTAGAAACCCAATTGGGTATCCCTCCTGCACCACCGTCTGAATGGTGCGGGCACTGAACCCATTGAGGTTGAATGGCGCGGCTCCCCCCGAACTCAGCACCTCGTTGTGGAGCGTGTTGAGCGCAAACCGAACCCGTACTTCCAGTTCTTTAGTCTGCACCGGAATCAGCGTGGTATTGATTTCGAAGCCCCGGTTGAGAATCCGGCCAATATTGCGAAGTTGATTGTTTTCGCCGGTAGAGGGAGCCGGTGGAACCACAAACAACGCATCACGGGTGAGGGAGTGGTAAAAACCTGTGTTCAGCAGGATGCGGTTTTTAAAAAATCCCAACTCCACGCCTGCTTCGATGGTGCGGGTTTTTTCGGGTCGTAAATCTGCATTGCCAGCCTGCCCAAAAAAGGCCGCCTGGTCGTTCTGAAAACCCACTAGCTGTACCGTGCGCTCGTTTGCAAACGGGGTAGGAAAATTACCAGCTTCGCCAATGTTGGCCCGGATTTTGGCCGATGAAACCACGCGTTGCACTGGCTGGAAGTACTTCTCAACGCTCGGAATGTAAGAGAATCCTACTTTGGGGTAATATTGCACACCGATATTTTTGCCAAAAGCACTGTTACCGTCGCCCCGAAGACCGACATCGATGAATAGTTTATCCTGATACCCAATATTTTCCTGCACATACACGCCATAGTTGACCACCTGCGCGAGGTATTCGTTGCTGCTGCGAGTGGCTGCCAGGCTGATCGTCTGGGCACCATCACGGATGTTGTCGCCCCGGTATTCGATCTGATGATCGTCGTTACGGAACAATTGCCCCCCTAGGGTTGTAAGCACCGAGAACTGGTTCCAACGGGCTTCATGTTGCCCGTTGAGTTCGAGCGTCAGGCCCAAGTATTTCCGGTCGTAGTTGGCAATAGACCCTTGCCCGGTTGTGTTACCACCAATATGGTGAAGGTATTCGTTGGTTGTAATACCCAGTTCGCGCTGAACACGGTAGTCCAGACCCGCCGTCCCTTTCACGGTTAGATTCGACAATGGCAGGTATTTAAATACCTGCGAGGTCTGAAAGCGGTTGATCGTGGTTTGGTTGTTCTGCAATTCTTCCGCCCGCTGAGCATATGCCTTGATGCGCTCAAAATCAGTGTCGTTCAGTTCGTCGAGTCGATTGTTAAAGCCCGGTCCGGTAATAAGTGAAGCTCCCGATTCGGTAAACCACAGGCCGGTATATCCGCCGGCATTCCCATTACGAACGCGACGAAAATTGCTACGTACAAAGCTGAAGGAGCTCTCATAGGTCACCTTTTTACCCAATCCTGCCCTAAATCCGGTCCGAAAATCGAATCGCTGATTTTGGTTTTGGTTGAAAATAAGCGTTCCCTGACTATTCAGGTAATTCCCGGAAAAGCTATAGCCAAAAGGCCCCTGCCCCCCGTTGATGGCGAGGTTATACTGCTGAAAAAAGCCGTTCTGCAACAGCAGTTCGGGCGTTCGTTTGAAGTAGAGGAAATCGTTGGTTGGCGTCTGCGCGCCAAGCCGGGTCTCGAACGTAACATCCGTTTTTTCGGAACCTCCCTTTTTGGTAATAATCTGGATAACGCCGTTGGCCGCATCGGAGCCATAGAGCGTAGTAGCCGCTCCGCCATTAATGAACTCGATTTTCTCGATGTTCTCCACCGGAATGTCCGCGATAGCACTCGTAGCCGTCCCCTGCGATCGGCTTCCCGACAAGTTCAAACTTAAATTTGTAGAGGTGTTGAGATTGTCAAGCCGCACGCCGTCGACGTAAATGATGGGTGTAGAACTTAGAAAGGCCGAATTGACTCCACGTGACCGGATGATGGACGTAGCTCCTGACTGACCGCCCGTCAGTCGAATCTGGGCATTGGGTAACTGCGTTTGCAAAAGTTGGTCGAGCCGGGTTGAGGGCTGATTTTCGATATCTTTTTCGCCGATAGAAACCACATTTGTCGATAGCCGACGTTTGCTGACGCTCAGGCCCTGACCCGTAACCACCACTTCGTCTAACTGAGTTTGATCCTGTTCGAGCAAAACATCCAGGGTATACGCGGCTCCGAGAGGCAGTAGCAGGGGCCGGTAACCAACACAGGTAACACGAAAAACGGGGTCGATATTGGTATCGAGCAGGCTAATCGTAAATGTGCCGTCGGCTCCGGCAATACTGCCAATAGTTGAACCCTGAAGAGCAATCACTGCCCCCGGAAGAGGTTCCTGGGTGCGTTTATCCTGAATTGTTCCAGAAATTTTGCGTTGAGCTACACTCGTTACAGGTAACCAAAGCATGACCATCAGCAATAGAGCCAGCCATCTCTTAAGTATATTCATTATCCAAAGGGGTTATTTGGTTGTAACTGCAAAGTTGACCGCTAACTGTTACGTCACTGTTACCCCTGAGTCATCTTATTATGAACCCGCCGTTTATCTTGTCAGAGTACTATTTATTTGTCTAGTAACCTTGTTAATCGCTTTGTAAAATGGCTCCAATAACATTTTGTATCTAATCTTAACCCTTTACGGCCTATACGATTCCCATAATTCGTCAATAATTTACTAATCTGCTAAGTAATTGTATCGTCTGCTCAATTGCCCTATCTGTATCGCTACGTTTGCGGTCGGGGGGGTCGAAGCGGTTGAAAGGACGGAGTTCGAGAACGAAGGTTTCTTCGACCATTTCATCGTCGATGGGTGTGTACAGTTTATAGCCGGTCAGGTTGATGGGGATCAGACCGTGCTGACTTCTGAAACGGGTTAACAGGAACGAGATAAATTTTTCGATAGATCCCACCGCTACGTCTCCGGCAGGTACGAAGCGGATGTAAGCAAAAGTACGGTCAACGAGGGTTTGCTCCTCGGGCGAGAAATGGCCTTCGCAACTGGAAAACGTACGAACAAGGCCCATCGCGTTCAGCGCGTCGACTAACGGGCGGATTTTTGGTTCGATGCCTTCCATCAGGGCTCTCCATCCAGCAACGCCATTTCGTCGGCATCGTCCATCTTATGATGACCAGTCTTCCGATCCTGGTGCCACAACCAGCCCAGATACCCAACGGCCACCAGAGCCAGCACGCTCGATACGGCAAACGAAGCATCAATGCCCGATTCGCCCGCTGCATGATTGAGCAGCCAGCCCGCACCCAATGCACCCAGACCAATACCCGCTTCGAGCGCGATGTACATAGTTGCCATCGCCCGGCCCCGCGTTGCTTCGTCGCTCAGGTCGGCGGTCCAGGCAGTTACGGTGGGTGAGTTCATCCCCCACGACATGCCGTAGAAAACAGCCGCCGTCCAGAACCAC
>JANPJE010000161.1:0-10809 GCA_031425355.1 Spirosoma sp. | reverse complement strand
CGTTCGAGCAACCTGATCTTGGTCAGCGTTTGGGGCGTCAGTACCCGGCCCGCGCGTTTGGCGTCAATGCTGACCTCAAACGGCATGACACCTTTAAACCGGCTCTCGATAAACTTCAGATCGGTATAAATCGGGTCATTTTTGGGTAAATCATCCACTACATACCCAATTCGATTTATCTGTAATGCACCAACAACCGAAATGGCCGTTACAACCCCAATGAAGGTGTAAATCGCGGCTCGGCGGGTGTGGACCAGTCGGTCAACCCAGGTTAGGAAGCCGTTCACCTGCCGACGCTCCAAATGACCGCGCTGTTTGGCAGACGGATTCGGCAGGTAGCTGAAAATTATCGGAATCAGGATGAGTGATACGGCGTAGGTGGTCATGATGCCAAACGCCGATATTATACCAAACTGAACCAGGAGCGGGCTGCCCGTGAAGTAAAAAACGAAAAAGCCAATGCTTGTTGTTACGTTGGCAAAGAATGTCGTTTCGCCGATTTTCTCGGTAGCAATCAGTAAAGCTTCCTGCTGGCTGCGGTTTCGGTTTAGTTCTTCGTGATAGCGATTGAGCAGAAAAACGGTGTTCGGAACGCCAATCACGATAATCAGGGGCGGAATCAGGCCCGTCAGCAACGTAATGTCGTAGCCAAACAAAACGATATACGCCAGTGTCCAGATTACGGCCACACCCACAACAACTAAGGCTGCCAGTACGACCGTGAAGGAGCGAAAGAAATAAAACAAAATCAAGGCCGTAACCAGAAAGGCCAACCCCAGAAACAGAAACATTTCCCGGCTGACTTTGGCCGTAGATTCGGTGCGGATATACGGCATTCCCGACATGTGTACCGAAAGCGTATGCTGGCGGCCAAACGAGTCGGCTACGGCCTCAACCTGCCGCACGAGCGCGATCCGGTTTTTGGTATTCACTACCTTCTGGTCGAACGTAATGGCCATCAGGTGCGTGCGACCACTGCTATCGGTCACTAAATCCCGATAAAAAGGCAGGTTGGCAATGCGGGTGCGGAGGCTGTCTAAGCCGGTTTGGGTGGTAAGCGGTTTGGAAACAAGAGGTCGAATGCGAAACGTACGGGCAGAATCATCGCGCGTGATACCGAATAGATTGGCATTCGATACAACGTCTTTTATCCCCTCGGTGCGCCGTATTTTCTGACCCAGCACATACCAGTTGTTGAAGAACCCGATCTGGTACATGCTGTCGGTTTCGATAGCCAGCACCATTACGCTGCCGTCCTGCCCGAAGCGCGACTTGAAGGCTTCGTATCGCTGGTAGTCCGGGTCTGTAACGGGCAGAATTTTAGCCAGTTCGTAAGAGAGTTTGACCTTCGTTGCCTGATACCCCATTACGGCCGTACCGAGCAAAATGACCGCCACTAAGGCTATTCTGTTACGTAGGATAAAGGACGAGATACGGTGCCAGATCATGCCTGATTAACGCAAAATTAGGACGCAAGGTACGTAAAAACGATAATCATGACTCTTATGACATTCGTTGATAGAACGGCTTTCCGTAAATTATAGGGTAAATTGTATATATAGTTGGATAATAGTTGGTCAAATAGGAGAGTATAGTACATATAGTCCTAAAATATTTTGTTTACCCAAACAAAACACCCCTAAACCCGCTTATATTTATAGACATTATTGTGTCTTCCGACACAGCTACCTCAACTACAGTATTATGATAACTCAAACGAACCGCACCGGAACGACCTATCACAGGCCTTCTGACCAACCTGCAACCGTTGAGCCGACATGGGGCCATAATCCTAAAAATGTAGCGTTTATCGGTGATTATCTGCCCCGACAGTGCGGAATCGCTACGTTTACTTCTGATCTGTATAAATCTTACGATTCATTTATTCCTGACTCCAACGCATTGGTTGTATCGGTCAACGACACACTTGAAGGCTACGATTATCCGGGCGAGGTGCGGTATGATTTTTACCAGTATGACCAGGGTGCCTACCGGAAAGCCGCCGAGTTTTTGAACGCGAAATGCGTTGAAGTGGTATGTCTCCAACATGAATACGGCATCTTCGGCGGACCGGCCGGAAATTACATTCTGAGTCTGTTGCGAAACCTCACGATGCCCATTGTGACTACCTTTCATACCATTTTGAAAGACCCTAACGAAGACCAGTTGCTGGTGCTCAAAAGCATTGCCGATCTGTCGTCGCGGGTGGTGTGTATGTCGCGGAAAGGCCGGGATTTCCTGATTAATATTTACGAAATTCCCGAAGAAAAAATTGACCTGATTCCACACGGTATTCCCGACATGCCGTTTGTCGATCCCCATTTTTATAAAGACAAATTTGGCATGGAAGGCAAGCAAACGTTACTGACGTTTGGTCTGCTTTCGCCCAACAAAGGCATCGAAAACGTGATTCGGGCGTTGCCGCGCATCGTTGAGCAGTTCCCCGATGTGGTGTACATGGTGTTGGGCGCTACGCACCCGCACCTCCTCAAATACGAAGGAGAAACGTACCGCGACAGCCTCAAAAAACTGGCCGATGATTGTGGTGTTATCGATCATATTCGCTTTGATAATCAGTTTGTTGAATTAGACGAACTGCTCGAATATTTAGGTGCCGCCGACATTTACGTAACACCTTATCTCAACCCGGCTCAGATAACCTCCGGGACGCTTTCGTATGCCTTTGGCTGCGGAAAAGCTGTAGTGTCAACGCCCTACTGGCATGCCGAAGAACTCCTGGCCGACGGTAGGGGAATTCTGGTGCCATTTGGTGATTCCGATGCTATTGCCACCCAGATTATCAACCTGCTCACCGACGATTCGATGCGGCATCAGATGCGGAAGAAAGCTTATATGATGGGCCGCGAGATGATTTGGGAACGGTCCATTCAGGCCTATGCCGATTCGTTTTCGCACGCCCGGCAGGAGCGCATGAGTATGCTCAATAATCAGGCTCCCTACACGATGGGGGCACATAGCAGTTCAGTCTTTAAACTGCCCGCCCTTCGGCTCGATCACCTGTTTCGGCTAACCGATTCGACGGGTATTGTCCAGCACGCCCGGCACCATTTGCCGTTCTACGAAGAAGGGTATTGCACCGACGATAATGCCCGCGCGCTTATTCTGGCGTTAGTGATTCAGGACGCCGGTATGAGCGATCAGAAATTGACGAAAGCGGCAGATAATTATTGCGCCTTCATCAATCACGCCTATACCGATGAGCACCGGCGTTTTCGTAATTTTATGAGTTACGACCGTCGCTGGCTCGAAGAAGTTGGCTCCGACGACAGCACCGGACGGACCATTTGGGCACTTGGCACCTGCATTGGCCGGTCTGCCGACCGGAATGCCGTTACGTGGGCTATGAGCCTGTTCGAGAAGGTATTACCGACCGTAGTTTCGATGGCGTCGCCCCGCTCCTGGGCCTTTTCGTTGTTGGGTATTTATGAATACCAAAAGAAATTTAACGACGACCGGCTGGCGAAAACGATTCAGCAGCAGTTGCTGGATAAGTTGATGTTTCGCTACAACGAGACGGCAACGGACGAATGGCCGTGGTTCGAAAATACGTTGTCGTATGATAACGCCGTGTTGGCCCACGTTCTGATCCGCTCGGGCGATGCGCAGTTAGTCGATATCGGAATAAATTCGTTGCGGTGGCTTATCGACCTGCAAACGGCTTCGCACGGTCATTTCCAGCCGATTGGCTCCGACGGTTTTTATACCCAAGGCCAACCCCGTGCTTACTTTGACCAGCAGCCGCTCGAAGCCCAAAGCACACTTTCGGCCTGCTTAGCTGCCTTCGCCATCACGGGCGATGAAGAATGGCACCGAACCGCCAACCGGATTTTCAAATGGTTTCTGGGGCTTAATGATCTGGGATTGCCATTATATGACCAGCAAACGGGTGGTTGCTGCGATGGGTTGCACATCGACCGCGTCAACCAGAATCAGGGTGCTGAGTCAACATTGTCGTATTTGATGGCACTGGCCGAGCTATACATTATTCAGAAACAACGCTCCGATGCGAAGTCGATGAACGTAACGATAACCGCCCTGATGAACGGGTAAAAAACGAGCATGGATACTAAGTTAGTGAGTGAGCGAGTTGTAAAGAGTAATTGACATAACAAATAGCATTTACTGTTTATACCTTTGGGGCTTTTGTAGAGAAGCTGTTTGCCATTCGATCACTTACTAATCTGTTGACATGAGTATTAAAGCAACTCGCACCGGCATCGTTCTCCGGCCCGATCCGACCCGCGTTCTGTTTCGTCCCTTCGATTTGGGTAGCACCACCCGTACGCTTAAGATTATTGCCCGAGTTGGCAGTATGAGCGATGAGGAAGCGGACCAGAAACTAAACGAGGTTATCCGGGAGTTTGGCGGTCGCCACTATAAACTCGAACGGTTTTTGCTGAACCGATTTGAGCAGATAAAAACCCATTTATTGACCGATGAGCCACTGAGCGAAGACCGGAAGTTGCTGCTTGGCGCGTATTTCACGATGGAATACTCGCTCGAATCGGCGGCTCTGTTCAATCCGTCAATGATTTGGCACCCCGACCAGACTAACGTACCGCCCGGTTTCAAACGGTTTATTCTGAGCCTGCGGGCAACGGGAGAGGGACACGTTTCATCAATTTCGTTCCGGATGGGCTATATCGACGAGAGCGGAAAAATAGTGTTGCGGCAACCATCGCGTTACGTTACCGCTCCCGAAATTGTGCCGAATCATCGTTTCAACCGGCCCCAGTTTGAGCGTAAACTGTATGAACTTCGGTTGGAGAACAGCATTCAGGAGAAAATGATGGCTGGGCTGGGCGAGGAATTCGGTCTGTCGGAACTTGAAGCGCAGATTAAACGGGTGTCCTCTCAATACCGCTATCATGCTGAGTACGAAACCATTGCCAGCGGGTTGCTGGCCCTTGCCAAATCCAATTACGAAATAGATTTCGACGACGATCAGAGTCTCGATGAACGCTGTATCTTTCCGACATCGCCCAACGAAACCAACGGCATTGAAGATGCGCGTTTTGTGCGGTTTGCTGACGACGATGGCGAGGTAACGTACTACGCTACATACACCGCCTATAACGGGAAAGTTACGTTTCCTCAACTGCTGGAAACCAAAGATTTTACCCATTTCAGCGTCAGCACACTCAACGGAGCCGAAGTTTCCAACAAAGGGATGGCCCTGTTTCCGCGAAAAATCGGCGGTAAATACGTCATGATTTCGCGGCAGGACGGTGAGAATATCTACCTGATGTATTCGGATGATTTGTATTTCTGGCAGACGAAAGAGCTGATTCTCAAGCCAACGTATCACTGGGAGTATGTACAGTTGGGCAATTGCGGTTCACCCATCGAAACCGAAGCGGGCTGGTTAGTGCTGAGTCATGGCGTGGGACCAATGCGAAAATATGCGATCGGTGCGTTTCTGCTCGATCTCAACGACCCATCCAAAGTACTTGGCCGCACTACCGAACCTATTTTAAGCCCCGACGAAAACGAACGCGAAGGCTACGTACCGAACGTAGTGTATAGCTGCGGGGGACTTATCAACAACGGTGAACTGATTATTCCATACGCCATGGCCGACTACGCCAGCAGTTTCGCCACCATAAACGTGGCTGACCTCATCGCCGAACTAACGGGCCAATCCAAGCCTGAACTGGTCGATTCACAGCCGGAAGTAGCGTAAAAAACAAGCGTATTTATTAAAAAACACCCGCCCGATACGTATCGGGCGGGTGTTTTTTAATGCTCTTTTTCCAGTCTATTTATCCCACCAAACGGGTTGATAAATATCACCGACGACGGTCGCATTTTTGTTATAATTCCGCTCATCCTGCGAGGTTGGTAACCGCAGTGGAATCGCTTTCTTGTCCGTATCCTGATTGGCCTTCAGCGTAGGAAAACCCGTCCGACGCCAGTCGTTATAGCCTTCGGTCAACGTAAAGAGGGCGATGTATTTCTGGTTAATTATTTTCTCCAGCGTAATCGTCGCAGCGGTTTCACTGCCCATCGCCTGCCTGAAAGCCGCCGGTATGTCGGCCCCCGTTATCCGTTTCACCGAAGCCGCAACCGCCGTATTATACGCTGTAGCCGCATCTGCCGCTTTGCCCGCCCGAAGCTGGGCTTCGGCCTCGATAAACTTGGCTTCGGTGTACGTTGCCAACGGTGTGGGCGAATCCGGTGAGGCCACCGCCGGACCCGGATCAGAAGCGGTTTCATTGGCCGACTCTTCGGGCGCTAATCCTGAATAACCACCCGCAGCATCTTCCGTTACCAGAAAGGGCAGCCGGGGGTCGTTCGTTGTTTTCAGGTAATCGACAAAATATTTACCCATTTTAACGTACTCGGCCCGCACCGACAGAAAATCGTACCATTGGTTGTAGTTGCCCGCTACGTCATAAAAAACGGCGTTCATATCGGGTTGATCCGCCGATACCTTGCTTAGTGCGGCCAACGCCTGCGTCGCGCTACCCGCCGGATCAATCTGGCTAAGCCGGTTCGCGTAGCGGGCTTTGATAATGTAAGCCGCATTGATCCAGGCTTTTACGTTTCCGCCAAAGATAATATCGTCGGCAGCGGGCACGAACGTATTGGCCGACACCGGCTGGCTCAAATCCGTTATGGCCTGATCGAGCAGCGTTTGAATGCCTTTTATGACATCTTCCTGTTTTTCATATTTCGGCTGAAAATTTCCGCCCAATGCCTGAGCGGCCTCACTAAAGGGCACATCGCCCCAGAAGTCCGTCGCCACCCCGAAACTCATGGCCATCAGCACTTTAGCCATTCCCGAATAATACGGATTTCCCTGTCCATAGGTGTCCAACAGCGTTCGGCAGTTAATCAGCGTACCGTTATAAATTGTTGACCACTCATTTGTCACGTCAGCTTCCGTAATGACGTACTGACCAAACGTCTGCAACTGAAACTGGTTACCAGCCGCCTGCTGCGCTAACACGCTGCTGATCCGGGCCAACTGACCGCCATATGTAGCAAACGTCGAGAGTTCGGCCCCCGACAGCAATAGGGCAGGCGAGGCCGTTTGTGGTGAGTTAGGGTTGACACCGTACTCGTCAAGCTGTTTGGTGCAGGAACTGGCAGCCAGTGTCAGACCCAGCACGATTGATAGTATCTTTTTCATAATGAACTGTCTTTGAAGCGATTAAAAACCAATGTTGACGCCGAAAATGAACGAACGCGTTCCGGGGTTGTTGAAGTAATCGAACCCCTGCAAGTTGGAGCCAGCACCCGTCAGGCTCGTTTCGGGGTCAACACCTTTGTAGTTCGTGTTCAGGTACAGATTCCGGCTCGAAACCGACAGATCGACGTAGTCAAGGTGTTTTTTGAATTTGAACCGGTAGCTCAGCGCCACTTCACGAAGCCGGAACCAGTTCACGTTTTCAACGAACTGCTCTGCCGC
This sequence comes from Spirosoma sp., assembly GCA_031425355.1. GTDB lineage: Bacteria > Bacteroidota > Bacteroidia > Cytophagales > Spirosomataceae > Spirosoma. The sequence continues at coordinate 3,374 of JANPJE010000161.1, read as the reverse complement.
CCCACCGCCATCGCCGAGGTATTGACCAAAGTATTGCTGGGCTGTAATCTCTTTCGTGTTGGCTTCGCCCGATGCGGTCACGCCCGGAACGACGTACGTGCGCTCGCGATCCGCCGACTCTTGCGTGCGGCCAATCCGTTGCAGACGCGCGTAGGTTCCGTTCCAGATAGAACCGCCCCGCCGAATATCGAGCAGAGCCGTCAACGTAATGCCTTTGAAAGTAAAGGTGTTACGAATGTTGCTCAGCCAGTCGGGATACGGATTGCCGATGTTTCCCTGTGCGGCCTGTTGCTGGGGCAATCCGTTGGTACCGATAATCAACTGACCGGCCTCATTCCGCTGCCATTTGCTGCCGTACAACACACCCAGCGGTTCGCCCACAATCGCGTAGCCACCGATGCCATTAAACGCCGATTCCAGACTGACTTCGGTTACTCCTTCGGTGAGGGCCAGCACTTTACTGACGTTTTTCGACCAGTTCACGTTAATGTCCCAGGAGAACGTCGGTGATTTGATGGCACTGATTCCGAGCATAACCTCAAGCCCCCGGTTCCGTAACTGAGCCGCGTTAGTATAGGCAGCCGTGAAGCCCGAAGCCGGAGCGGTTGGCCGGGTGAGCAGAATATCGACCGTTGTTTGCTGGTAGGCCGTTACGTCTAAATCAATCCGGTTCTGAAGGAATTTGAGGTTGAGCCCCGCTTCAATACCTTTTACCCGTTCAGGTTTCAGGTCCGGTGTTCCAACAATGGCGTTATAATATGCATAGCCGTTTACACCACCGTAGGGGAAGTTAAGCCCGTTGGTAAACCCATCCGTAAACGAAGGTTTGGTGAAGTAAGTCCGGGTGCGGTAGGCGACCGGCGGAATACCCGATTCGGCATAGGCCAGCCGGAGTTTTCCGAACGTAATGGGCGTATTTTTCAGCACCGTTTCGGTAAAGACCCACGCCAGCGAAGCCGACGGATAGAAGAAATTGTTCTTCACAGTACGGTCAAACGTCGATGACCACTCATTACGTCCCGTGAAAGAGAGGTACAACTGGTTGGCATAATCGAAATCGGCCTGGGCAAAAACCGCCGTTGTCAGCCTGCGCAGATTACCCGAATTAGACGCATATAATTCGGCGGCATTGCCTAAGTTATAGAAATCAGGCACGGCGAGGTCGCGGCCTCTGGCGAAATTACTGGTGAAATTGAACGAGGTAATGTTTTGCCCCGCCGTGTAATTGACACCGAATTTTTCGCTGAAACGGTGCTCACCCCGCAAAATTAAATCAGCATATACGTCACGACTGGTCACGTTGTCGTAATTGACCTGACCATACGTCTGCGCGTTGTCATCTCCGTTGGAGCTAATCGAAAAAACCTGCCGCCGGGCGTCTGAATACGCATCAACCCCGATTTTATACGTTAAATCCAAGTGCGACGACCGATGATAATTCAGGTAGATATTACCGAGAACTCGGTTGATATCGTCCGTGAATGGGTTTCGATTAACGGTGTATAGCGGGTTATCGTATGCGGAAAAATAATTGCGGTTATAGCCATTCGGGAACTGATAATCTCGCAGGTCATACGAAGCTGGTGCCCGCAGTAAACTCAACATCACCCCCGCTACGTTGCTGCCGTTCTGCGCCTTGATACCACCCGACTTGATGTAACTCACCGTACCGCCAATTTTCAGATTATCGAGCATACTGGCTTCGCCCGTAATCCGGATGGTGTTCCGTTTATATTCCGTGTTGGGCACGATACCGTTCTGAATCAGATTCCCGAACGAGATACGGAAATTCGCTTTGTCGTTGCCGCCTACCAGTGCTACGTTGGTCGTGTGCGAAGTTGCCGTTTTAAAGAAATTGCCGGGGTTATCGTAGGCCTGTAGGTTAGGATTACCTGAAATTTTCGGGCCCCAGCTATTGGGCGTACCAGCCGCAACGTCGTCATCAGTGCCGTGTCGCTGGTCCGGTCCTGCGTTAGCGGTCGAAAAGTTTCCGCCATTTCCCTGTGCAAAAACCGATTGCAGCTCCGGCAGTTTATTCACTTCCGAAAGCTCCATGCGATAGCCAACCGTTACGCCAATTCCCTTCTGGCTTCGTCCTTTTTTGGTCGTGTACACGATGGCTCCGTTCCCGGCCCGTGCGCCATACAGAGCCGCAGCGGCTGGCCCCTTCAAAATCGTCACCGAAGCAATGTCGTCGGGGTTCAGGTCCAGGGCACGGTTTGAGTTGTTTACTCCACCCAGATTGGCATTGAATGGATAGTCGCCTGCCGATGAAGTTACTGTTTCGTTGTTGACCGGTACGCCGTCGACCACGATAAGTGGCTGTTGCTCACCCGTGAACGTCGATGGGCCACGCAGCACAATTTTGCTGGAAGCTCCGGGCGTACCTGCCGAACTGGTGACGATTACCCCGGCTGTTTTGGCGGCCAGACCCTGAATGACGTTAGGCTCGCCTGACCGCGTCAATGCATCACCACCCACGTTCGCCACCGAATACCCCAATGTTCGTTTGTCGCGCTGGGCACCCAATGCGGTTACGACCACTTCGTTCAGTTGCTTGGTGTCGGCTCTGAGCGCAACGTTAATTGTCGATTGCGCACCAACCTTTATCTGCTGCGGTTCAACACCGATAAAGCTGAAAATAAGCGTAGCATCGTCGGGTACACCGATTCGATAATTTCCGTCTGCATCCGTGTTTGTCCCGCGCGTCGTTCCCTGAATTTGAATGTTGGCTCCGGGCAGAGCCAATCCATCACCGGCTGTAGTGACTTTCCCGGTCACCGTCCGTTCCTGTGCATACGCAAAGCGAAACGAGCTAAGCAGCACCAATCCGAATAAAAGCTTTTTCATAAGTAGCTGATAAATTAAAGTGTAAAACGGTAAAGATTTTTGACAATACAGCATGGCCTGGAACCAGCGGATGTTGACTCAGCAATGGCTAACGCGATTTGTTCCATCAAATAAGGGGTAGTTGACTGTATGGGTTGTTATGGACCAAGATCGTACCGGTACAAAGGACCATCTTCTTCGGTTTTCGTAAATCACTTGAACCCGTGATTTTCAGTCACCGAATTCGGTGATTTTCCTAAAGATGAGCACGCATAGAGTTGTCTAAACTGGCGTTACGGCTTAGCCTGCTGAATCGTGTTGATGGACCATAGCCATATAGGTCAATTGACTGATAATCAGACGATATAGCGTCTGGCTAACGGGACTGGCACAACACGAAAAAGTTAGGCTAAGAAGTAAGGGGTACTTAACGACTATTCACTGGCAACGCTGCTGCAAGCTGAAAAATGGATACTATATAAATATGTGTTGGTGTCCTGCGACACAATTGTTGGCAGGACCCACTCTCCCAATGGTATGTTTCT
>JANPJE010000160.1:0-5180 GCA_031425355.1 Spirosoma sp. | reverse complement strand
CTGAACTTATCGGCAAATTCGGGGCGTTTGAGCGCGAACTCGACGGTTGTTTTCAGGAAATCGAGTTTGTTGCCGATGTCATGGCGCTTGCCTTCGATACGGTGAGCGTACAGATTTTCGCGCTTGAGCAGCAACAGCAGGGCATCGGTCAACTGAATTTCATTGTTCTTCCCGACCGGCGTATGCTCCAGCATGTCGAATATTTCGGGGGTTAGAATGTACCGCCCGGCAATGGCCAGATTCGAGGGTGCTTCGCTGAGGGAGGGCTTCTCAACCAACGTTGTCAGCTCATAAATGCGATCACTCAGCGATTTCCCGCCCACGATTCCGTACCGGTTCACTTTATCATGCGGTACCTCTTCTACCGCAATGACCGAACCGCCATACTGAGCAAACGTATCGATTAATTGCTGCGTTACGGGAATGACCGAATCCATAATGGTATCGCCGAGAAGTACTGCAAATGGCTCATTACCAACGTGATGACGGGCGTATCGAATGGCGTCGCCAAGTCCGTTCAGCTCGCGCTGACGAACGTAGTGCAGGTTAGCCATATCCGACAATCGGCGCATTTCATCGAGCAGCAACTGGTCTTCTTTTTCTTCGAGCCGCGTTTCGAGTTCATAATTTCGGTCGAAATGGTCTTCGATAGCCCGCTTACCCTTCCCGGTAATTATGAGAATATCTTCGATACCCGAATCGACGGCTTCCTGCACCACGTACTGAATCGTGGGCCGGTCAATAATGGGTAGCATTTCTTTGGGCTGTGCCTTGGTAGCGGGCAGAAACCGGGTTCCAAGTCCGGCAGCGGGGATAACGGCTTTTTTTATCATTTTAAGGGACGAGAGGGAGGAAGGGGACGAAAAGGACAAAGGGGAGTGGATCAGAACCTTTCCTCCCTTTCGCCCCTCCTCCCTCTCCTCCTTTTTTAAACAACATATGGTTTGATTACGCGGGCATTGATTTTCTTTAAGCTGACAAAGAGCCGGTTCAGCATGGCATCGTCGCGGTAGAGCCCGATGATGGAACCACCCGAACCCGTAAACGAAGCCGATGCTCCGCAGGCCCGTGCGGTTTCGATCAGGCTCAGATTCCGGTCGCTGATGGTATAAATCCGGGCACGCAGATCGAAATTGCGATTAATAAGTTCATTTACAGCGTTGGTGTCCTGCCGCAGCATGGCCTCTCGCCCTTCGCGGGCCACATCGGCAATCGCGCTCATCGTGTCCACTACGTCAGGTTCGCCCGTGAGCCACCGCGCCCGAACATCGTTATGTACCCGCCCCGATTGCTTACCGAGATCCGTATTATAGGCAATGTATAACCTCGGCAGCAGCCTCGAATCAAGCGGTTCGTACTGCCCGTAGCCCTGACGTTCCATCGTGGCGCGGTCGAAATCCATGTACACGCAACCTTCGTAGCACTGAATGACACGGTCCTGCAAACCCGCCGTAATGCCTAGTTCTTCGGCTTCGGTGGCCAGCACTAAATTGGGTAATATCGGCTGCGGAATCTCGACGCCATAAAATTGCATCAATGCGCGAAACGTAGCGACAATGATAGCACTCGATCCCGATAAACCAACCTGGCGCGGAATGGACGTACTGTATCGAATGGAGAAATTCTGATTGGGTAACCGGATTCCCTCGTTTTCGCAGTATTCAGAAAATTTCTTGATGGATGCTTTCAACAAAGGAACGCCCCCGTGATAGCCGAGCGTACTGACGGCATCGCGCAGGTGATGTAAACTCCTGAACACGTTCGTATCCTGCAACTGGGGTTCGATATTCAGTTCCGGCGACGGGTAAAGCGTGACCGACGCTCCAAAGTTGCGAACAGAAATGGCAATGGTTTTGCCAAAAAAGCCATCAGACGGGTTTCCAAGCAGGCCCGCCCGGGCGTAGGCGCGGGTTTCGATGAGCAAAGCAGTACAATTAAAGCGACAAGTTTACGAAAGAATTAGACCAGAAACATAGGTTAGCTTTGGCTGTAAAATAAAAAAGCGGCTGAGGAGTTCGTCCCCAGCCGCCGATGCCTGCAATCAGGCTTATTTCGATTCGTCTTTCTGCACATCCGTTTTATTTGCCCCGGTGTACCCTTTATCGTGCGGATCGTAGCCGGCATTCGGGTTGTCGCCATCCTCCAGATACGTAGCATCGGCCCGGTGCAGCAGCGCGTCGTCGGATGGATTTTCGGCTACTTCGCTCAATTTCCGGGCAGCCTCATCGCTCATCATCCGGCCTTTGGGCTGTTCTGCGATGGCGTCGGCGTTTACATCCCACTCCTGCGAGGTGCCTAAGCTTTCGCCCTGTGGCTCACCAACCCGACCTTCACCGAGATTCGCTTCGCGGGTGTCGTGAGTGATGTTTCGGTTCTCGGTTTCCATGTCCATGCCCGCCGTTCCGTTTGAGAACGCATTCGTACCAACTCCTTCCGATTCGCGACCGAAATCTGAGTCGCCATGCTGGTTGGGGTCTTTCGAATAAAATTCAGGATCAACTTTATCGGGATCGAATGGTGATGTCGTTGCCATAGCGTTACGTGTTTTTTCAAACTATAACCCGAAAAGGGAGGGGGATGTTTTGGAAGGGGAGGAAAGGAAGAAAGGGAGGAGAGGAAAGAAAGGGACTGGTTGTTCCTCTCCTCCTTTACTCCCTTTCCTGCCCTCCTCCCTTTCTTCCCTTCCATTACTCTCCCTCCTCCCTTTCCCTCAACTCCGCCAGAAGCTGATCGTTAGTTTGCTGGAGTAGGGCCATACGCTCGTTGAGCTGGAAAAGCAGAAACTCCACATTCCGCAGCCGTTCCTCCGTAGTGATGGCTGCGGACGGCGAATTAAGTGCTTTAAACATCAATCCTTCGCCCCGAAGCAGCCAGTCGCCATTGACCTGCGGATAGGCTCCCAGTATTTTTTCGAGCGTATCGTAACGGGGCTTCAGCCGACCGTGCAGAATGTGATAAACTTTCTCGCCCCGGTGTTCGCCCAACTGCCGGGAGAATTCGAGCACGCTGATGTCGAGCGAGTCGATGAGTTGCTGAAGGCGAAGGTGGATCGTCATAATTTACATTTTTTCCTGTAAAAATTGACCAAAACAAGGGGGGTGTGTTTCGGGGAGATCGTGTACAAATTCAGCGCGGAACGTCTTGCTTTCAGAAGGTGTTCTAATTAGAATCGAAACCGCTTAAAAATCGCGTAAAGAGGCTTTTCCCGCGAAAATGAGTTCACGCTACCCATTCCATTCTGAACCCGTACAAGACCGTAAAAATAGGCAGATCAGGGCTTGTTTTTTTACACAAAAGTGTGTAATTTTAAATCAGTAAACACGACCGCCTGAAAAGGCAAAAGGGACCTCAAAATGGGTCCCCTGCTTGAACAGTAAACAACAAATACTAATGAACACACAAAACAAAACCCAAATCGAGACAATTCAAAGCGGCAACGTACTGAAACCTTATCAAAAGATTCATGAGTTGACCGGCGAGGTAGTCAACAAATACAAATATCTGGAGGGGCACCCCCGCCAATATCGGTTCGATGCGAAGGAAGGTGTGTTCAATATCAACGGCAGCGAAAAGCTGGGCCGTACCCTTACCTTTCAGCCCATTGCCTGGCGGATTTTCACGGATAACATCCTGAACATGGGTACCAAAAACTGGGCAGAGATTTTCTTTATCGACGAGAAAAACTGCGTATCGGCGGTGCTGTTTCATGGCTATTCTGTGGACAATATTTTCCGGCTGATCGAGCCGCTCTATTATGACGACCTGACCCTGGCCGACGTAGTGATAACCGCTGTTGCCGAGAAAAAAGAGAATAACAAAATTCAGCCGAAGGGTGTGTATTACATCGCCAATTTCTCCTACAAAATGGCGGCTGTTGAGCAGACGAGCGAGTTGAAACAGTTTGCGCAGGACGTGAAAGTGTTTCGGCAGGAAACCCTGACGGACATTGCCAACATAAAAACGGCAATGAACTACTACAATCCGTTCGCAATCCCCGTCGACGAGCCAGCGTTACTGGCCGCCGGGTAAATTGAAAAATTCCTTACTCATGCCTTATGATTTCTCAACGTCTGATACCTTCTTACCAGCCTCTTTTCAACCCCGGCGACGATTATCGTGCCTTGTCGCGCGTTTCCAATTCTGACCTGACCCAACTTAAAGAAGAGCATTTAGGCTACTGGTCGGTGCCCTCGGCGCGGTTCATTCCCGAAAAAACGAAGGTATTTGGTCGGGCTTTCCACCAGCATCTGCTCGAACCAGAAACGGTCGGCACGGTGCTTTCTCAATTCCTGCCCGATCTGGTTGACCCGTTGATCCAGCCCGATGTCAATGCGCTGGCTCCGGCCCAGACGAAGCAGTTGGAGGCTCTCATGCAGACCATTCGGCAAGACGCTTTTTGCCGTCGGTATTTGCGGCTGTCGGAGCGGGAACGTATCGTTTTATCGACCGAGCCGACTACCGGCATTCCCTGTAAGGCGCGGTTAGATATGGTTTATACCAGTCCGAAACGCCGGAATGCGATGGTCATTGACCTGAAAACGACCTCCGCCCGCACGCAGGCCCAGTTTCTGGAATCCTGCTATACCTATGACTACGACCGGCAGGCCGCTTTTTACATCGACAGTCTGCGCCATGCCGATGGTCAGGAATGGGGAACGACGAAGCAGTTCCGGTTTGTGTTTATTGGCGTTATGAAACAGCGTCCTCATCGGCTTTTTGCCGTCGATGCTACGTCGATTCCGGGCTTTATGGATTATGGCCGCAAGAAATATCGTTTCTGGCTTCGCAAATGGCGCGAAGAGCAGGAAACCGAAATTCAGCCCGCTCCGGCCTGGAGTATGAGTGCGTAAACTGTTTGTGGTTTGTAGTTAGTTGTTCTCAGCAACTACGAACCGACAAACAACAAACAACAAACCCGTTATGAACGCTTCGATTATCACCCTGACCCCAAGTGACCTCCATTTCGACTGGGGCACCGACGGGCTGGTTTTATGGATTGAGGAATTGGATGGTGCCGATAGTTTGTCCAATCAGATGAGCGAGGTGATGGACCGCATTGCCTTTGCCATTGAACTGCAAACGGGCTGGGACCACCGCACCGACAGCGATACACTGCATCCGCTCTACGGCTACCGGCTATTGCTACGCGATGCGTCGGGCCGCTGGAATGCCGTTCGGAC
>JANPJE010000159.1:0-5538 GCA_031425355.1 Spirosoma sp. | reverse complement strand
CGATTCCCCACGGATTGCTGAACCCATGCGCCACCACCTCGAACCGGTCTTTGGTCGGGTGATACCGCCATACCCCGCCGTTGATATCCGTGCCCTCGCCAGTCAGAATATCCTCCGGGAATGGGTCTTTATGGCGATACAGACGGCCTTTGCCCGACCCGTCGGACCGCTGAGGTTTTCGCACCTTCGAGGGCGTCGCAAATCCCTGACAACCATACAGCCAGCCGTCGGGTCCCCAGTGCAGACTGTTGAGCGTTTCGTGCCGGTCGCGGATGCCCCACCCGGTCAGTCGTACCTCGATGTCGTCCATATCGGCTTTGTCGTCGCCGTTTTTGTCGGGCACAAACAGCAGATTGGGCGGAGCACCGATGAACACCCCACCAAAGCCCACCGCAATGGCCGCCGGAAAGGCGATTCCTTCCAGAAACACCTTACGGCTATCGGCAACGCCATCGTGGTCGGTATCTTCCAGAATCAAAACCCGGCTGTCCCCTGAGTTGGAGAATCCTTTCCCCCGTGATTCGTAATCACGGTTTTCGGCAATCCACAACCGCCCCCGGTCATCCCAGCAAAACGCCATTGGCTGGGTCATCAGCGGCTCGGCAGCCCAGGCATTCACCTGAAATCCGTTCGATACGGTCATGGCCGATACCGCTTCGGCAGGTGTCAGAAATTTGGCTTCCCGCCCTTCTTTCTGGGCAACTCCCCACAGGGCCGATGTCGTATAATCGGATTTATTGCCGGTAAATTCGCCAAACGTTTTATTGAGTTCAACGTCGTTAAGGACGCCCGTATAAATCACCAACTGGTATTTGATGATTTCCGTATCTCCTTTTTTAATGGTCCAGTCGCCTTTTCGCGCCCGCGCCGGGCCAATGCCCAACTGATTATCGACCCGCCACAGGTTCGGATATCCTTTGTTCTGCGGATGATCGAAAATAGCGATGTGTACCAGGTCGCTACGTCCTTCAACCTGCATCCCAACGTCTACCCAGGGAGCGGCCTGCCCTTCGGCTTTTTCGTTCCGTTGCCGGGCTGCGTTGACCACTTCCCCGCGAATGCCTTCGCGCCAGGGCATTCGAAGAAACAACCCGCCGTAGTCGTACTTGCCAATCGTGACGTCGGTTTGAGCCTCACCATTCCACTCCAGATCGAGCAGGTATTTTCCGTTTTGTTCGCGCATGGCCCAGGTCTGGGTTTCGGTCAGAACGGTCCGGCCCGTTGAGTCGAGCAGGTCATAGACGGTCTGCCATCGAACGGTTGTCCCTTTGCTTTCGATTGGTTTCGCCGACACCCGACGCCAGTAATCGCCCTGTGGATGGTGGAAATAATCGCGGCCATTGACGCGCGTGAATCCCCAGTAAAGACCGGTTTGGTGCTTGTGGTGGCCGGGGCTGTACTCGGTCAGCACGCCCTTGCCATCGGGGGCCTTGATCGGGTGGAGATAGGGCCTGAAACCGGCTTTTACGTTCTGCGTCAGAATGGGCGTTTTTTCGCCCACCCGGTAGACCGTTATGGTTTCGGCAGCTTTATCCTCCCGAAGAATCAGTTGTTTTTCGGCGAGGGGTACGCCTGTGCTTTCGTGTTCCCCGGAGGGACGAAACGAGTAGGCAAAGGAGAGCAGTACAAGGCTGGAAAGCAGAAGAAATAGTTTCATCGCAGTTCGTGAAGTCGATATAGGTATAAGCACGTAATAAGCGTTTTATACCAGTTTCTGACACTCACAATCTGTTAACTTATCCATTCAGGAAATCACGACGAACCGCCCATCAAAAAATGATTGCAAAGAACACAGATTTCACCTTTTTTGACCTTCTTCACGGCTTTAGCGACCCCACCATGAATCATTTTTACGATACGCTTTTCACTTATATAGCCGAGATACTGGTCTTGCCCGAATCGGACAAAACGTTGATCCGGCAGTTGTTCAGGCCCGCTTTTTTTGCCAAAGACACCATTATTGAACCAGTAGGCTGCATTCCCCAGTACCATAATTTCATTGTGTCAGGCTACATGCGAAATTTCCACTGGGATCAACACGGCAACCAGATAACCGTGGATTTAAACGACGGTCCCCGGTTTTTTACCTCGTATTTTCATTTTATGACCCGAACGGTATCCAATGAAAATATCCAATGCATTACCGATTGTGAACTGTTACGGATTAACCGGGACGACGTGGAGATCGGGGCTTCTCAGGGGATCACACAGAAAGACTATACCATACAAATTCTGAATAAATTATTAGAAGCCAATAAACAGCGTGCGCATGATATGGCCAATCTGACGGCGCAAGAGCGGTATTGCAAATTTTTAACGGAAAACCCGACAATCATCCACAACGTCCCATTAACCTACATCGCTTCGTACCTCGGCATTACCCAGCGGCATATGAGCCGGTTACGGAAAGAAACGGTACGCTACTTTTAACCCCGAAAAATGCCGTTTATCACAAGTGGACATTTGTCTAACTGAGTCGTTTGAGAGCATACTATTTTTGCTTTCAGACTTCACAAACACGTCAGATGGAAACAACTTATGCACGAGAAGCAAGCGTTTTAGGTGGTAAGAAGGTACTGGATTTCACCGTAACGCTATGGTTTGCAATCGCTACGGTTGGTCAATGGCTGTTTGGTTTCTACATCCTTGCTTTCTACGGGAGATCGACGTTTGCGGGCGACTTCGAAAAATGGAATGCGGTATTGCCCCACGGCTACGTCGCGGGCAATTGGCCCGGAAATTTACTGGTCGGAATCCACGTACTGTTAGCGGCCATCCTCGTCCTTGGCGGGCCTTTGCAGCTTGTTCCGCAGGTGCGTGAGCGATTCCGAACGTTTCACCGATGGCTTGGCAGAACTTACGTTGTTACGGCTATTGTGGTGAGCATGGCGGGGCTAATTATGCTTTGGACCCGTGGCACCGTAGGCGACAGGACGCAGCACATCAGCATCAGCATTCAGGCCATCTATATTATTGCGTTTGCCATTCTGTCCATCTACTACGCTAAAACGCGGCAGTTTGCCAAACACAGGGCATGGACGCTCCGCCTGTTCTTGGTCGTCAATGGCGTATGGTTTTTCAGGGTTGGATTAATGGCCTGGCTGGTTATCAATCAGGCACCCGTAGGCTTCAATCCCGAAACATTTACCGGTCCTTTTCTCACAACTCTGTCCGTGTTCACATATGTCATTCCCATCTCCTTAATCTTGCTGGAGGTGTATTTTTATGCTCAGTCTGCTAAAAGTCAGTCTGCTAATCTGCTCACTTCAGCCCTCATCTTTTTGTTTACCCTCATCATGGCCGTCGGAATTTTCGGAGCCACGATGAGTATGTGGCTCCCTCGTATGTAGCCTCGGTATATTACCAATCATGAAACTAACCCCACGCCCCGTAGTGTGGACGAATCTGCATTTTCAGGTTGAGCAAAACGTGACTTTTTGAAATTTTTTAAAGTAGCTGACCATTGGTTTGTCCTTACTTAAAAAATTAAACGTCACCATGACCAACCGTTTTCTGCTCACAATCGTGTTTTTAAGTTGTCTGCTGACAGGCAGTTACGGGCAAAATCAGCCGACAAAGCCCGGCCCGATTCCGCTTCCTGAACATCCCCGGCCTGATTTTGAACGGACAAACTGGCTCAATCTCAATGGTGAGTGGGGCTTCCGATTCGATTCGACCGATGCGGGTTTGCGCGACCGCTGGTTTGCTGCGGATCAGCCCTTTCCCCTGAAAATCAACGTACCGTTTCCGTGGGGTTCTCCGTTGTCGGGGGTGAAAGACGGAGCCGATATTGCCTGGTATCAGCGAGCCATTACCGTTCCGGCTGGGTGGCAGGGGCAGCGCGTTTTTCTGACGATTGGTGCCAGCGACTGGCTGACGACCGTCTGGTTCGATGGGCAAGAACTGGGTAAGCACGAAGGCGGTTACACGCCGTTCTCATTCGAGTTGACAAACCTCCTCAAGCCCGGTCAGGCGCAACGGCTTGTGGTTCGGGTGGACGATAAACGTAGGCAGTTCACGCTGTATGGCAAGCAGGGTTACGGCAACGCGCGGGGCATCTGGCAAACGCCGTACCTCGAAACACGGGGCGATCAGTACGTAGAAGCCCTGCATTTCACGCCCGACATTGACGCCAACAAGGTACGCGTGACGGCCTATCTGCCCAAACCAACACCATCTGACCTGCTCCTTGCTGTAAATGTGGGATCGGGCAGTTCGACTCTAAAAAGTCAGCAGGTCATCAAAAAAGGACAGCAGCAGATCAGTTTCGACATCGTCATACCCAATGCCCGACGCTGGACACTAACGGATCCCTATCTGTATCCGGTCGAAGCGACGCTGAGCGGGGGTGGCAAAACCGACGATCAGGTAAGGAGCTACATGGGTATGCGGAAGATTTCGGTGGTCAATCTGCCCGGCACACAGATTCCGTACGTAGCCCTCAACAACGAACCGGTGTACCTGCAATTGGCCCTTGATCAGTCGTACCATCCCGAAGGATTCTATACGTTTCCCTCCGATGCCTTCATGCGCGAAGAAGTGCTGAAAGCCCGTCAGATTGGCTTAAATGGCATTCGGACGCACATCAAGGCCGAGATTCCCCGCAAATTATACTGGGCCGACCGGCTGGGCGTACTGGTTATGGCAGACTTGCCCAACAGTTGGGGAGAGCCGGATTCGCTATCGCACCGGGAGTCGGAATACACCCTGCGCGAGATGATCAAGCGCGATTATAACCACCCGGCCATCTTCTCCTGGATTACGTTCAACGAGACATGGGGCCTGACGACGAAGCAGAAAAAAGACGGCAAAGACGTAGCGAATTACCTGCCCGAAACCCAGAAATGGGTCGCGTCGGTGTACCGGTTGGCGAAGTCGCTCGACCCGACGCGGCTGGTTGAAGACAACTCCATCTGCTGCGGGCGGGGCCATACAGAAACCGACCTGAACTCCTGGCATGAGTACCTGCCGGGTTATGAATGGAACACGTATCTGAGCAAGCTGACCAAACAAACGTACCCCGGTTCCACGTTTCATTTTGAAAACGGCTACAAACAGGGCAATCAGCCCATGTTCAACTCCGAGTTTGGTAACGTCTGGGGGTATGATGGCAGCACCGGCGATGTGGACTGGAGTTGGGATTATCACCGGGCAATCAATGCGTTCCGGCAATATCCGCAGGTATCCGGCTGGCTCTACACTGAGCACCACGATGTGATTAACGAGTGGAACGGCTACTGGCGTTACGACCGCACGGAGAAGGATTTAGGCGTTGGCGATTTGGTGCCCGGCATGACCGTCCGCGACTTTCACGCGCCCCTGTACATCTCCACCGGACAGGACATTAGCCGAACTGCCCCGGCGGGTGCCCGCATTGCCGTACCGCTGACAGCCTCATTCATGACCGGACAAACGGACCTGGGTAACAACCTGACGCTGACGGCAAAGTTATACGGCTGGGATGCCTTCGGACAGGCCAAAACATGGTGGGCCGACACCCGCAACGTGCCGTACAAGCCGTATTTACAGCAAAATCTC
>JANPJE010000158.1:0-5002 GCA_031425355.1 Spirosoma sp. | reverse complement strand
CCTAACCACGCGTGAGCGAATGAGGAACATCAATTGCCGACACCTCATCCAGTTGGGCGAGTTTCTCCAAGCAGTCAGCCGACGCCCGAACACGTAACGTCTGATTGAGCCACGCCCGGTCAATTACCTCTCCTCCATGCTCGGCAACCAATTGTTCGATGGGTGCCGAATCGTGCTGAAAAGACATTTTGAGCGTCGATATTTTCTCCTGCCGCGAGAGCGACGGATCGGTCGGTGTGGTTTGAGAAGAAAGTTCCAGAACAACCTCCACCGTGGCACCTGCCTCAGCCTGCCTGACTACTTCAGCCACCGCCAGTGATATTTTAGGCATTCCCATAATTTTTGCCGCTACGTTTTATCCTTGTCCGGACAGGGATAAAACGGACAACTGTGTCGTTAAGTTTGATTCGGCGACACCTTCCCATTTTCTGACCATCCTTGACAAAGCCTGACAATCTCCTGACAAAATCTGACCAACCCGAACCACAATACCTGATTAAAATCCATAGCCTGCCGTTAGTTGCCAGAGCGTTGTTTTGGCCGTAAAACGAGCATCATTGCCGGGCGTGCTGATTCCCACCTGCGACAGGTCGGATAGATTGCCCTCATACCGAACATCGAGCTGCAGACCGGCCAGTGTCAGGCCAACACCCGCCTGATACCCAAAAACGGCCTGTTTGAAGGTATCGTCGATGGATTGCGAGGTGTATTGATTCAACGCGTCTTTCAGGTTCTGGTTGTCGGAAATGGTCAGCGAGGCCATTGGACCGGCGTTCAGGCGAAGCGGTCCCAGTTTAAAACCAATCAATATTGGTACGTCGAGCGTAGTAAACCGGACGTCGATCTGCTGGCTCGCCAGCCCCGACCGGATCAGGTCAATTGACCCGCCTTTGGCAGAAAACAGCAATTCGGGCTGGATGAAAACCTTCCTGCCAAGCCGAAAAAAAGCCCCGCCAACAATACCCGTTGTGCTTTTACTATTATCCTGAAAAAAATCGTACACGACCTGTCCGCCCGACAAAACTGGTATGCCGCCCGGCCCAGTGAGCCGAGGTGTTTTCAGTTCCAGCGTGTTGAGTTGGGAGAAGTTAGCTCCGACTTTAATCCCAAACGTAAAAAACTTGCCCGTACCGCCAAACTGCGCGAAACTGAGGCTGGGCAACAGGAGTAAACCAAGGATGAATCGATTCATGAGTGAGGTGGTTAACGTACGTAAGTTTAGTCGAAGAACGTATCATACTCGACAACACGGCATTGATTTTCAGCCAGATACGAGCTCACTACATAAATCGTTTGTAGGCACGTATCTACTATACGTTTAACCCGGCGTTGAGCGGATCTGTAAAATCGAGTGGGTTATTTGTTGATATATGTTTACTCCGTCGGTGCCAACTACCCTCTATAAAGCGCAGGGCCGATCTCTCGAAAACCATTCTAAAAAAACAGAATCGCTACCCTCTTTGATTTTGATGCCCTTCGCTCAAAAATTTATTTAATTATCTAAAAAATAACCGACTCTTGTCAGAATTTACGCCTACCCTTTTCGTGATTATGCTGTACAACATTGCTCTTCTGGATGACCATCGCGTAGTACTTGAAAGTTTTTCCAACCTGCTGGCAACGTCCGGTCACTTTCGGGTGGCGGGCATGGCCAACGATAAACAGTCGCTTTTAGCTATTCTGGATCAGGCCCAGCAGGAGAATCGGGCTGTTGATGTGCTGGTGACCGACCTTCTGATGCCATCCTTAACGGGAACAGAACTGATTCCAACCCTCAAAATCATATACCCAACGTTAGCCGTACTGGTGCTGTCTGGCTCCGACGATCCGGTCTTGATTCGTCAGGCAATGCGGGCCGGGGCCGATGGTTACGTAACCAAAACGGCTGACAAAGCGGAACTCTTCGATGCGATACTGGCCGTTGCTGCCGGTCGCAGATACATGGACAGCCGGGTTTTCGGGATGGACGACGTACTGCCCCGAATGCCCGCCAACACCCTGCTAAGCGAACGGGAAAGTCAGGTTGCCAGCCTGATTCTGGATGAGCTTTCCAGTATACAGATCGCTGAAAAGCTATTTATTTCGTTTAATACAGTTGAAACGCACCGCAAACGAATCTACCAGAAATTAGGCATCAATACGTCGCTGGGCTTGATGAAATATTCGCTTAACCGGGGTTTATAACGACCTGAGAGGCAGCACAATACTCGCTTTGGTTCCGTTTTGTTCGCCCGCTTCCAGCCGAAACTGACCGCCAATTGTTTTGGCTCGTTCCCGGATATTGCGCAGTCCCATGCCTGCGTCTGCCAGATGATCCACGCCAATACCGTCGTCGTTTACCTGCACGGCCAGCCAGCCATTCTGCCAAACCAGTTTTATGTGAGCGTGCCGCGCCTGTGCATGGCGGAGAATATTTGTGCACAGTTCCAGGCAAATCAGATACAGATTAAACCGGGCTTCCTGCGTCAGGGGAATTTTGCCCGCCGGTTCGCAGGTGAGCGAGAATACCGTTTTGCCCGCCATGTTCAACTTGTTGATTAAGCTTTTGAGCGATGCCGTCAAATCCTGCTGGAGCAACTGTTCAGGAATCAGGTTATGCGACAGTTGCCGAACCTGCGTGGCGGCATCGTTGAGCAACGTCAGGCTGCTTTCGTATAATTTTTTGTCGCGGGGGGGCAAAATGGCGGTGTCAATCGTCTGGAATGTCATTTTGGTGGCACCGAGCAGGCTGCTCACCCGGTCGTGGAGTTCGGTTGCAACCCGTTTGCGCTCAATCGTCTGACCGGTTATCAGCGCGATTTCTATTTCCCGGTTTTTCGCCCGCAGGGCCGCGTTGGTCCGGCGGAGTCGGAGGCTGTAGTACATCAGCAGCAAGCTCAGACAAGTAATAATTGCCAGCCCAACAAATAACTGATTACGCAGTTTTTTCTGCGCCAACAGGCCAAGCCGTAACTGGTCGATTTTCAACTGGTTGATTGTCGCCTGTTGCATCGCCTGTTTTCGAGTCGCCACGGTTCTTATTCGCTGATTTTCAAGCTGATGCGTGAGGTTGTTTGTTTGGGCCAGCCGGAGCAGTTCATTGGTTTTATACGTACTGTTCAGCCGGTCAATTTCTGCCTCTCTGGACAGCATCTGATACCGCTGGTTCTGCAACAATCGCTCATGCTGATAAGCGGTTTCGAGCCGTTCGCGGTCAAATTTCGCCTTGCTCCGAAGGCTTTCGGTCTGGTTAATAGCCTGCTGTTCCTCCTGTTTTTTAGCGTTATAGAGCTGCTGGTATTCAAACGCTCGTTTCCAGTCCTGTTGGTGTTGATAAGCCGTAATAAGCACTGAATAGGCCGTTAGCATGGGCGCGTGAACCTTGTGGTTCTTCGCCAAAGCCTCGTTTGCGGTGGCAATAGCTTCGGCATACTGACCCAAACCCAGATAAGAGCCTGCCAGATCGGCCAGCGCGTCGGCCTGGGGTAATGGCGCGTTAAGCTGCCCCCAATAGGCAACCGACTGTTTGAGGTATGGAACCGCCTGCGCAAATTTATGCTGGCTGTTGTATAACTGCCCGATGTCGTTAGTTAGGTACGCTTTGTTTGAGATGGATGCCCCGCGTTGCTGATTCAGGAGTTTCCACGACAGCAAATAGTGGGTTTCTGCCTTGTTTAATGCCTGCTGATTTTTGTAGCCATTAGCCAGAAACTGGTGAAGATTAGCCAGATGAATGGGGCTGATTTTTTTGTCTTTCTCAAACCAGTCGATGCTCTTCTGCATGTACATGACGGCTTCGGCATACTCCCCAATCGAATTACTGATGTGGCCCAGGTTTCGGTAAATGCGCCACAAATACATGCTGAATACCGCCGGCGACGTATCAATGAGCGACAGTAATCGGTAGTTCATTTTGATGGCCTGTGGGTAGTTGAGTTTCACGTCGCGGTAGTAGCGTTCGGTTAGCAGCAACCCTTTAATCTGGTACTTGGTGTTTTTTTTACGCTCCGCCAAACGGACAAGTTGGTTTGCAACGAGCAGCGCACTATCGCGCTGGGCCATGCCGCTGTAATAGACGTAGGCCACGAAATGCAGGAGTTCCATGCGGGCCGTATCGACGGTGGGCGTCGGCAGCAGTCGGTCGAGACCGAGCAGCCGGGTTCGGGTAGCCCGCAACAGGCTATCGACGTAGTGGTGGTCCATGCTCCGGTCATAATTGAACGGGGGCGTATCGTAACGCTGGGCCTGCAGCGAGACAGATACGCCCAGCCAGGCAACCAGCAACCCTATGTTTCGGAACAATTTCATAGACTATCGTGAATGGGTTGGGGAGGGGTAAGTACCCTACAACGCTATCGCATCTGGTTCCAACGCCTGTATAATCGAAAAATCACTGAATTCAGGGACAGCAAATCACGGATTCCGGTGATTTTTTTGGCGAACAGAACAGGGAACTTTGCACCAGTAACAGTCTGATAAACAACATAAAAGTAACACCTCCTACGCTTTGAAACAGATCGCATTAACCACCGCTTATTTAACGGTATTGAGCACACTGGCTTTTGCCCAATTACCGAACTCATCATCCACCACGAACGACAAATCGTCCTCAATCCGAACCGATACGTATGAACCCACACTGCTCGCTCCGCAACCCGACGAGTTTGTTCCATTCAATAATTACCCATTCTTTCCGGGCGGTCGGCAGGCCATAGAAACGTACCTGCACCAACTCGACATGTATCCGCAACTGGCGCGGGAGACGATGACCGAAGGAACCGTGCGGCTACGGTTTCGGGTGCTGCCCGATGGGAATCTGAACGATATTCAGGTTATCAAGTCACGCGGTCATCTGCTCGACCAGGCCGCTATTCAGGCCGTAGCGTCTATGCCCCGCTGGTATCCGGCCCACCGGTCAGGCACGGCGGTTTCCTGCCCGGCTGAACTGTCGATCACCTTTCTCCTCGATTAAGTGATAAGTGCGCAAGTGGTAAGTAGTAAGTTGTCCAACCGTAAGTAACTA
>JANPJE010000157.1:0-4747 GCA_031425355.1 Spirosoma sp. | reverse complement strand
CGCGGTCAGGATTCGCTCGATGCGGTGCAGTTTCTGAAGTTGATGAAAGAGAAGATGAAACTCGTCAATATCGACCAGTCCCTGCTGAGCCGGTCATTGAACGAAGGTTTTTCTGGAGGAGAGAAAAAACGGAACGAAATCTTCCAGATGGCTATGCTCGAACCCCAACTGGCGATTCTGGACGAAACGGATTCCGGTCTGGACATTGACGCGCTGCGGATTGTGGCCGACGGTGTGAACAAACTCCGGTCGCCGGAGCGGGCCACTATTGTCGTTACACACTACCAGCGGCTGCTGGATTATATCGTGCCCGACTTCGTGCATGTACTTTACAAGGGTCGTATTGTAAAGTCCGGTCCTAAAGAACTGGCTCTCGAACTCGAAGAAAAAGGATACGACTGGATTAAGGCCGAAGCGGTATAAATAGTTTATGGTTTGTGGTTTGTCATTGGCTGACCCGTAAACACTGGCGCGTCAGCCAATGACAAACCACGAACGACAAACGACAAACAAAAAAAGATGACTCCCTCATACGCATCCTATAACGATTTTAAAAACCAGTTGCTTACGGCTTTTCGGACGAACGAAGAGTTGATGAATGGAGAACGTAAAGCTCCGATTCACCAACTTCGGCGGGCGGCTCTGAAACAGTTCGAGCAGCTTGGTTTCCCAACCATACGGCATGAGGAATGGAAATACTCAAATGTCGACAGTCTTATCAAGGAAGAGTTTGACCTGGATATTACCTCTTCGCTAACCGTTGATGATCTGGCACCGCTGGAAATTCCGAACCTCGAAGGCAACCTTCTTTACTTTGTCAATGGCCGGTACCACCCCGAACTGTCGCGGATTGTCAGCCCCGAAAGTGAATTGCAAATCACGGGATTTGCTGAGTCGCTAAAGGCTGCCCCTGATTTTATCGGAGCACATTTTGCCCGCTATGCCAATTACCAGGAAAATGCGTTTACGGCTCTGAACACCGCTTTGGCAACCGATGGCGTAGTAATCCGGGTTCCGGCCAATACAACCGTCGAACAGCCTGTTATTCTACGTTTTATCACCGATTCCCGCATCAAAAGCATAGCCTCGCAACCGCGAAACCTGATCGTTGTCGGTAAAAATGCGGAGGTAATGGTCGCGGAGTCGTACCGGACGCTGGGCGAAAAAGCCAGTTTCGTGAACGTAGTGACGGAAATCGTGCTCGACCGCGACGCCCGGATGCAGTATTACAAGGTGCAGAATGAAACCGAAAAATCGTATCACATCGGCACAACGCAGGTACATCAGTCTGACAACAGCCATTTCTATTCGGCGACGGTAACGCTCAACGGCAGCTTTGTTCGCAATAACCTGAACATTGTGCTGAACGGTCAGCATGCCGAAGCATTCATGTACGGCCTGTACATGCCCAATGGTCGGCAGCACGTGGACAACCACACGCTCGTTGACCACGCTATGCCGAATTCGTACAGCAATGAACTCTACAAAGGCATTCTGGACGATAACAGTACGGGCGTGTTCAACGGCAAGATTTTTGTTCGGCCCGACGCGCAAAAAACTAATGCGTATCAGTCGTGTAAGAACGTAGTGCTCTCGCCGGGCGCATCTATGAATACAAAACCGCAGTTGGAAATTTATGCCGACGATGTGAAGTGTTCGCACGGCACGACGACGGGGAAACTGAACGACGAAGCCCTGTTTTACATGCGGTCGCGCGGGATTCCGAAAGACGAAGCCCGGACGCTGCTACTCTACGCCTTCTCGCAGGACGTACTGAGCCAAATCAAAATTCAGCCCATCCGCGAGTATCTGGAACGGGTCGTGACAGAGAAATTGGGGCAGTAAATCATACGAATGGATAATTGAGAACGAGCACCGGCTAACTACCTTCCTATTCTCAATTATCCATTCTCTTTTGCACCTTTCCCCCGCCCGGTTTGTTATTTTTTCAGTATAACCTTCTGATTTCGCATGCAACCGGCCATAGATAACACCCTCGACATTCAACAAATCCGCCAGGACTTTCCAATCCTTAACCAGCAGGTGAACGGTCGGCCATTGGTGTATTTTGATAACGCAGCTACCAACCAGAAACCCCTGCCCGTCATCAATGCCCTGACCCGGTATTATGAAGGTTATAACGCGAATATTCACCGCGGCATCCATCACCTGGCCGAGCAGGCAACAGCCGCGTTTGAAGCGTCGCGCCGGGCCGTTCAGGAATTTCTTAATGCCAAACACTGGCAGGAAATCATCTTTACATACGGCACTACCGATGGCATTAACTTGGTCGCACAGAGCTACGGACGCCGTTTTCTGACCGAAGGTGATGAGATTATCATCTCTACGATGGAGCACCACTCCAACATTGTTCCGTGGCAGATGCTCTGCGAAGAACGGGGTTGTGTGCTACGTATCATTCCGGTTGACGATAATGGCGAACTGATTCTGGAGGAATA
This sequence comes from Spirosoma sp., assembly GCA_031425355.1. GTDB lineage: Bacteria > Bacteroidota > Bacteroidia > Cytophagales > Spirosomataceae > Spirosoma. Next base: position 2,288 of record JANPJE010000157.1, on the reverse strand, counting down.
TGAGAAATTGCTCTCGGAGAAAACCAAATTAGTGTCTGTCGTTCACGTTTCCAATTCCCTTGGCACAATAAATCCCGTCAAAACGATCATCGACAAAGCGCACGAAGTCGGGGCAGTCGTGTTGATTGATGGCGCACAAGCCAGTTCGCACATCGACCTCGACGTGCAGGCGCTCGACGCTGATTTCTACGTTTTCTCGGCCCATAAACTCTATGGCCCAACGGGCATGGGGGTTTTGTATGGCAAAAAGGAAATTTTAGACGCTATGCCGCCATACCGGGGCGGGGGCGAAATGATTAAGGAAGTCACGTTTGAAAAGACGACCTACAACGATCTGCCGTATAAATTTGAGGCTGGTACGCCCAACATTGCCGACGTAGTGGCGGTGAAAACCGCGCTCGACTACATGGCAAATCTGGGGAAAGAAAACATTGCGGCTCACGAAAACGATCTGTTGCAATACGCCACCGAACAGTTGAACGAACTGGATGGATTACGCATTATTGGGCAGGCAAAACATAAGATTGGTGTCATTTCGTTTGTGATGGATGGGATTCACCATCAGGACACGGGCGTAATTCTGGATCAGCAGGGCATTGCCGTCAGAACGGGGCACCACTGTTGCCAGCCGTTGATGCACCGCTTCGGCATTGCCGGAACTACGCGGGCGTCGTTTGCGGTTTATAACACCAGAGATGAAGTTGACCGGTTCGTAACGGGCCTGCGTCGGGTACAGAAAATGATGTTGTAAATAGAATGACCATCAACGAAAAGCAGGAAGAAATCATTGAAGAGTTCGACTTGTTCGATGACCAGCTCGACAAGACGCAGTATATTATTGATTTAGGCAAAAAACTGCCTCCCATGCCAGAATCAACCAAAACGGATGAAAATCGGATTATGGGTTGTCAGTCCAAGGTGTGGGTTGATGCCGAATTGAAAGGCGACGGATTGTATTTTTACGGCGACAGCGAACCAACGGCCCAGATTTCCAAAGGGCTGATTAGTCTGCTAATTCGTGTTTTGTCGGGTGAAAAACCCGAGGACATTGCCAATGCTGACCTGTATTTTATTCCGCGTGTAGGCATGGGGAATCTGATTACATCCTTGCGGGCCGGTGGTCTGGCGTCGATGATTGATCGTATGAAAGCATTTGGTCGGGCGTATTCCACCGTCAGGCAATAAATAAAACAGTCAGGAGTAGTTGAGACTGATCAGGTATAGACAGACCTTATTTCAGAAACAACTTCTGACCGAAACGTGACTTAAATAATGAATGAGACAGAGTTAAAAGAGCAAGTTGTGCTGGCCCTTAAAGGTGTATACGACCCCGAAATTCCGGTGGATGTGTATGAACTGGGGCTTATTTACGACATCAAGATATTCCCGGTCAACAACGTCTATATTTTGATGACGCTTACGTCGCCCTCATGCCCATCGGCAGGTGCGATTCCGGCAGAAATCGAAGAGAAAGTGCGGGCTGTCGAAGGCGTTAACGATGTAAGTGTCGAACTCACCTTCGATCCCCCCTACTCCACCGAACTGATGTCGGAAGTAGCTAAATTAGAATTGGGCTTTATGTGAAATTTAGTTGTAAGTAGTAAGTCGCCAAGTCGTAAGTCAATACTTGCGCCAGCCACTTACAACTTACGATTTGTTAACTTACTACTAACTAATAACCGATTATGTATCCTCCTCATTTGCTTATCCCGATGCGGGAAGACCTGACCAGCGTCGGGTTTGAAGAATTGACCACTGCCGAAGACGTAGTGAACACCATGGAAAATGCCGAAGGCACGATGCTTGTGGTTGTTAATTCAGTTTGTGGCTGCGCAGCCGGTGCGGCCCGTCCGGGCGTGAAAGCAGCTCTGGCAGCCAGTCCCGTAAAACCGGATAAAATGGTATCTGTCTTTGCTGGTGGCGACCTGGAAGCAGTTGCTAAAATGCGCGAATACCTGTTGCCTTATCCGCCATCATCGCCTGCTATCGGCATTTTCAAAGATGGCGATTTAGTGCATTTTATCGAGCGGCACCACATTGAAGGGCGTTCGGCACAGATGATTGCTCAGCACCTCGAAATGGCACTGGAAGAATTCTGTACGCCCGCAAACGCGTAAAAAAAGAGTCAAACAAAATCGGTTAGTGCGTTTATATCCAGGAGATAATCCCACGAACCGATTTTGTTTGACTATTTTTTTTACGCGTTTGCGGGCGTACACAATTCTTCCAGTGCCATTTCGAGGTGCTGAGAAATACTATGTTCCGAACGCCCATCAATTTGGTTCCGC
>JANPJE010000156.1:0-9406 GCA_031425355.1 Spirosoma sp. | reverse complement strand
CAGATAACCCGGCTCGAACAGGGCGAGTGAGGCATCGCCCCCATGCGAACGCCGTGCCGAAAACACCGAGCAGTCAATCTCGATACCCTGCTCGATCAGGATCGGGAATACCCAGCGATTAAATTCTTTAATGGAAAAGCCTGGTGCGCGATACGACCGGACTTTTTTGCCCGTCAAATCCTGCAAATGCTTGATTGAGCGTTCCAGATCGGCCTGAAATTCGGCGGGAGTTTGCTCGTATGCCAGTTGGTGGGCGTAGGAATGCGTCGCAATTTCGTAACCAGCGGCATCAATCCGGCGGATCACATCGGGGTGTTTATCGGCAACCCAGCCGAGACAAAAAAACGTAGCTCTTGTATTTGTTTCGTCCAGAAGCTGGAAAATCCGGTCCATATTCTGGTAAATCCGGCTTTCATACCGGCTCCATTCAGCCTCGGTTCGAGTCGATGCGTTGTCCAGAATATGAAACCACTCCTCAATATCAAACGTAAGAATATTCATAAGGGGGAGGAAAGCGAGGAGAGAGGAGAGGAACTTCCAGAATATTTCTTTCGTCCCTTTCTTTCCTCTCCTCCCTTTCAATAAAATCGCTTGCCGGCGGCCAAAAAAGCCTTCACGTCGGCGCGGGTTGGAAAGGTGAAGTAGGTCATTTGGGCAGCATCGTTTTCAATTAATTCGTAGCTACCCGAATGAATTTTTTCGATGGATTCCAGGATGGCGTCCATGCCCATTTTCTTCGTTACGTCGATTAATTCGGCTTGACTCCGGTTGCCAATGGCGAGTTTATTCTGCACCAGAATCGGGCCGCTGTCAATGCCTTCGTCCACAAAAAATACAGACACTCCGGTATGCGTTTCGCTATTTTTCAAAACCCAGAATGAAGGCATCAGCCCCCGATATTTGGGTAGCAAAGCCGTATGAAGATTGATGCAGCCGTGCGTAGCAATATCTAACAGTTTGCGCTTAAATATCTGATTACCAGCAATAGAAACCAGCAAGTCTGGTTTGTATGCCTTAATTTTTTCTAAATTTTCGTCTTTATTGATCGTGCCCTCAATATGAATCAGCGGAATGTTGCGGTCAGCCAGCGTTTTCCGAACATTGTTGCGGCTGTCTAATTTTGACGATACGTATTTGAACCCATATCGTACAAAAAAGGGCAGGCCGAAAATGTCGTATGTCTTTTTCATTTTTTCCTGAAAACTTTCCCGCTTGCCAAACGGCGACACATCGAACACGACGGTTGCGACAACTTCGGCATAAGGAGGCAATTTTTTCAGCAGGTAGTCAATATTTCGGGCGAGGTAGAAAGGATCATCCTGCGTAAGAATCACAAGGCGCATAAGGAATGGGACAGCGTTGAAGCCACAAAACTACGTATTCCGCTCAAAAAGCCAGTATGAATCCTTATCGAACCACCACTTTCCGACGTACTGATTGCCCGTCAGCGGTTTGCAGATCGGCAATGTACAGGCCCGCATCCAGACCGTCCAACGCCAGCGAAAGGGTATTTCTGGCCCGCCCGCGCCAGCTTTTCACTGTCCGGCCCAGCAAGTCGCGTATGGTTAGCTCAGTGAACGTAACAAGCTGAGCGTCAATGTGCAGCAATCGGTCGGAAGCCAACGGATTGGGGTAGAGTTGCACAACTGACGCAGTCGGCTCTGCTCCCAGCACCAGTGGCCGCGCACTCACGATTGTTCCATACGGCGATTCCGACGCAGCACTGTACGAACGCAGCCGGTAATGATACGTACCAAACATATCGGGAATGTTCATATCGGTGTAAGTCGCTTGCGTTCCGTTCAACACGGCAATCTGTTTGAAGTTGGTTGGTGTGCCGTCCGCCCGTTCCAGATATTGGGTTTGTGCGGTTGGCGGGGCCGTCCAGAATAAGTCAATTTGTTTTTCCGAAATGGGTCGTGCCGCCAGCGTTACGGGCGCAATGGCATCGGCAATGGGTACATTATCGAACGAAAACGCCCGCATACCCCGCGTGTTTCGGAGCGTAGGACCATCGTAGAAAGGCGATGCCGGCTCGTCGGAGAAGTAAGCGGGCAGATACCGCAATGCCTTCGCCGAAGCAGGCTGTTTGAGGCTGAGAACCACCCGGTTGCCGTTGGCCGAACCGCCCGTTACCATACCGGACTGGCGGTCTAAGTAAAAGAAATCTTTCAGTTCGCGATAGGCGATTCTGGCCCCGGTGGCAAAGTTATAAAACGTCGTATCGCTTTTCCAGACCATCTGCGCCTGATCGTCAAACACGAGTGTAATGGAATCTTTTCGCGTGTTATAAAACGTCTTCCGGATGTCGGGCGAGTTAATCTGGACGGTATCGTTCGACCCGTAAATATCGCGGGCAATAAGCCGGTATTGTTCAAAAGCCAGCCGCTGATGAGCCAATCCACTGTAGTGAACGCCGTCGTAACCCGGCATGCCAACGGTAGCAATCGTTTCTACGTTTTTGAACAGATACTTTGTCCGTCGCTGAAAATCGCGTAGTGCGGCTGCACTATCCTCCGGGTTATTTAAAATGTTGATCTGCGACACATACAGACGTGCATTGTTATAATCTTCGTTCAACTGATTATACAACGTAGCAAATTTTCCGGAATAGTTTGGCAACCCGTTTCCGGCGTCATCTTCGCCTTGTTTCCAGATGATGGCTTTAACCTGCTTGGCAACACCCGCCCATTGCGCCCGATTCAGCAAATCGCCGTAGAACGTAATGGGATTGGCATGATTGATGGGGTCGCGAATTGTCAGGGCAGCAATGGCTGTACCGCCCTGACCACCATTTATGACGCAGGTTGGGATGCCATAATTTTCCAGAATCAAGCGTTGCATGGTCAGGCCAAATCCGCCCACACTGCTGTACGGTTGTTTACCGGCATACCATCTCATCTGGGCCGGTGTTCCTCCGTAAGGATACGTGACGTTACGAAAGAATTTATCATCGAAGTCGAACGAGTACAGCATATCATAGTCACTGAGGCCCAGCGCGTTAGACTGCCCGTACAGGATATAGACATCGCCACAAACAATACGTTTCCGATCGGCAACGAGCGTCGAATCAGCATCTTTATAAGCAAACACCCGGAACGAATATTCGGCCCGTTCAGCCTTGATAGTGGCTGATAAACTAAATGGCGCGCTCGCCAATTCCGGAGCCAGCGTTTGGCTGACAACAGTTGTCAGTACGCCTTCCCGCAGCATCTGCACCCCGATTTTAGTGTAACCGGTAATACTCGTTTTCCCACTTATAATAACCCTGGCCTGGTTGCTGGCATCGCGCGGATAGAGTTGCAGTTCGCGCGGCAACTGCTCGAAAACGACCTGGCCGTTGACCGAAAAATAGTACAAAAACAATATAAGGCTACCGTAAAGTCTTTTCATCGGCTTTGACCCGTCTAAAAAAAGTTATAATATTGCATGATTTATTAAACCGAAAACTGACTGGTAAAAATAAGCTCTTTTTTCACAGAAAAGAATCATAACAGCCTATTTATCCTGCCATAAGTAACATAGAGTATGACCGACGTATCAGTCATCATTCTGACGCACAACGAGGAAAAACACATTACCCGGTGCTTACAGAGTTTGCACCCGTTTACGAATAAAGTATTTATTGTTGATTCCTTTTCGACGGACCGAACCGTTGAGATTGCCCGCTCGCTGGGAGCCGTGGTTGTGCAGAACGCGTGGGTCAATTATGCCACTCAGTTCAATTTTGGCATCAACAATACGCCCTTTGTAACAAACTGGCTGATGCGGATGGATGCCGACGAATACGTAATGCCTGAACTGGCCGACGAGATCAACCGGCGGCTAATGGGTTTGTCTGCCGAAACAGGTGGTGTGTACGTAAAACGACGGGTCTTTTTTCTGAATCGCTGGATGCGGCACGGGGGGTTTTATCCCATCTGGCTGCTTCGGCTGTGGCGACGGGGCGACGGGTTTTGTGAGCAGGTTTGGCACGATGAACACATCAAACTGACGAAAGGACAGCCTATTCAGTTCGACCACGACATTGTCGATCATAACCTCAACAACCTGACCTGGTGGACGCAAAAGCATAATCATTATACCATTCTGGAAATGATTAACCTGCTTAATTATCGCCATCAATTCGACCAGGCCGAAACGGTGCAGCCCCGCCTGTTTGGGACGCAGGACCAGCGTATTCGGTATCTGAAAGAAAAGTACGCGTCACTACCCCTGTTCACACGGCCCATCTTGTACTTTTTTTACCGATATTTTGTCCGGATGGGGTTTTTGGATGGCCGGGCGGGTTTTGTCTGGTGTTCGCTTCAGGCCCTGTGGTACCGCTTTTTGGTCGATGCCAAACTCATGGAAGTGACTATTCGGGTGGGTACGGACAAAGAAGCACTTATTGATTACTTCCGAACGGAATATGGAAAAGACCTCCGACCAGCCCGGCCCGAACAGGTCGGTCAGTCCTGAATCAACCGCATTTCCGACAATGGAACCTACCCCGCCCAATGGACAAACGGACTTGTCACGCTTTAACATTGACTGGTACAAGCCCGGTCCGCGCTGGAAAATCCTGCTGTGGTTTCTGGCGAATTCAATTTTTCTGAATAACTATCTGCCGCTGCCTATTGCCCTTAAAATAGCGGTACTTCGGCTCTTTGGCGCGAAAATTGGGCAGAACGTGACGATCAAACCGGCCGTAAATATTAAGTATCCCTGGTTACTTCATGTGGGAAATTACGTCTGGATAGGAGAGCAGGTTTGGATCGATAATTTAAGTGACGTGACAATCGGTAACAACGTCTGCCTGTCGCAGGGCGCGATGCTGCTAACCGGCAATCATGATTACAGCCGCGCTACGTTCGACCTGACAACCCGGCCCATAACCCTGGCCGACGGGGTCTGGATTGGTGCCAAAGCGGTTGTGTGTGCGGGTGTGCGCTGCGAATCACACGCGGTGCTGGCCGTTAACTCGGTCGCTACGCATGCATTGCAGGCATACGGTATTTATCAGGGAAACCCGGCCCGGCTGGTCCGACAACGAACTATCAACGCGTGAAGGTATCCATCATAACGGTCGTGTACAATGGAGCGGAGTTTATCCGGGATTGTATCGAATCAATTCTGAACCAAACGTACCCGAACATCGAATATATTATCGTGGACGGGAAATCGACAGATGGTACGGTTGACATTGTAAAATCATACGGCACGAAAGTTGCCCGGTTTATATCGGAATCCGACAAAGGGCTGTACGATGCCATGAACAAAGGTATCGGGCTGGCAACGGGCGACGTGATTGGACTGCTTAACGCTGACGATTTTTACCGGCATAACCGGGTCATTGAAAACATGGTCGTTACGTTTGAAAAGACGAATAGCGATGCTGTTTATGGCGACATGCTGTATGTTGACCGCACGGATAAGCAAAAACTGAAACGCTACTGGCGGTCAGGATGGTATAGCGAGAACGCGTTTTTGTGGGGCTGGATGCCCGGCCATTTGTCATTCTTTGCCAAACGACACTTGTATGAGCAGCATGGCTTGTTTCGATTAGACATGAAAAGCGCGGCTGATTATGAGTTGATGCTGCGCTTCATTCACAAAAACAAGGCTAAACTTGCTTACATGAATGAAGTTACCATTGTGATGCGGATGGGTGGAATCAGTAACAGCAGCCTGCAAAACCGGCTGATAGCCAACCGCGATGACCGGCTGGCCTGGCAACTGAATGGCTTAAAACCGTACTTTTTTACATTCTGGCTCAAGCCGTTACGTAAATTAAAACAGTACGTTAGTAAACCACCTGAAGTCCTTGATAGATAAAATCACAGGCCGTTTAATCAAAATATGCTTGTGTAAATAAATAAACCCATGATTTTTACGCTCCTTCGATCCCGAATTGGACACACCGACTCGAGTCAGGTAGCGTTACTTACTGCGTTTCTTGTAAAATTCAGTGAGATTGAACGTCTCTAAACGCCCCGCCTTATGAATATTGATTTATTGATTGCGTACCTGCAACATAAATTCAATGATGAAGTGTTTACGCTTGGCCTGTACCAATGCGTATTGTCTCTTTTAGTGGCCTGTTTTGTCTCTGTCGTAGCCATCCCGGTTGTTATTAAGATTTCTGAGTTGAAATCACTGATGGAAAAGCCCGGTGATCGCCGGTCGCACTCGACGCCAACGCCAACCTTTGGTGGCATTGCCATCTTTGCCGCTATCCTGATTGCGTATTTTTTATGGCCCAGCATCGACCAGACCGACATTTACCGCACCAATCTATCCATTGCGGGAATGACCATTCTGTTTTTCATTGGTATCAAAGATGACCTGGTGGGGATCGACCCGGCGAAAAAATTACTGTTTCAGGTGCTGGCCGCCATGGTCCTGATTCTCTTTGGTGAACTGCGCGTCGATTATCTGTATGGCATTCTGGGTTTTCACCACATCGAACCCGTTGTCAGTATTGTCCTGACCTGCTTTATTTTTATCGCGCTCACAAACGCGATTAACCTCATTGATGGCATCGACGGGTTGGCGGGCGGCATTGCTACCATCGCCAGTAGTACGTTTGGTGGCTGGTTCCTGCTGACCAATCATTTCACGATGGCCTGTCTGGCGTTTACGTTAGCGGGTGCGCTGCTGGGTTTCCTGCGATTCAATTTCTCGAAAACCAGCAAAATTTTCATGGGCAATACCGGTTCACTGATCATTGGTTTTCTGCTGGCTTTTTTCGCCGTCCGATTCGTTAATCTAAACGCAGCGTACCGCTATGAGCCTACCGCCTTTTTCAACGCGCCGATAATTGCTATTGTGATTCTGATCGTACCTATTTTCGATACGTTGCGGGTGTTTCTGGTCCGGATTCTGGCGGGTAAGTCGCCGTTTTCTGCCGACCGCAACCACATGCACCACATCCTGCTCGACAATGGTCTGTCGCACGCCAAAGCAACGGCTGTGCTGTGTGGTATTTCCCTGTTCAATACGGTTATGTTTCTGCTGATGCACCGAAACATATCGAACACTCTGTCTCTGGTTATTTTGGGCTGTTTGTTCGGGCTGTATATGATTGTCAGTTTCACGCTCAAAATGCGGGTTATGTACGTCTCTACCCACCCTCGCCGTCGAAAAGCCGTGCTGCGTCGAGAGTTACAGAATGGCATCGTAGGCCGACGTATCATCGACTATCTGTAAAAACTTCATCTGACAGAAAAAGCCCTTCGGATTGACTGAAGGGCTTTTTCTATTTAAAAACAATCCCGACATGGCTTGCGTTACCACCTAAACTACGTTGTCTGATCAGGCGAAATTTCCAGCACCCGAACATCGGAACGTTTAATTGTCAAAAATGAGAGGAAGCAATCTGGATTTTTTCCTGAGCATTGGGTATTTTCGGATGCAGCAGGAACTGTTTACATGCCATTATATACTCCATAATGAGGTTCCATGCCCCGTGCACTGGCTGCGGATTGACTTGTCAATGGCTACGTACGGACCAAAGCAATCCAGGCTGCTCCGAATCAATGAAAAATTTTCGGTAACGATTCAGCCCTTCATTCTTTCCGAAGAAATAGAGTCGCTGTATGCACGTTATAGAAGTTCCCTGAATTTTGACGCGCCCGAGTCGGTCGAATTCTGGCTGCTGAATGGAGCGCCCTACTCCGTATTTGATACATATGCTATTGAAGTCCGGGACGAAAACAACCTGATTGCCATAGGCATTTTTGACAATGGTGACCAGAGTATTGCTGGTATTATGAATTTTTACCACCCTGATTATCATAAGCAAAGTTTGGGTAAATACCTGATGCTGCTGAAAATGAAGTATGCCCAACGCTGGCAGAAAACGCATTATTATCCTGGCTACATAGTCACTAACTTCCCCAAATTCGACTATAAACTATTCGCTTGTGAATCGGCTACCGAAGTGTTCGATGACACCAGTGACCAATGGCTTCCCTTTTCGTGGGAAACAATAACAGCCTTGTCAGAGCACTCGCCGGATGACCTGACCGTTACGCCCTCCACACCGGTCCAGCCTGACTAACCGGAACGACTACTTTTACCTGTACAAAAAATTACGTGTTATTACACGAAAATGCAAAACAAAATGGGTAATTGGAATAGTTAATGGGGGTGTCAGATCCGGTCCCTGAACGCCATTTCTAAAAACCGTTTACCATGCATAAAAGATACGTTTCCATCTATTTTTTAGTCGTGTCAGTTGTAGGGCTGACCGCTTGTGAAGACCACCGCGATAGCCCAAATGCTGCCTTCCCCGAGCGCATCAACTTCGTGGCCGAACGCCAGTATCCCGAAGGCATCGCCTATGCCTCGCAGTTGGGCGCATTTTTGGTTACGTCTATTCCGTTGGGAAAAATCGGTACGGTCGATACCGATGGTCGGTATACCGATCTGCTGACGGCCCCCGAACTGATTGCCGGTATTGGCATGAAAGTGGCTGGTAACCGCGTGTTTGTCTGCAACAGCGATCAGGGCCGCTCCATCAGGAGTACCCCCGCCACGACCCGGCAGTTGGCCGAACTGCTGGTGTTTAACCTCACCACCCGCCAATTGGAACGCCGTACTGATCTGGATGATTTGCTGCCAGCGGCCGACCCCAATTTTGCCAATGACATAACCCTTGGCCCAGACGGTACGGCCTACGTTACTGATTCGTTTTCGCCCGTAATTTATAAGGTTGCCCCCGATGGAACGGCCGGCATCCTGTTGCGCGACAACGTTAATTTCGCCAGTCCCGGTTTTGGGCTGAATGGTATCGTTTATCACCCCAACGGGTTTTTGATCGTGGCCAATGCAGGCAAGCGTAGACTATTTAAAGTCGATTTGCTAAACGGCAACGCGGTGACGGAGATAACGGGTACCGGTGATCTGCCCGGCGATGGTCTTACGCTGCTCAATAATGATCTATATGTGGTAACCGGCGGCACACGCGTGGCGCAGGTACGTAGTATGAACAACTGGCAAACCGCATCAATCGTCAAGTTTGACGCCACGGACTACGTGGGCGCGACGACCAGTGTGGCGGTAAATAACCAGATTTACACACTCAACGCCCGCATCGGCGAAAACGCCAACGCACGGGATTTCAGCATACAGCGGTTCCGCTAAGGGACGAGGGATGGGCCTGCGGGTCAGTTATTAAAGTGCTCCGGCAACTTGCGATAGGTTGCCGGAGCACGTATTGTTTTACAGATCAATGACTACGTTTCCTGTTTTCTGCCCCGTCTCCACGTACGTAGTGGCCTCCACAATATCGGCAAGGTGGTAATGGCGGTCGATAACGGCTTTATAGTGCCCAGCCTCGATCAGTTCCCTGAAAAACAAGATGTCTTTTTTGCTATCGGTTGGGAGCGGGAATTTTACTTTTTTGCCGCCGAAGACTGGC
>JANPJE010000155.1:0-10805 GCA_031425355.1 Spirosoma sp. | reverse complement strand
GCACTGGTTGCCCGGCTGATAAACGTCTTTACCGCCATTGCCATTCTTATCTGCTGCTTAGGCTTATACGGCCTGGTATCTCACGCCGTTGTGCAGCGAACCAAAGAGATTGGTATTCGTAAAGTGCTGGGAGCCAGTGTTATCAGCATTGCGTCTCTGCTATCCAGAGACTTCCTCAAACTGGTCTTGATCGCCATTGCCATTGCCTCGCCCATCGCGTGGTGGGCCATGACCCAGTGGTTGGCGGACTTTGCATACAAAATCGACATCGAGTGGTGGATGTTCGCGCTGGCCGCTACGTTGGCCATCGGCATTGCGCTGTTGACGGTGAGTTTCCAGAGCATCAAAGCCGCCCTGATGAATCCGGCGAAGTCGTTACGTTCCGAATAATGTAGAGACGCAATCCCTTGCGTCTCATCGTGCGTCAGCAATACCATCCGGCAGAATGAGACGCAAGGGATTGCGTCTCTACATTACTCTTTGGTGATTTTAATATTGCTGATATAATATTTTTCCACATCGTTATCACTTCTGCCCATTTCAAATGATAATGCATTAAATGCCATGTCGGTTGGCATTGCCTTTACATAGTCAACAATTTTTTCTTTATTAATAAATACCTGAAGCATCTCCCCACTTTTTTTAATGCTCACAGCAACACGATTGATTTTTTTATTGTTGGAAAAGCCTGTCGCTACAAGCCATTTCGTTCCATTTGCGTACCCTGATGGAAATAAAGTTTCAACCTCAGCTTCGCCATTTGCACCGCCAGAACCGGGACGGAGTTTCAGTCTGATAAAAGATTCATTTACACCGCCCGTTTTTTCTTTGGCCAGAATCATTAATAAACCTTTCGCACCCCACGTAAAATTCTCCGGCACCATTACGTCATACGATAGTGTGAAGTTTTGAGGTAATGGTTTTTTAAGATCAGTAGAAACTATCCTGTTTCCTGCCAGTAAAGCCCATTGACCTGAAACACCATCAACTGATGTCACCATGCAACCAGCGCCAACGCCCGTGGTTTTTGCATACCATCCTACCGGTTTTTTACCAATTGCTGTTGTAGAATAGTCGTCAAAGAAATGAATAGTCTTATCAAGTTCTAATTTTTTGGCTGCTTCTGATTTTTCCTTCACCACCACTATTTCTTTTTGAGAAGGTGACCGTTTAGGTTTATACAACTGCCCTTTTACTTTGGCAGGATCAAAAAAGAAATTGTAGACATAATCGAAATTAAAATTATTAATGATTGACTCGTGCATGTGTTTCTCTTTGATCGACATCGGATTCCAGTTCCAACTCGAGAGTATCCATTGTGGCTTATCCGTTTTACACCGTTCAACTACAGCCGGATCAATTGTATAAATAGGATACCGGGAAGATTGTGGATCATTTCCCTCAAAAATATCAGTATAATTCTCTATCATAACGTCGGGCTGGGCGAACGACGTTTCAGCAATTTCGGCTAAACGGTCTTTGTATTTGCTCTTTCCAGCGCGCAACGCAGTTATTCGCTTCGCATGTTTCTCGTCTAAGTATTTCGTGAAGTAGTCTATATTTTTTTGATTACCCCCATTTTTTTCGAGAATGCTTTTCTTTTCTTTTTCATAAGCCCGGAGAATTGCGTCGTCAAGAAGCTGAAGATATTCACCCTTAGTAATTTTTCTGAATGGTGATTTATTGTCTTTACTTAACAGCACGTATTCAGTGCCATTTCCGGCTTCAATATTTTTTAACCAGAACGTACTGTAAGGTTTGAGATTTGCCACATTTGATAGATCCTGTTCCTTTTTCACTGCCTCCATTCCGACAGAAATTTTCTCGAACGATGGCATCGTAAAGTAGTATTGCCTGGTTGTACTGAAATCCCTGATTGGCCAGCCCGGAACCGCGTTTGCCTCTACTGTCCAGGCTGTTTGTGTTCCTTGCATTTGCTCCAGTTTGCCCGGTGCCTTGTAGACCACGTTCCATATATAGGCTACTGCCCCACATCCTTGCGGGAGGGCAGCATTGTAGGGACTATACAGATTCACTTCCGGAATAACAATCCTTTGAACATCGCCAATTCCTGCTTTTGGAAGATAACTGGCCTGCATCCAGTTAGTCAATGAATCACGAATTGATAGTTGCGCAATGCTATAGAATCTGTCATTCGCTTTTCTACTTTCTTTCGCACCTTTAAATTTATAAATACGATACCATCCTGGCTCACTTTCGTCAATAGCCTGTTGTTGAGATTGACCGGAAGCGGACACAGATGCCAGCAAAAACATAAATACACAGATACTATTTTTCATATGCAATCGAAATAACTATAATCTTAGAATTGAATCTGTATTCCGGATGGTTCGCTCAAAGTCGGTCAGCATCCCTCGCAATTTCATTAATTTATCCGGTAGTTTCTTCGTCACCGGCTTCAGAATCTGCTCCGACCTACCCACGACATTTATTGACGTTTATTCTCTCACGTACTTGGCTGTAATTACCTGTCCGCTGTCGTACAATAATTGTCCGATAACGGACACGCGCTTGCTTTCATTCGCTGCAACATACTGATTTATATGACGTTACACAATTGGCACGAAGATAGCGCACGTAAGAAGATATCCTCTTGACCGGTATTTCTACTCAATCTCCTGTCTATTCATGAAAACGCTATTTATTCTGCTCCTGCTCGCGATTAGCTTCTGCACAATGGCGCAACGGTCATCCAGCAAACATGTAACAACCGATGGTCGGCAGCTTCATATTCGCGTTGATATCGAGCAGCCCGATCAGTCAATTCATTACCGTCGCTCGTTCGATGTGGCCGGTATGGAAGTCAGTGCCGTGAAAGCGCTGGAAAATCACATTATCGACTCGTTGGATCAGGTTTCTTCGATTATAGCTGAAAACAGAACGAACGAGCGGAAGCGGGAAGCCCACACCCGAAAAAATCAACGTAGCGAACAGACCGTATCGGTGTGGAATTCAGAAAAGCACCCTGACGAAACGATGCAGGCAAACGCTTCGTCGTCACTATCGCCCGGTGATGTCGCCCCTTCGTCGGTGCTGGTTCGGGAAGATAAAGAGAACGGGCGGTTATGGATGCAATACACGTTCCAGAAGGATGGCGAAGAATTAATTATCGAACGTACAGCCAACGTAGTGGGCAAAAGCGAGCGCGAAAAACAAGCGATCATCAAAGAAACCGAACGCAACTTTGGTATCAAAACGGGCCATCAATAAGTCGAACTACGCCTATGTCATACATCGCCATTCCTATTTCTTCATTGCCCGGTAAGCAGGACATCGAAATTGACGTGACTATTAACGGGCAAAAGCAGGCACTCCACTACCGCGTCGAACTCTTTTACTGGAGCGACTGCCAGGTGCCTACTTTCGACCGGGTGGACTGTATCCGGCAGTTGCTGGCTACGTATGACCAGGCCTGGACACTCTATTACATCGGCTCGCCAACGGATGACTTTGTGCCCATCACGTTCGTGAAAAAAGAAGACCTGATCAAGCAGCGGAAACTACTGATGGCCTCTTATTAGGTGACTCATCGCTTCACATGCTCCAGAACTCCCTTAAAGTCTCCCTGCGCAATCTATGGCGGAATCGCAGGATTAGCAGTATCAGTATTGCAGGTCTGGCAATTGGGCTGGCGGGTGGTCTTGTGATCTTCCTGCTGGTCAGCTATATGTTTAGCTTCGACCGGTATCATGCCAAAGCAGACCGTACCTTCTGGATTGTGACTGACATTCGGCAGGAAAACGTAATGCCTACCGATGCTACTCCCCGCCCATTAGGCGATATCCTTCGCCGGGAGTTCCCATTCGTCGAAACGGCGGTTCGGCTCGAAAATATCTTCGGTCGAATCATAGGCGTCCCTAATGAAAAGGGAAAGCTGATCAAAAAATTTGAGGAGTCGCGGAATCTATGTTTCACAGAACCCCAGTTTTTCGAGGTTTTTGACACGAAATGGATCAGCGGTAATCCGAAAACAGCCCTGTCAGCTCCCAATACCGTAGTACTCACCGAACGATATGCCCACAAATATTTTGGCTCGGCCAACCCGATGGGTAAAGTACTGCGCTTTGATAATCAGGCTAATCTGACCGTTACGGGCTTGATAAAGAATCTGCCCACCAACACCAAACTTCGCTACGATGCCTTTATTTCCTATGCTACAGTGGCCGCACTATCCGGTACACAGGGCAAACAGGCCATGCAATCCTGGGATAACGTAACGACCGTCTGTTTCGCAACGTTGCGCGAAGGCACCCCCGTTGAGCGGCTGACCGACGCTTTCCCACAAATCCGACAAAAATACCTGACGACCCAGGAAGGCAAAAAACTTGATTTCCACGCCATTCCTCTGAGCGAATCAGACCACATTCCGCAGTATGGCGGGCGGTCGCCGAAGCCGATTTTGTACGCTCTCATTCTCATCGGGCTGTTTTTGGTGCTCGCTTCCTGCATCAACTTTATCAACATGGCAACGGCTCATGCCCTCAAAAGGGCCAAAGAAGTGGGCATTCGGAAGGCAGTAGGCAGTTCGCGTCGGCAATTGATCGGGCAGTTTATGACCGAAACAACGCTGGTAACGCTGGCGGCTGTGCTCCTGGCAATTCTGCTGACGCACCTGAGTTTACCCTTGCTGAACAGCGCATTGGCCGTTATGAACACCGACCTGTCCATTGGCAACCTGTTCCAGCCCGATTCATTACGCTGGTTTGGTGCCCTGGTTGTCGGGGTAATTTTGCTGGCCGGGCTGTACCCGTCGCTGGTGCTGGCACGCTTTAACCCGGTGGCGGCTCTGCGCGGACGACTTACTACACAGCAGGTTGGTGGGGTTTCGGTCCGGCGTGGGCTGGTTGTCATGCAATTTTTTATTACTCAACTGTTCATCATTGGCGTCGTTGTTATGATGGCACAGGTACGCCACATGCGTCAGGCCGATTTAGGATTTCGGCAAGACGCTATTCTGACTATTCCTGTACCAACCGACAACGCACTGAAACAGGATGTACTGCGAAACCGAATGGCGCAGATTGCGGGTGTTGAGCAGGTAGCATTAGGCGTCGAGCCGCCCGCTACTCCGCACCGGCGTTTGCCAGTCCCGTTCTCGTATGACACGCATACGGCACCGGAGAAATTTCCCGCAATTGTTAAGGTTGGCGACGATCATTACCTTCCTTTATTTGGTCTTAAACTCATAGCAGGACGCAATTTCCGAAACAACGACACTACCAGTGCAGAAGCGATCATCAACGAAACGATGGTAAAGCAGTTGGGACTTCGTTTGCCCGGCAATGTGTTAGGCAAACGGGTCAACCTTTGGGGTGGCGACAAAACCATTATTGGTGTGCTTCAGGATTTTCACGTAAGCGAATTGCGCGAGGGTATCCCGCCAATAATTCTGCTGAATTATCACCGCGAAAATCACATGGCCGCGCTAAAAGTGAATCCAGCCAATCTGCCCACTACGCTCGAAGCCGTCGAAACTACCTGGAATGAGCTATTCCCCGAACACGTTTACAAAGCTGATTTCGTGGATGATATGCTGGCTAACTTTTACCTTACTGAACAAATTCTGCTGGGTCTGGTGCAGGTATTTTCCCTCATCGCGGTGCTGCTGGGCTGCTTGGGACTCTACGCGCTGGTGTCGTTTATGGCCGAAGCAAAGACTAAAGAAATGGGAGTACGCAAAGTGCTGGGGGCCACGTTAAGTCAGCTTTTGTGGTTGTTTGGTCGCGAATTCAGCCGACTGGCATTCGTTGGTTTTCTACTGGCAGCACCACTGGGCTGGTTTCTGATGAATGGCTGGCTACAGGGGTACGTCTATCGAATCAGCTTCGGCTGGTGGGTCTTTGCCAGTACGTTCGGCCTGATGACCCTGATTACCGCTCTAACCGTTGGCTATGAATCGGTGAAAGCCGCTCTGACAAACCCGGCGAAGAGTCTGCGGGCAGAATAAGTTAAGTCATCCTACTTTTCTTCCTTCTGTACCAATCTGCACGAACCCGCTCCGCAAAACTGTCATCTTTACCGTAAAGGCTTACTGATGAAATCAACAGCGGTACTTGGCAGACTATTACTGTGTCTTCTGACAACGTCAGCAATGGCCCAGTCGGGGTTGAAAGGCGAGTATTATACAGGAACGAACTTTGAGCAGAAAGTTCTGACCCGCATCGACCCGCAAATTCAGTTCAACTGGTTAGACCGCAACCCCGCTCCGGGTATTCCCCGTTCGTATTATTCCATTCGCTGGACGGGTAAACTACTGGCACCGGCTACCGGCGAATATTATTTCTACGCAAAAGTTGATGATGGTATTCGGATCTGGGTAGGGAATCAGAAGGTAATGGATTCCTGGCAGTTAAACGATTCTAAAGACTTCACGGGTAATATTGTGCTGAAAGCGGGCCAGTATTATGATTTACGGGTCGATTATTTCAACGATATGTTAGAAGGGGAAATTTATCTGTACTGGCAACGACCCGACCGGAAACGCATGATATTTGACCGGTTTACTACACCCGGCGAACCCATCATGGCGCAGTATTTTTCGCAAAAAGCACCTCCAGTGGCCGTATCACCCAAACCGAAGCCAACCCCGCCCAAGGCTCCACCAAGACAGCCCGTCGCTGTTGCTAAACCCAAACCCGCCGAAGTATCGACTAAGCCGGTTCAAAAACCGGTAACTATTCCACCCATTCGCACCCGTCCGCCGGAGGTTGAAAAGCCTGTGTCAACCACTACGTCCACCCCGGCGAAACCAGCACCGTCGCCCCCCGCCGAACCGACTTTCACCCAGGGCAATACGTTTGTGCTTCATAACGTGCAGTTCGAACAAAGCAGTTATATCCTCTTACCCGAATCATCGGCAGAACTAAACCAGATTGTGGCAGCCATGAAAGCCAACCCGCTCTGGCACATCGACGTAGCGGGCCACACCGACAATGTAGGCGACCCGCGACTGAATCTGGCCCTGTCGGAAAACCGCGCCAAAGTGGTGGCAACGTACCTGAACCGAAGCGGCATTGCCGACGACCGCATCACGACCAAAGGCTACGGTGGTGCGCGCCCAATTGCCGATAATACCACCGAAACCGAACGGCACAAAAACCGTCGGGTGGAAGTCACGATTAAGTGAAACTGTCCGCAGATGAACGTGCGTTGTCCGATGGCGGACAACATCTTTTTTCAGAATATAAATTAATTCGTTGACTTACAGATGATTACATTCTCTGGCACGACACTTGTCAATACGTATCTGAACGCATTGGCACGAACTCCATCTGAAAACGTCCGGGCCGTGCAACCTTCTTACCATCAACAGCATCTTTGCTACGTAAACAAATCAACCTCATGAAACGCAACCAGTTTCTACTGACCCTCTTAAGCGTGAGCACCTTCGCGCTGACCTCGATCGCGCAAAATCGTAATCAGAACCGCGACGAGCCGTATCAAACCAAAACCTTTTCGGGCAAAATCAACGCCGTACGGGCCGAAACATCGGGCGGAAGTCTGACCATCGAAGGCGGAACTGACATGAACGCTAAAGTCGACATGTTTGTACGCGCCAACAACTGGAACGACAAACTCGACAAAGAAGAAATCGCGGAACGGCTGAAAGATTATGACATTAGCATTGCCCAGGAAGGCGGCACGATTGTTGCAACCGCCAAACGCCGGAACAACAATAATGATAACTGGAAACGGTCGCTGAGCATCAGCTTCAAATTTTATACACCCCGCAACGTAGCGACTGACTTACGCACATCGGGCGGCAGTATCCAGCTTTCGGCACTGGCGGGCAATCAGCGGTTCCGCACCAGTGGCGGCAGCCTGAACCTCTCCGACGTACAGGGCAATATCAACGGACAAACGTCTGGCGGGTCAATTCACCTCGACCGTTGCCAGGACAATATTGACCTCCAGACTTCGGGCGGTTCGATTGACGCCAAAGAGTCGTCGGGAACCATGCGGCTGCACACATCGGGCGGCAGCATCCGGCTCACGGATTTGAAAGGAACGATTGACGCCCAAACCAGCGGTGGCAGCGTGAACGGCGATAACGTTGCGGGCGACATTAAAGCCAGCACATCGGGCGGGTCGGTGCGGCTCGCGAACGTATCGGGCAGCATCGACGCCAGCACCAGCGCAGGGGGCGTCGATGTAAGCATCACCAAGTTGACCGGGCCGATTCGCCTGACGACCAGCGCAGGTAATGTTCGCGTGCGAATGCCTCTCGACAAAGGGATCAGCTTGAACCTGAGCGGCAACAACATCAAAATACCCCTGAGCAATTTCAGCGGTGACACCGAAAAAGACCGCATCAAAGGAACCCTCAACGGGGGCGGCATTCCAGTAACGCTTTCGGCCAGCAGCGGCAGTGTGTACGTGAACCAGTAAGAAATGAAAAATGTAGACTGAATAGGACCTGATTGGCTGCTGTCGATTAGTCCTGTTCAGTCTATATTTTTTCTTATCCATGAATGCGTCTTTTTTCGACCGCCGATTGCTGATTCACCTCGGCCTGACATTAGTTAGTAGCCTTGTGATTCTGGTCTGCATCAAAATCACCGCCACCATTCACCTCCCTTATTTCGTCACGCCCGCGCTGGCGGCTGGCATCGGGTTTCTGGAACCGCGAAAAGGCTGGTTCTTAGCCGTTGTGCAGGCAAGCGTCATCTGGCTTGGCTATATGATCTTTGTTCCCACTCCCGACGGTTCATCCGACCGGGATGTTGAAAACTTCGGACTCTACGGCTCCATAATTTTAACGTTTATAGGCAGCTTCATCGGCGGCTTTCTGAAGCGGGCACTCGACCGGGGATGA
This sequence comes from Spirosoma sp., assembly GCA_031425355.1. Lineage (GTDB taxonomy): Bacteria > Bacteroidota > Bacteroidia > Cytophagales > Spirosomataceae > Spirosoma. The sequence goes on along the minus strand of JANPJE010000155.1, from coordinate 1,969 downwards.
AAAACATGTACCCGCAGAATTGCGTTATCTCAGGTAAAAAAGCCCATGGATTCCATCGTTTTTCATATCGACGCCGACAAGGCCGGACAGGACATTGTTGATACGATCAAAGCCTATTTTGGCAATCGCCGGGTGCAGATCACCGTCAGTGTCGACAATACAGTTGCCGATGCACTTGCCCGCGACCAGACCGCCGAACCCAATTATGCCCTTCCGTATGACGACATCGCCCGAATCGCCGATGCCTTAGACCGCAACGAACCGATTGACGTCATGGCTGAAATGAAGAAATTTATGGACGCGAAGTAAGGAAGGGTAAATGTGATTCATCGTTGATCGAACACCCGCTACGACCGTATCTCCATAATCTGCCCCCGGTTTTCGTATCTTTACAGAACGTTTAGAACGTAACCGCTATGTTTCGCCTACCGCAAAAATTGCCTTTCGCTACCCTGACACCTTCGTTCGAGGGTGAGTTGTATTTTGATGAATCGCCCGAACACACGGCCCAGCGTATACTCTACGCAACGGATGCGTCGGTCTACCAGGAAATGCCCATTGCGGTGGCCCTGCCAAAATCAGTAGCGGACATAAAAAAATTAGTACGGTTTGCGCAACAACATAAAGTAGGCCTCATCCCCCGCGCGGCCGGAACATCGCTGGCGGGGCAGGTCGTTGGCAGCGGCATTGTGGTCGATATTTCTAAATATTTCGGGAAAGTTGAGGAAATAAACGCCCGTGAAAAATGGGTACGAGTACAGCCGGGCGTTATCCGCGACGATCTCAATGCGTTTCTGAAACCACACGGCTTACTGTTCGGCCCCGAAACGTCAACGGCCAGCCGGGCCATGATTGGCGGGATGATTGGCAATAACTCCTGCGGGCTGCACTCGATTATCTGGGGAACCACCCGTGATCACCTGCTCGACGTTCGGGCGGTGCTCAGCGACGGTGCCGAAGTGACCTTCGGGTCACTTACCCGCGAGCAATTCGACGCGAAATGCCGGGGCGAAAACGTCATCAGTCCACTCGAACAACGGCTTTACGTCCAATTTCGCGACTGGCTCTCCAAACCAGATGTACAAAAACACATTCGCGAAGGCTACCCCAAACCCACCGTTACCCGCCGGAACACAGGCTACGCGCTGGATGAGATAGTGAAATTTTGGGAGGAAGGAGCCGGGCCGACGCTCGGAATAGGAGAAACCACTAATTCCCTCTCCTCCTTTTCTCCTCCTCTTTTCAACTTCGCCCCGCTCATTGCCGGTTCGGAAGGTACGCTTTGCTTCATTACCGAAGCCAGACTGAATCTATTGCCCCTGCCGCCCAAAGAAACAGCGTTGGTCTGCGCCCATTTTCCAACCATCCGCCAATCGCTCGAAGCCAATCTGGTGGCGTTGGCGCACGGCTGTTCGGCCTCGGAACTGGTCGATGATTACATTCTTGAACTGACTAAAACCAACATCGAGCAAACCAAAAATCGCGGCTTTGTCGAAGGTGATCCGAAAGCGATTCTGATGGTCGAATTTTTCGATAATACACTGGAGGGCGTGGCTCGGAAAGCGGCCGGATTTGTGAACGATTTGCAGCAAAAAGGGTTGGGTTATGCCTACCCCACTCTGTTCGACGAAGACACAAAAAAGCCATGGGCGCTACGTAAGGCCGGGTTGAGCATTATGTACAACATTCCCGGTCTCGACAAACCGGCTAATGTGGTGGAAGACACCGCAGTGGATGTTCGCGATTTGCCCGATTATATCGACGAACTGGACCGGATGGCATGGGAAAATCACGGCTTGAAACTCGAATACTCGGCCCACGCGGGTGCCGGTGAAATTCACGCATTACCGCTCATTAATCTGAAATCGTCGGACGGGCGGGCCAAGTTTCGGGCGTTGCTGATGGACACGGCGCAGTTGGTTAAAAAATATGGCGGCTCGCTCTCCGGCGAACATGGCGACGGACGGCT
>JANPJE010000154.1:0-13583 GCA_031425355.1 Spirosoma sp. | reverse complement strand
TACCGGCTTGAAACGATACAGTTTCCGGGCCAATATCGACGCAAAAGCATCGAAAAAACTGACCCTTGGGGTGAGTTTGCTGCCAAGTTATACAAGCCAGATCAACCTGCCTTTTTCGGGGCATTATGGTGGTTTTGGAATCATTCAAACCGCCATGGGCATATCGCCCCACGTACCGCTCTACCGACCCGATGGTTCGTATGGCAACGAAATTCCGGCTCCTGAAGGGTCAGCCGGGTTTCAGAGTCCGGTCAAGATCGCCAATGAGTACAAGAATCCGTCTTCACAATTCCGGTTGCTGGGAAATGCGTATGCCGAATACGAAATTCTGCCCGCACTGAAATTTCGGACTACGGTGGGAGCCGATCTCAACTTCTTCAAAAACCAGATCTGGGTGCCGTCCACGTTGAGCACATCGGCACCCGTGGGAATCGCATCGGCAACAGCGACCCGTTCGGAAAGCATTAACTGGCTGAACGAGAATACATTGAGTTATAAGAAGGTGATAGGCCGCCATGCTGTGGATGTGGTTGGCGGCTTCACGGCACAACAGGAAACCAGCAATTCCGTAACGGCGGGGGCCATTAATTTTCCCGACGATCTGGTTCCGAACATCAATGGTGGAACTGTGAACATCGGCAGTGAAAACATCCAGAATTACACGATTCTATCGCTGCTGGGCAGGGTTAATTACACGTTCAACGACAAGTATTTAGTGACGGCAACGCTCCGCCGGGATGGGTCGTCCCGCTTCGGCGAGAATAACCGGTGGGGTACGTTCCCGTCGGCTTCCGTCGGCTGGCGGGTGGCGGAAGAAGCGTTTATGAAAAATCAGCAGCTGATTACCGATTTAAAACTGCGGGCCAGCTACGGACTTACGGGTAACAACGCGATTGGCAACTACCGGGCCATTGGTCAACTGACCAACGCCAATTACATTGTTGGCGATGCGCTCACGCCCGGTCTGGCACGTAGTTCATTCTCCAACGGGCAGCTTGGCTGGGAGTCGATGAAACAACTGGATTTGGGTCTGGATTTTTCCATGCTGAACAACCGCGTCAGTATTACGGCCGATTATTACGATAAGCGCAATACCAACATGCTCTTCAACATATCGACCCCCGGCGCAACGGGATTGACCAATGCCGTTGTGAACTTAGGCGAGGTGCAGAATAAAGGGCTTGAACTCGCCCTGACGACCCGCAACCTGCCGGGGTCGCGCTCGACCGGTGCCTTCAAGTGGACAACCAATGCCAATATTACGTTCAACCGGAATAAAGTGCTGGCAATGAGCACCGATGCCGAGCGGATTTTCAGTACGGCCAACGGGCAGGTTGCCAACACCCACGTTACGCAGGTTGGCAGCCCGATTGGTGTTTTCTTCGGACGTCGTCAACTGGGCATTTTCCAGACCGATCAGGAAGTGGCCGAGTACAAAGCGCAGCCGCTGGCTAAACCCGGCGATGTAAAATGGAAGGATGTGGACGGAAACGGCGTCATCAATGATAACGACCGGGAAGTGATTGGCAGCCCACACGCTAAGTACTTTTTTGGCTTCAATAACACATTCTCTTACAAAAATTTTAGTCTTGATATCTCCACCAATGGTATGGTTGGCTACCAGATCTACGACGGTACGTTCATGATCAACAATGCCGGGGTGCAGAACAATACAAAGTACGTGTACGATAACCGATGGATTTCTCCGCAGCAACCCGGCGACGGACGGTTTGGCAGGACCATTCGGGGCGGCAAGAATACCAACACGGTTTACAGTTCGCAGTATCTGTTTGAGGGGTCTTACCTCCGAATTCGTACCGTAACGCTGGCTTATTCGATACCCTCCTCACTGACGCAGCGACTTGGTTTGCAGAATGCCCGCGTTTATGCTACAGGCGCTAACCTGTTCACCTTCACCGGCTATCGGGGCTACGACCCCGAAGTCAGCGTATCGAATGACAACCTGCTGGCCTCGCGGTCCGATTTTGGCAACTACCCCATTGCTCGCTCCTACACAGTCGGCATCAATCTTTCATTCTGACAGTCACAAGCTGAATTATCATGAAAACGAAACTCGTTTACCTGTCGTTGCTGACCTTTTGGCTAAGCGCGTGCAGCAGTGATTTCCTCTCCGTCGTGCCCGAAACGGAGCGCACCGGTGCCAATTTTTACAAGACAGCGGCCGATTTCAATACGGCTGTTGTGGGAACCTATGGGACGTTCAAACACGCGGGTTTGTACGGCACCGGCGGTGGTTCGCTCATCTGGCTGGGCGAAGTATCTACCGATAATACCGAGTATGGCTATACCAGAACCCCCGTCAGCGCCATTGGTTTTGAGATTGAAGACCTCAACTATTCACTGTCCAACACATTCTTCCGGGATGCCTGGCTTGGTCATTATCAGGGAATTGGCCGGGCCAATGGCATTCTGGACCGGATTGGTTCCGCTACGTTCGACGCAGCCCTCAGGAATCAGTATGAAGGCGAAGCCCGCTTTCTGCGTGCGCTGTTTTATTTCAACCTGGTTCGGCTTTTTGGCGATGTACAGTTAATAACCAATGAGATCAACGATCCATATGCAACTGCCGCCATAACCCGCTCGCCCGCAGCCGATATGTACGCCCTGATCGTGAGTGATTTAGTGGCTGCCGAGGAAAAATTGCCGACCACGATCACAGCCGCCAACGCAGGCAGGGCGTCTAAGTGGGCGGCTAAAAGTTTGCTGGGTAAAGTATATCTGACTCAGAATCAGCACGACAAAGCCGCCGTCAAGTTGAAAGAAGTGATTGATGCCAATGTCCACAGCCTCATGCCGACGTATGCAGCCGTGTTTTCTGCATCAACCTCATTTGCCACGAACAAAGAGGTCATTTTAGCCGTACAGTACAAAACCGGGCAAATTGGTCAGGGCGGTGGTTTCTATTCATTATGGACTCCGTTCGGCGCGCTATCGCCCGATTTCGGGGTGACCGGCGGACCGGGCGATGGCGTTAACAAGCCTACTGCCGATTTAATAGCCGCTTACCAGCCGGGCGATCTTAGAAAGGCCGCTTCCGTAGCGACCGCTTATACCAATCCACAGGGTGTTGCGGTCAATGAAGCCTATCCTGTGAAGTTTAAACAAACGGGTATCATCCGGGGCGAATCGGATGTCGACTATCCAATTTTGAGGTACGCCGATGTGGTACTGATGTACGCCGAAGCGATGAACGAGCAAAGCCAGACAGCAACGGCGCTGCCACTTGTCAACCAGATTCGCAAACGGGCCGGACTTGCTGACTTACCCGTAAGTACTCAGGCTGAACTGCGGCTGGCACTGGAGCAGGAACGGCGGGTTGAGTTTGCTTTTGAGAGCCAGCGGTGGTTTGATCTCGTCAGAACCGGGCGTTACGTACCGGTGATGACCGCGAAAAAGTACCCGGCTAAACCGTTTCAGGTGCTGTATCCGATTCCCCAGCGCGAAATTGAGTTGAACAGTAAACTCACTCAGAATCAAGGGTATTGATTTGTTGTAATTCATTCATAGGTTGGTGTCGAACGGTCGGCCCACAATGAGGCCGACCGTTTTCTTGCCTTCCTTATTTTCGTCACTTATGAACGTCCGCCTGCTTTGTCAGTTTATGCTGGGTCTGATGCTTTCCCCTTCCCTGATGGCTCAATCAGCACAGGAGTTTCCACCCTATTCGGGTCCGGCACTCGTGCCCGTGGTGAGGGTCAGTTCGGGTCGGGTTATCCACCGGTTTTTTGATACGTCTCCGCTTAGTCCGTCGGGTCGTTATCTGGCCCTGTTTCGCTTCCCGCAGGAAGTCACCTCGCCAAAACCCGGTGAGGTGGGCGAAGTCATTCTCGTTGATCGAAAAACCGGGCAGGAACGCGTGGTGGCCCAATCGCGGGGGTGGGAGATGCAGTTGGGAGCCAATGTGCAATGGGGTAAAACAGACGAAGATCTTTATTTCAATGATGTTGACACTACCAACTGGAGTGCATTCGCCATACGGTTGAATCCACTCACGGGTGCATCGCGACGGATGGGCGGAACGGTTTTCATGGCGTCGATGGATGGCTCCAAACTCGCTACGTATAACCTGATTTCGTCCCGGCGGGCGCAGGTGGGTTATGGCGTAGTGGTTCCCGATGCGAAAGCCCCCCGCAACATCGGCCCCGTGGCGACCGATGGCATCGACATCACCAACACCAGCACCGGAGCCGTTAAGCGCATCGTGACCATCCGGGACATCTACGAAAAAACGGTTCCCAAAATCGCGATTGCGAATCCGCAGGACTACGAATACTACTGCTTTCAGGTCAAATGGAATCCGCAGGGAACGCGCTTGCTGACTACCCTGCAATGGACACCCCGAACCGGTGGCGACCGCCGACGGTCGGTGATTACGATGCGGCCCGATGGCTCTGATTTACGAACGGCCATCACCCCCGACCAATGGGCCAAAGGCGGGCACCACATCAACTGGACGCCCGACGGCGAACACCTCTCCATGAATTTGAACGTCGATGGGAAGCCGGGTTTGGAGATCATTACCGTTCGGTACGATGGCAGCGAGATGAAAACGATATTCTCGCCCGGTTCGGGCCACCCGTCGCTCAATCCGCTTGGTTTGCCATTCATGGTGACCGACGCCTATCCGGGCGAGTTGGGGACAACCGATGGCACCGTCCCTATTCGGCTGATGAATGTACAATCTACTAAGGAACAGTCGATTGTTAACATATTTCTCTCTAAGGCGGGTGGTGAATTTCGCATCGACGCCCATCCGGCCTGGGATCGTTCGGGCCGTTACGTGATTTTTAATGGCTTTCTGGATGGAACGCGCAATGTGTTTATGGCCGATTTGAAAGACGTACTAAATGGCACGAACAAGAGCAACCTTCCCGGCAAATAATCAGGCAATGACTATGAAAATCCTCCTGACCATCTGGAGTTTGTTGCTGGCCAATCTGCTTTTTGCTCAGTCAGACCGTGACGGCGGTAATGTCACAACCCGACCGGCGACCCTGGTCAACTGGAAAGAAGTCGGGCAGTTGAAAACCCATGATGCAAAAGATATAAAATCCTCAACCTGGAGTATTGGGGGCGAAACCCTCGACCGCGATTATACTGACTATCAATCCTACAAAACGTATCTCGGCCCGCTGGGAGCCAAACGAATTCGGTTGCAGGGAGGCTGGTCGAAGTGCGAGAGAGTGAAAAGTCAATATAATTTTGCGTGGCTCGATGCGGTCATTCCCGATGCAGCTTCGCGGGGTGTATCGCCCTGGGTCGAATTGTCGTACGGAAACCCGATTTACGAAGGCGGTGGCGAGGCCAAATTGGCGGGTCATATTCCCACATCGCCCGAAGCGTTGGCGGCCTGGGACAACTGGGTGCGGGCGATGGTAACGCGCTACAAAAATCAGGTGCCGGAGTGGGAAATCTGGAACGAACCCGACCTCAACCCGACGCATACCGGAAAAGAAATCGGGGAGTTTTACGTGCGAACCGCCCGGATTATTAAAAGCATTCAGCCAAACGCCCGACTTATTGCGCTGGGTATGGCGAGCATTACCAAACTCGATTTCACGCGGGATTTCTTTGAAACCCTGAAAAATGAAAACGCGCTTGCGTTCGTCGATATACTGACGTATCACGGCTACCGGCACAACCCCGACGATTCCTATCCGCACATCGAACGGCTTCGGCAATTGGTGTGGAGCTACAAACCGACGGTTGTGTTCATGCAGGGCGAGAACGGCGCACCATCGCAGGCCAAAGGCACCACGGTGGGGGCCATGACCGATCAGGACTGGACCGAATTGAGCCAGGCCAAGTGGGATTTACGCCGGATGCTCGGCGATCATGGACGCGGTATTGCCACCAACCTGTTCACCATCAGCGATATTCACTACGCGGCTGGTGACCACATGGTGGGCATCAACAGCAAAGGCTTGTTGCAAACGAATGGGGACAAAACCATTAAACGGCCCAAATTAGCCTACAAAGCCGCCCAGCACGTGTTCTCGCTGTTTGATGACCAGATTGAACTACGCCCGGACAGTAAACCGACAGCCAATCAGGAAACGGTAAATGTCTTTACGTATCGCCACAAAAAAAGCGGCAGCAGTTTACTTACACTTTGGAGCAAAGAAGCGCGTCCGGCGGAGGCATATACACCCAAACTCACGATCATCAGCGTTGAGGGTCGGTTTGACCAACCCGTTTTCGTTGATTTGATAACGGGAAAGATCTACGAAATACCGAAAGAACAGTGGTCGAAAAAAGGCAGTACGTATATGTTTACGGGCATTCCGGTACCCGATTACCCGGTGCTGATTGCCGATGCGTCGATAATATCAATGAGCGAATCGGACCGCCGAACCGGAGCGAAAGAGTGAAAGAGTGGTTGACCAATACTTTTACAGGAGTTTTTATGAAAAAGTCGATACCCGTTTGTAGACTGTGTTTGGTCCTATTTATTGTCTGCGGCTTATCGGGCAGTACGTTCGGCCAGTTTATCGACACATCAAGTGACCGGGTGAAAACGCCACTGTCGGTCAATCTGAAGCGCATCGGGACGATCAAACCCCGCTCAACCACCGCCATCGAATCGTCACGCATTACGGTCGGCTGCGAAACCCTCGACCGCGATTTTACTAACTTCGATGCCTATAAAGCGTACTTAGCTCCGCTCGGTGTCAAGAAGATACGGCTCCAGGCAGGATGGGCCAAGTGCGAAAAAGTAAAGGGAGTTTATGACTGGAAGTGGCTCGACGAGGTGATCGACTATGCCGTAGCGAACAAACTCGAACCCTGGCTGGAAACATCGTATGGCAACCCGATTTATGAGGGCGGTGGCGGAACCGGACTGCTGAACAGCCTGATGACTTCGCCCGAAGGATATGCTGCTTATGACCGCTGGGTCGAAGCCCTCGTAATCCGCTACAAAGACCGGGTACGCGAGTGGGAAATCTGGAACGAACCCGACCATCCCATGCAAAAAATCACGCCCGAAACGACGGCCGAATTAAATATACGTACCGCCGACATTATCAAACGCATTCAGCCCGATGCCAGAGTTGCCGGACTGGCTTTTGCGTCCAACAGTAACACCGAATACCTCGATCGTTTTCTGAAAGTTATCAGCGACCGGGGCAAGCTGAATCAGTTCCACTGGATTTCGTACCACAGCTATAATTTCCGGCCCGAAGATTCGTACAAAGGCGTTATGTCGCTGAAAGCTGTTATTGAGAAATATTCAAAAACGCTGCTGCTGCGGCAGGGCGAAAACGGCGCACCGTCGGGCTACATCCCCAGTTTCGCCCTCGACAAATATTACTGGACGGAATATGCGCAGGCCAAATACGACACGCGCCGACTGCTGGGCGATCTGGGCCGCGACATTGAAACGTCGGTGTTCAGCATTATCGACATATATTACGATTGGGGCAAAGACGCCGTGCTGAACATGAAAGGGCTGATTCAGTCCGACAATACCAAAGCGGCCATCCGCCCGAAAGTGGCGTACTACGCGGTGCAGAACGTAGCGGCTATTTTCGACAATCGGCTTGAGTTAGTGCCGGATGCCAGACTTACCACAACGGCGAAAGAATCCATCTCCGTTTTTGCCCACCAGCAAAAAGCGGGAAAAAAGCAGGTGATCACTGTTTGGTTAGATGGGAAGACGCCAGCCAACCTGTTCACCACAACGCCCGTCGATATTACCATCGAGAACGGCAATTTCACAAAGCCTGTCTGGGTGGACGTATTGACCGGAAACGTCTATGAATTGCCAAAAAACCGATGGACTAAAGCTGGGACGACCTACACATTTAAGGACATTCCGGTGTATGATTCGCCGGTGCTCATTGCCGATGCATCAACGCTTACGTTCTGAGCAACGATGAAAAATCTGTTCGCCCGAAGTTGACATTTTAACGCACCCTAACGACCATGAATAAACTCCAAACTCTCGACTACGCGGCAATTATTCTGTATATGGTGATGATGTCGGGCATCGGCATCTTTTTGGGTCGGTTTGTCAAAAATATCAACGATTATTTCAAGGGTGGCAGTGGCGTGTCGTGGGTGGCTGGCGGCATCAGCAACTTCATGACCAAGTTCAGTACGTTCATCTTTGTGGCCTACGCCGGTATCGCCTATTCCGATGGGCTGGTGGCCATCACCGTGATCTGGAGTACCGTTTTTCCCTCGCTGATCGCCATTGGTTTTTTCGCCAAACGCTGGAAACGGGCGGGCATTATGAGTCCCGTCGAGTTTTTAGAAACGCGCTACAATGCCCCCATCCGGCAACTGTTTTCGTGGAGCGGAGTCGTTTTCAAACTCCTCGACGACATGATAAAACTGTATGCCATCGGCCTGTTTATCACGGCCGCTTCGGGTATCCCGTTTGAAACGGCCATCATCGGCTGTGGCATTGTAGTGACGCTTTACACCGTAGTTGGGGGCTTTTGGGCGGTTATCGTAACCGATGTGGTGCAGTTTGTAATCCTCTTTTTTGCTACGTTAATTTTAGTGCCGCTGGCTTACAATGCAGCGGGTGGTCTGGAGAATATGCAAGCCGTTATTCCCCAAAACATGACCTGGTTTAACGGCAAAAAAGGCATACCCCTTTGGTTGACTACGTATTATATCCTTCTGATTATCAGGTATTTGGGTAACTGGACATTTATCCAGCGTTTTTACAGTGCCAAAACCGAAACCGATGGGCAGAAACTGGCGGGTTTGTCGGCGTTGTTTTTCTTTATTTTTCCCATCATTTTTCTTTTCCCGCCCTTAGCGGCACGGGTTATCCTGCCCAACCTCGAAAACCCGGAAATGGCCTACGTCAGCTTGTGCGTGGAATTGTTGCCATCGGGCATTATGGGATTGATGATGGCCGCTATGTTTGCCGCTACCATGTCGGTACTTAGTGCTGAATACAACGTAACGGCCAGCGTTTTGACCCGCGATATTTACCAGCGCGTGTTTCGGCCTAATGCCAGCGGTAAAGAGAGCCTGTTGGTGGGCCGGTTGATGACCCTGCTGGTGGGAGCCATTGTCACCGTCGGGGCTTTGTTTGTGGCCGGATTTGGCGGTGCGTTCGAGGCCAATAAACTACTGGCGGGCATTTTTGCCGTACCGATGATCGTACCCGTCATTGTGGGTATATTAATGGCCAAACCACAACCCTGGGGCGCGTTGGTCACGCTGTTTGGCGGCATTGTTTTAGGGGTTATACTGCACCTGTTTTTTGTAAAAAACGATTATTTCAACATCTTGGGGCTTACCGTTATTGAAGAAATAAGGTGGGCAATTGCTACGTTGGTCGAGATCGTTTTTTGCTTTGCGGTGTTCATAATTTCGGGCAATTTCAAATCGAAAGACCAGGCTTACGATGCGCGGGTTGCAGCATTCTTTCACAAATTAACCGTTCCGTTTGTTCCTGCTCAGGAAAGCAAAAATGATGGTGCGTTTGCCGCTGCCATCAGGCTTATGTACGGCATTGCCTTTGGGCTGACGGGCCTGATGTTCGTGGTGATGGGCTTCCCGTCGCGGGCGATGCTAAGTGGTCAATTAGCCCTCGGAGCCGGGTTTGTGTGCCTGACTTTCTCGTTTGTTCTCTGGTATCGCACCCGGGCAGACAAGCGGGAAAAAAGGCGGGAAGCTGTTTTAACTGAATTAAACGATTGATAATACAACCATGAATTACATCGAGAACAAAGTAGCGTTCATTACCGGCGGGGCCAGCGGCATTGGCCGGGCTTCTGCACTGGCGCTGCTCGAACAGGGCGCGAAGGTGTTTGATTTCAGCCTGAGAGACAAATTGTCCGACGAGTATCCGGGCGCCGGAACGCCGGCCGGAGCCGTTACCTCGTTCAACGGCGATGTGGGCAGCGAAACCGATGTGCAGGCGGCTTTTGCCCAATGCGTCAAAATCTACGGCACGGTAGATGTGCTGATTAACAACGCGGGTCTGGGCATTCCCACGCCCGACTTGGCCGAGACCGATTTGGCAACCTACGAGCGGATGATAAACACCAATATGCGTGGGGTGTTTTTGTGCAACCGCGAAGCCTTGCGGATTATGAAACCGAAGCAAAGCGGCCACGTGCTGACGTTAGTATCAATGGCTGGTCAACGCACCAACCCCGGTGCGCCGATCTACTGCGCGTCGAAATTCGGGGCGCGGGGACTGAGCAGTGGCCTGGCCGATCAGGTGCTGAAACTCGGCATTAAAGTAACGGAAGTAAACCCCGGTCCCGTCGATAGCAACTACTGGGGCGACCGGGCCGTTGCCCGCGAAAAATTCCTGAAAGTGGACGACGTAGCGCGGGTAATTGCCTTTGTGCTGAACCAGCCCGACTACGTAGTAATTCGGGAAGTCAATTTTGATAACATGAAATTTTTAGCCGGATGACAACGACACTCCCCACAAATGGCAATGGCACGTACACCGACCAAAAGCCAGCCAGCCCGTCAACGCTGCCCACGTACCCGGTTTCCATCGCCGAAATGCGCGAACGTTACCTCCGGCTCTATACCGGCGCGGTGAACGATGTGCTGCGGTTCAACTACAACATGCACACCACCAGTTTGCCCGCCCATTTCGCGCCCTTACGCGAAGAAATGAAGCTGGCCGGGCTGGCCTTCACCGTGAAAGGAGCGCCCGACATCACCACCGATGGCGAGATGGAAACGCGCGCCCTCATGCTCGAAACCCTCCACGAAGATTCGATTGTGGTGTGGGACTGCACCGGCGACACCATCACCTCACAATGGGGCGAAGTAATGACGATGGCCGCCCAGCGCATTGGTTGCCGGGGGGCGGTAGTCAACGGTATTCGCGACACAACGGCCATCCTGGAACAGGGCTTTCCGGTATTTTACCAGTACAAAGCCAACACCGGAATGCTGGGTCGTTTCAAGATGTACCATTACCAGAAGCCCGTGCTGATGGGCGCGGTGGTGGTGGAGCCGGGCGACTGGATTTTCGGTGACATCGACGGGGTAATTTCCATCCCGAAAGCCATTGCCTACGATGTTCTGCTGGCTGCCGAGGCTATTTTGGTGAAAGAAGACACCATCCGCGAGATGGTCGAAAGCGGTATGAAACCCACCGACGTAGTAAAAAATGGAGGCTATTTCTGATTCTGTCATGCTGACCGGCCCGCCGATGCGGAAGCAAGCATCTTGCTTTTTGACTGACAGGGAACGTCAATCAATTATATCCCGCCTGGCAACCGGCGATCCGCTCGTAAGCCGTTTCTACGCGGCTTTGCGCGAGCGTGTCTATGCCCGCGTTGCCACGAAAGGGCTTTTGGGGCCGGATGCTGCGACCGCTTGGTACTATCCGGCGGCTGAATACCTCTCCGACGCGGCCATGCTCTACGCCCTTGAACCCGAGGAAAAACTGGCGAACTGGCTCCGAACCGTTGCGCTCGATATTGCCCGCACTCCAGCCTACGATTGGGCGGGGCCTGCCTTCCGCGACCACCGTACCGACGGACCGCTCGACCCGCTGACGGGCCACCTCGAAACGGCGCATTTGTGCTGGGCATTAGCGGCTGTCTATGACTTGGCCCGCGATGCATTCAGCAACATTGAACAGGCAGAGATACGGGCAGCTCTGGTTGAGAAAGGCATCCCGCTTTGTCGTCGCTGGATTGCCAAAAACAACCATCTGGCCAACTGGCGGGGCATCCTGACATCGGGCGTAGTGGTAGCCGCTGCCGTGCTGAATGAGGAGGCTATCCTGGACGAATACGTACCTGAACTAAGCCGCTGTGCGTTGGCTTTTCAGCCCGACGGGTCCTACGGCGAGTCACTGCAGTACGGCAATTATCTGGCGTTTGCCCTCATGCTCGGCTACGAATCGCTTGTCCGGCAGTACCCCGGAAAGGCGGCTTTACTCGATGTGTCGGCTTATGGACGCAGTCTGCGTTGGACGGTGAGTAGTCTGTTTTACCAGAAACCAATGGGCGGTTTCTGGGGCGCGGAACCTCGTGCACGGGCCGCTAATTTCAACGACAGCGCAGCCCTTTTCCGACCATCGGGCGATTTGCTATTGCACCTTGCGGCCCGGAGTCTCCACTCCGGGAGTGAATCCGCAGAAGAACGCGGATTAGCTCGGTATCTGTTCGAGACGTATTACGCCAACGTACCGAGGCAAGGCCCGCACGATCTGGCTACGTTCGGTATGGTGAACGACTGGGGCTTTCTGACTCTGCCACTGTTAACTGCTGAAAGTAGCCCAATTAGTCCACAGCAAGCAGGTTTACCCCTGACCCATTCGTTCAGCAACGGCCATGCCTTTATGCGCGATGCCTGGAATGGAAAAACCGTTATAGCTATCAATGGAGGGGGCGACCCATTGCACGGCCCCGGCCATTTGCACGGCGACCTGAACAGTTTTATCCTCGTCCACAATCGGGAACGGCTACTGGTTGACCCCGGCCATAGCTGTTATCGGAACCTGATTCACGGACTGGAAAGCAGCACCCAAACGCACAATACCTGCACGTTTTTAGTTGAAGCGGAAACATTAGGTTTGCAGGAAGACAAAGCCAAAGCCACCGTTTTGGAACAGAAAAGCGTACTGCCCCGACGGTTATTAATCAATGGTAAACCGGGCGAACCCGTTGACCGGGGAAACCGCCTGTTGCTGGCCGAGAAAAATGATGTCGTTTCCGTTATCGGCTCCGAAATTAGCCTGGCCTGTGACGCACCCATTAAACGATTTTCGCGGTTCTGGCTTTTGGCAGGTAGCCACGTTCTGTTTGTTGTTGATCAGATCGAAGCAACGCAACCCGTTACAACCATCTGGAACTGGCTCGTGAATAACCGAGACGGACAGGCCAATGTCGAAAGTGCGTCCGATTGCCTGACTATTCGGCGCAATGAAGCAGGCATGAAGTTGTTCCACCGAAGCGTCGGACTGACAGGCGGTGGCACCCTCAGTCATCCCGTGTATGGGTACGTGCATGATGCTTACCACGTTGAACCAAACGCGCTCGGCGAAGGCAAACCGGGTAGTGGGTTGGTCTATCGCTGGACGGAAACCGCCCCAGCCCTGAGCCGCACCGTCGTTCATGCTATTGCGTTGGATGACGCTTACCGGCTCGATGCCTGGCAACTTTTATCGGTAGAAAATAGTCACACGCTCACCGACGGCGATAAACAATGGACACTTGACATGGGCGACGAACTCCAGCGGCCGGCATTCCGGTTAGTATCGGGTCACGGGCGGGTCTGGACGGTAACTAATCAAAACGACCAATGGAAACTACACCATTGAAAAGTTGGGTATGGGCTTTGTTGCTTGGCTTGTTTGCTCAGGAAACACAGGCCCAGAATCCCGCCGTTCCGGGCCGGGAAATGCAGCTATACCTGCTGGCCGGTCAGTCGAATATGGCTGGTCGCGGTACAGTAGAAGCAACTGACAAAACTCCGCATCCCCGCGTTTGGGTGCTGAACCGGGATAACCAATGGGTACCCGCCACGGAGCCGCTTCATTTCGATAAACCTGACGTAGTAGGCGTCGGCCCCGGTTTAGCGTTTGGCAAGCAGATGGCCGAAGCGGATACGGG
>JANPJE010000153.1:0-3649 GCA_031425355.1 Spirosoma sp. | reverse complement strand
GGATTATTACAACAGCTACGTTATTCAGCCCATGCTGCTGGATATTGTTAAAACGCTGGTCGATGCCGGAAAAGCCGACAAAGGATTGTATGAAACGTTGCTGACCCGCGCCCAGCGATACGCCATTGTGCAGGAGCGGCTTATTGGACCGGATGGCTCGTTTGCGGCTTTCGGGCGGTCGCTGGCCTACCGCTGCGGGGCGTTTCAGTTGCTGGCTCAGGTTGCTTTACAGCGAAATTTACCTCCGGAATTATCGCCCGGTCAGGTGCGTTCGGCCCTGACCGCCGTCATTCACCGGACCATGGACGTGCCCGGTACGTTTGATGCAAAAGGGTGGCTGCAAATCGGGTTGTGTGGTCATCAGCCCGCCATTGGCGAGACGTATATTTCGACGGGGAGTTTGTATTTATGCTCGGTGGCCTTTCTGCCGCTGGGTTTGCCACCACTGGACCCGTTCTGGTCGGCCCCGGCGACGGATTGGACAGCGAAACGAATTTGGTCGGGGCAGGACGTAAAGGCCGACTATGCGCTAAAGACCTGATGCTGGCTCGTCCTGATGTCTTAATTTCCTCTGGCCGGTACGTATCCCGGCCTCGACAGGGTCTGTTTGTTTGATTTAATTCAGCCATACCTGCTGCGTAAACGCGCCATTCACGGCTGCATCCCACACTTCCACGCGCACCCATTTGCGTCCCGTGAGACTCGTATTCATCGTAAAGGTCTGTTTGCCAAAGGGGAGCGTGTTCGTCAGGTCGATTCGCTCCCGAAAAACCTGCGTGCCATCGCCGGAAATAATTTCGGCAAATGCTAAGGGAAACGTCCAGTCTACAGCCAGCACGACGGCCGTTTTTCCGTCTTTGGGCAACGTAACGGTTTCGCCCGCGCCTTTGCCGTTCACCGTGAAGGTGGGCAGCAGCACCTCGCCCGTTGAGACGAAAAACCTGCCCCGCTGCATGGCGTCCAATATGGGTTGCCAGCCCTGCCTGTAATCGGGCAGTTTATCGAGTTGGAGGTAGTTTACGTTCAGATGGGCGTAGGTTTCGTTCTGCGGTTCCATCGTGAAAATGTCGGCTTCGGCAATGGCGTGTTTCTTGTGTCCCCAATTCGCCATATCGTCCATCAGGTCCAGCACCCGTCGGCTCAGGCGGGGTTCCGACAAATCGGCGGGAATGTTTTTCCAAGCCGCGCCGAAAAAATGCTCTGAGATGAAAAAATCTTCCCCTTTGTATTTGTCCGGGTAGCCCGTCGAACCTTTGGTACGAGCGTGGGCCGTCCAGGCCAATCCATTCTCGGCTTTGAGCAGGTTAAGCATATCGGTTTTGTCGCCAACGCGATACACTTTGCCGTACTGCGGATCGTCTGTCACGAAGGGCATATCGGGCTTGCGGGCCATAATCCAGTTCACGGGCTTCGGGAAAAAGCTCAGCCAGTGGCCTCCGAAAAATTCGTTGGGTTCTTCTCCCGGCAACAGCAGGAAATCGCCCGTCGACCAGCGTTGACACCTGTGGTGCAGCGTTTTCATTTCCTTCAGCCGCAGGCTATCCGGGCCTTTGGGATGCGCCGTGTAGTGAAATTCAGCCAAGTGAACAATGTCGACCCCGGCATTTTTAAATACGTTTATAAAATTGGGCGTTTCCGGCACCGGCTTGCCAGCCAAAATCACTTTCATGACAAACTCGTTGTGAAAATGGCTGGACATCGTTTTATAACCCACCACCGGCTTGTACGAATCGCCGTGGGTAAACGTCTTCACCTCGTCCAGCGCTTTGTCGGGCGTATCGGCACTTAGCAAAAAAAAGAAGTTCAGCCGTTGTTGGGTCTTCGGGGGCGCATTGACCCACGGAACCCACCGTTGATCGCCCATCAGATCCTGCCGGATGCCAATGCCAAAATCGGGTACTAAGCTCCGGTAGTTGCTGCCATACCAGGTGAAATCGAGATTAAACGCTTCATCCAGCGGATAAAAATATTGATGGGGCGCCGGGAAAACTGCCAGACTACCCGCCTTGTTCTGCCCGATAATGGTCCGGTATTTTACGGCCTGCGCTTTATTTGGCTGGGTCAGATTTGCCGGAACGCTCTGCATCTGTTTGTCCGTATCCGACCAGGCAATGGTCGTCCAGACAGGCTTTTTTGTTACCAATCCGGCGTCATAGAGAATCGCGGTGGAGTCCATTTCGGTCGCCATCACAGCCGCTACGTTGACCAATGGGCTGCCGTTGTAAAGGGTGATTTCAATGGCTCCGCTGAACGTAGCGGCTTTGATATCACCCATCCGAACAATCGTTCGTGAGCCGATTGTGCGAACGCTGGCACTTCGTTTATCTAACTCCACCGCGTAGGATTTGTGCGGCCTCTTGTTCGTTTTGTCAAAGAAGATATTCCAACCGTTTTGGGACACCAGATCGCGTTTGCCGATGGTGAGTACAAAGGCCGGGTCGAGGGCCGTCGCAATCTCTTTCATTGCCCCGTTCTGCGACACCTGAAGGCTGGTAAACAGTGGTTTGCCCGGATCGAGACTAATAACGACTTTCGCTTTTTGCTTCGCTGCGGCTGGCCAGGTCAGTTCGAGATTATTCCCCCGTTTAGTAACCACAGTCCCGTTCTTTTTCTGAAAGCCAGCCAAGTCTACCGGCATTTGTGCGTTGACGAATGAATGGGCAAGAAGTAGGACAAGCAAACTGATTTTCTTCATAAAAATCTGTATGTCAGTACGTTACGGCTTCAATACGAGCATCACCGTTGGGTCAATCGGGTAACGGCCAAACTCGGCTCCGTAAATTGCCAGTCCGCCCGGCAAACTCTCATCCACCTCCAGCCGGATAACCAGCTCGCCTGTTTGGGCAGCCTGGCGCAAGGCTCCGGTGGGAAGCGGCACCGTTAGTTTGTACCCGTATGAACCGGCTTCGCGCAATTTGCGGTCCTGCGGCTGGGCGTGCCACGACAAAATACCCCGGTGATCGGCCGGATCGTCGGGTAATTCGTAGCGACCCGCCACCTGACCATTACAACGTACCGTCACCGCACTCGGAAACCGAGTCTGGTCCGTCATCGGGTACGCATTGGGGTTTTTGCTGGGGTCCGCAATGCCCCCGCCGAGCATGTAATCGGTGTCGGCACCGGTCATCGTGCTCCCATCCCGATCTTTGGTAAAGAGCTGTTTGGCTGAGGCTTCCACCAAAAACGAAGCCGACTCAACACCATTCGCCGGGAGATCTTTGGGCCAGGGCATCCGGTACTCGATAAAGCCCGAACCCGCCCCGTTCACCTTCAGTCCATCCAGTACGTTCCATTGTTTCTGGCTCCATTTGGCATCGCTGAACTTATCGGCGCGGGTAGTCAGTACACGTGCTGTCCGATTGTTAGGCAGGCTAACCGTGGCCGGTAGGGGGGCGTTGACTACAAACGACACAAAGTTGTGGTGCAGCTCGGTTCCGGCAGCGTCGGTTAGCACTAAAGCCAGAATTGCGAGGGCTTTCTCATTGGGCATCGTCACTTGCAACGAGTCGAGATTTTGCTGTAAATACGGCTTGTACGGCACGTTGCGGGTGTCGGCCCACCATGTTTTGGCCTGTCCGAAGGCATCCCAGCCGTATAACTTTGCCGTCAGCGTCAGGTTGTTACCCAGGTCCGTTTGTCCGGTCATGAA
>JANPJE010000152.1:0-20799 GCA_031425355.1 Spirosoma sp. | reverse complement strand
GCCGTATTGGGGTCAGCAACAGGCTGGCTACCTGAAACAGCGGGCAACGGCACCTGATTCGGGTTGGCCGATGCGACGAACAAGCCATTATTGGTCGTGCGTAAGTAGATACTGGTTTGGTCATCCTGTCCATCGCCGGTGCCGGAATTAGGCTGGCTGTCGGGGTCGGGCGTTTGGCTGGTTGTAATCTGTGCGGCAGTCGCGAACGTACCGGACTGCGTCGGTATTGCCCGGAAACTAATGGTTGCTACGTCGTTAGCGACTATGGTCCCGATGATGCCACTCACCACGCCATTGGCAATGCTCACGCCCGGCGACGCAGAACCTTCAAAGGAGAGACCCTCTGGTAATAAGCTGGTAAACTGAACCCCAACGGCATCCTGCGGCCCGGCATTGGAAGCAGTCAGCGTGTAAGTAACGACATCGCCCGCGTTGGGAGCCTTATTGCTGACGGCCATTCTGATCGACACGTCGGCACTGCCCGAACCGACCGACACGCTGGCTTGCCCCGACGTTGTTGCTGTACCGCAGGCATTTACGACGGAAGCAAGCTGGTAGGTCGTATTACTTCCCGGCGACACTGAAATAAACGCCGGATTCTGATACGTTGCCGTTACTGATTGCCCATTTGTGAGCGTGAAGGACCAGGGTGCCTGACCCGTGAAGGCAACGGGTAACAGGGTTGATTGACCGCTGGTTATCAATGCATTACCACTAATCATAGCCATTGTTGGTTCGCCAATTTTCACCTCAATGGGATCGGATTCAGCCTGGCACGAACCATCCTGAGAAACAACTGAATAGAAGCCTGATTGAGTAGCGTAAAATTGGGAACTGATTGCACCGGGAATGATTATGCCGTTAAGTTTCCACCGCAGGTAGCCAATGTATGAACCCGCTGTTAGTAATAAGCTGTTTCCCTGGCAGAGTTGACGGGTTTTAGGCGAAAAGGAAATAACAGGTTTTGCTGTTGTGCCGTTGCCTGCATTAACGTAAACTTCTTTTGATACGCCTGTGCAACTTCCGTTTGTTACCTGTACCGAGTATGTTCCGGATTGGGATGCATAAACGTTGGAACTGGTTGCGCCGTTGATAACCGAACCATTTCGATACCATTGATATTGGTGGCCATTTGCATTATCGGCAGCGAACAAAGGCAATCCTGAACAGGATTCTGCAGTTGACCCCTGAAAATAGACCTGGGGTTTGAGGGCATTGCTGAACGTGAGTGATAGTGGAGCCGATGTTGCCGAACACACCCCTTTCGTTATCCGAACCGTATAACTGCCTGACAACGTAGCTCCATAGCTTGAATTTGTTGCTCCGGAAATATCAATGCCATCTTTTTGCCACTGAATACTGGCATTAGCCGGGGAAGCATATAAAAAGCGCGTTTCGCCTGGACAGGCCGTTCTTGTGCGATACGTATAGTCAATGGCGGCATTCAGTTGATTTGCCTGGCTAATAACAACCGCATTGCTGAAGGTCTGGCAACTGCCTTGCTTGAGCAGCATCGCGTAAGCGCCAGGTTGATTAGGAAAATAAGTAGTGGACGTAGCTCCGCCTATGGCTACACCGTCGCGATACCACTGCGCCGTCATGTCGTTCGCGGAGGGAACGGATGAGAAAATTGCAACGGAATTGTTTGGTGAAGCTGCGCATAACAACGAGTCAACATTCCCGGATGGATAGATTCGGGCGTACAGTGATCGGCCAAACTGGACATAAGCCGGTGAGACCATAATCGTACAACTGTTGTCTGTGATTACGCAGGAATAGCTCCCGGTTTGAGTCGCGACGTACGTATAATTAGTTGCTCCGGTAATGGCAACGCCATTGTTAGCCCATTGATACGTAGCGGTCTGCCCCACGTAATTCGTAGCCAGTTTCAGCGGATGGTCATCGCATTGTGGTTGCCCGTTTGCTGCCGACACAACGGAATTGAACAGGCTGGTCGATGTGCTGAGGACATAGGTGCCGCTGGTAACCGTACAGTTGCTCTGTTTCAGCGTAGCGGTGTACGTACCGGCCTGTTGTGCCGAAAAAGTAGCCGATGTAGCGCCACCGATGGCTGCCCCATTTAACAACCATTGGTAGGTATCGGGTGTGGTAATGACATTTCTTAGATCGCTGGCCGACGCGTTAAGAACGACCTGACTGCCGGGGCAGATGGTCCCGCCCGTCGAAAATTGGGGAATCTCAGCCATACGATCATACACACGGGCACTGCCTAAATTACCAATAGTCAGCATTTCACTAACGCTGCTCTCAACTTCGGGGTTGGTAGAAATTATTTTTACCCGGTAGTTTGTTCCATAGGGCAGGGCGTTAAATCCACCCGGCAATGTTGCCGAAACAGGGCTGGTAGTACCGCTACCAATCGTTCGGGCATTTGTAAAGTCACCGTTAGCATCTGATAACCAGATAGTAAACTTGTTGCCAGTACCGAACGCCGGACCTGCAGTACTAAACGACACGGTAAAGGTATTTCCTGCGCAGAGCGTGGCGGTTGAAACGCCGGTGAGGGTAACCGTGGGAAGAGTATACGCAAGCGCAAACGCATCGGAAGTGAATAGCCCCCGCCCAAACGTAGCGGCTGCTAACCGACCATCCGATGCCCGGTAACGCAGCATATTGACCCGATAATTGCCAAGCCCGTCGCTGGTCGATGTCCAGCCGGGGTTGGTAGCCGTAATATCGGTAGTGGACCAGATGCCCAACTCGGTAGCCAATAAAACCTGCTGGCGATTTTGTGGATTAAACAGCGCGTAACGAACGGGCATATCGGGCAAGCCATACCCCGATTCGTCTTTGCTGGCCCAGTTTGTGCCCCCATCTGCCGTGTACCAAACCGACTTGACGCCGAAGTTGGAGTAGGTGACCAGCAATTCATTATCTGTAGCACCCACATCAATACTGGATACGGTTCCGTTCTGCAGAGATGTGTTGTTGCTGATCGACGTTACGGTTGGAGAGGCCTGGTTTAGATTCGTTACTTTATAGAGCTGCCCGCCATACGTACCCACAAATAATGACTGTTTATCGGGGCTAAGTTTGAAAAACGAAGGTGAAATTGTTAAGCCGGGAAGGGCAAGATTTGTGGAACTCGTTGTGCTGCCAATTCCCGTTAGTTTACGGATGGAGTAGCTGCTGTTGGCGTAATCATAGGCGTAGAGCGTATTGGATTGACTGTCATAGTCGGCCGGGTTGTTGGACGTTCCGCTGGTGCTGGCAAGAAAAGTCCAGTTCGTTCCATCATAGAGGTAGTAACTACCGAAATAAGAAGCGAGGATTTGACTGGATGCGTTGTCTTCATCAACAAATGTATAGCCCCCGTCGCTTGTATTATTGAGGATAACACTGCCCGTCGAGAGGTTGGGAGAGGCTATTTTTACTGTCCCCGAAGCCCGCGCACCACCCACTAAATAGGCACTGCCCGGCGTAGCGTTCATGGCTACCGAATAAAATGCACTCGTTCGATACCCCGTATTTCGAATCACGACCGCTGGAATCGGCTGGCTCCAGTCGGCAGACCAGTTCACACCCTGATTACTGCTGAAAACCGCGCCCGTCCCACCCGGTTGAAACTGTAGAAAATGCTGGTAGGGACTGTACGAAGCGAGAAGAGGAGTGCTCCAGCCTGCTCCACCGTCGGTTGAGCGATACCAGTTGTTTCCGCCCGCATAAACCGTATTCGGATCGGTTGGGTGTGCCACCAACGCGATATTGCTGTAGCCATTCCCATCGGTAAAAAAACTGGTCGTCGAATACGTCGGAATGACCATATCCGTCCAGGTAGTTCCCCCATTTACGCTTTTCTTGAACCAACGCAAATCCTGCCCAAATGTGATTGAGTTGTACGCTCGTGATACGCCGTAAATCACCTGATTCGATCCGTTCGTAGAGGGAGCTAAGGCCAGTTCGGTACGTTCGCCACCCGTTGCGCCCTGGGGTGTAATCTCCGTCCAGGATGTTCCCGTTGCATCGGTTGATTTGAAGACCCGGCTCGGGTTAAAGCCCGCATACAAAATGCCGTCAGTGCCAATTTCGAGGTCGGTTACGTTGTCATTGCTGGGGTTGGCTGCAATGCTGCCAACGCCAATGAGTTGACCCGGTGCCAACGCATAGCCCCAGGTTGCTCCGCCATTATCCGACTTGACAACGCCGTATCGGGACGCCACAAACACCTTCCCCGAACTAGTAACAACAATGCGCTGAATGAAGCTAAAAGCCTGACCGACAGACGGGTAGTTGCCGGACGGAATAGTGTTGGTCAGGCGTGCCCAGGTACTGCCGCCATCGGTAGTTTTCCAGATTCCGCCCCCTGGCACTCCTTCGTAGGTGTCGCCTGTTCCGGCATACATAACCTGCGGGTTCGATGGGTCGGCGGCAATGGCCGTTACAATTTTATTTTCCCACGTATCGCTTACGGGTGTCCAGGTGGACGATGCGTTCGTGATATCGTTGGTGTACCACAGCCCACCGCTCAAACTCCCCGCCCAGACTTTCTTATGCGTTGGGTCGTTGGGGTCGAACAACAAAGCGCGGGTTCGGCCGCCAATGTTGCTCGGGCCACGTTCCTGCCAGGTGATATTCGGAATGCCGGTACGTGCCCCTGCCGATTTTTTGCCTGACAATTGCCGACGCGCTTCGTCCAGCCGTTCGTAGGGAACACGCTTTAAGACAGGATCGATAAGCCGTCGACGTTCGTCGTCGGCAATCCGATTGGTTGTGTCCTGTTCAGCAGGTTTTAGTTGGTTTTGCGCGTGAACGAGCGTGGATTGGACGAAAAAAATAACCCCAGCTATCAGCCGACAGCAAGTAGAAAAAGACATATAAGACAAGTTACGGATATAAACCTTTTGATTTACTTATTCAAATGTTCATGCAAGTTTAATGCTTTTTTGTTCCCGGAATTACCTTATTCGTAAACTGACCATGGCTTCATCGTCCTCGCCGTTGACGAAGCCGTTGCCCGGTGTCGAGTCGGGGTCGGCAGGCGTCACGCTGAATACCTGACCCTGTAAACTGCCCCCGGCGGGAACTTGTACAAACAGGACGAGCGAATCGGTTCCGTCCGCTGGAATCGAAGCAATAGTACCCGTTACGGTTTGGCCATCCACGGTTAAACCCGTCGTTACCGTCAATTGCCAGCCTGCGGGCAGCAATGTTTGCAACGTTACGTTATTGGCAGCAGCACCGCCCCGATTAGCCACCGATAGGGTGAAACTGACTACCTGATTAGGATCGACAACCAGATGGCTGGCGCTCATGGTCAGACTCAAATCGGCCTTGGCGGGGTCGGTTGGTGGTTGACTGCCCAGTACTAACGGCAAGGGTGTCTGGTTGGGATTGGGCGATGCATTGACCGGGCCAGTGGCGTTAGGGGTGCGCAGGTCGAGGAAAGCCTGATCGTCCTGTCCGTCGCCGGTGCCCGAATTGGGTTGGCTATCGGGGTCGGTGCGGTTACTGGCCGTAATTTGGGCAGCATTCAGAAACGTACCGTCGTTGATAACCAGAACTCTAAACTCGTACTGAGCCGTTTGTCCTGCTGCCAGACTATCCGTAGTGATCGTAACAACATCATTCGCCTGACTCACCGTTGACAATGAACTTCCGATAAATGCCATGCCGGCAGGCAGTCGATTCTCCATCTGAATAAAACGGGCTGTTTTAGGCCCGGCATTAGCAAGGGCAAGCTGCATACGTACCGTGTCGCCGGGGGTTGCTATCCGCTGGTCAGTAATCAACGAAAGCGACAGATCGGCCAAGGCGGGTAGTACCGTAACGATGGCCGTTCCCGACGCTGTGCCCGTGCCGCAGCCGCTTTGCACCAACTGAATGGTATAGGTCGTTGTCTGCGTCGGACTTACAGGTATCGTTGCCGTACTGCTCGTTACGGTTCCGGTTTGTCCCGATGAGAGCGTGTAAGACCAGGGCGCAATACCCGTAAAACCGAGTGTTAGCTGGGCCGTCTGTCCTTCCTCAATCGGGGCTGGATTGGTGCTGATCGACGCCGTCGTTAACGGAGCAAACTGGCAGATCGCACCGTCCATCCAGTTCAGGCGATTGGTCAGCCAAGTTTTCAGGTGGGTAAATTCGTCCACCAGCGTAGCCCCGTTATAAGCGGGCTGATCGCCCCAGGTGGGTACGCCGATGATGGGCCACTTCTCAAAATTACGGCTGAACGGGCTGGACGTTCCCTCGTTCAGCGTAGCATACTGAGCGTCGATAAACGCCATCAATACGGGGGTACTCCAAACGGTTTGGCGCAATTGTTGATAGCGGGCAACAAATTTTGAGCCAAAAGCGGGGCAGGTCAACAGTTTACCCCACCAGAAAGGCACCGGAAACGATGGATCACCGGGAGCGGTATACCGCCAGCCCTGATAACTCTCCGTATTGCCGTTGAACGGGCTGGTCAGAAACCCAAACGCCAGGTTGAAATCCCATACCGGTCCCGCCGACAGTTTGCCTCCCCGGCTATTCCGTTGCTTGGCTAAGTACGTACTGAACCGGTAGGCGTCGGCATTGCTCGACAGTTCCTCTGCCAACATGTAATCCGTGAAAGTACTGTCGGCAATATAAGCGCCATAACCTGCACAGAATGAACTGCTGGCCATCATTGTTTCGAAGGCACTAATGTGATTTTTGATATACGTAAATTGCTGAGCAACAATATCGCCGTCGTTCGGATAGTCGGTTTGCCAGAAGTGGGGCTGGGTGCCTCCCGGACTTGAATACGCCGACGCCCACCGGTGATTCGGGTCATAATTGCCGCAGCTTTTATCGACTTTGACCACATAACCACCTGTGATGGAGTTGGTGCCCAGATCGCCGGGGTCCAGTCTATTGACGTTTATCCGGCCTACGTCGCGCTTCACTTTCTCCTGAAAAATATAAATTCCCTGGTAGTCGCCGTTGAGGATCAGCTCCACGTATTTCGTGCGGGAAGCGTAGTGACCCGATGCGTTTGCCATGTGGTAAGCCAGCACATCCCGCGTAAACGTTTTGTCGATGTAAGACGGATTGAGCACCCAATCGCTTTCTGCGGGAAAGTCGAACAACGCCGAATCAATGGATGCCGTTACGTCGGTTGTGGACCGAAGTTCGATGCCAAATGGTTTTTTAGGATAGTTCTGGCTGCTGCATCCCCGGTATTCAACCTTCGCTTTTCCATTATATTCATTCGCCGGATCGCTGACATTATTAACGCCACTGGCCCCGTTAATGATGGTCAAACTGCAAACGATTCCCGGTTCATCATTGATCGTCTGGCCCTGTGTATCAATGATGACAATGGGTAACGTAGTGGTAGTAAGGGTTTGAGCAAACCCGTTTATCGTAAACAATAAACTTCCTGAAAAGGCCCAACAGGCCACCTTTCGACTTGTTTGTAGATACTTTTCCATGATTTTACGAGTGATGCGTTACGTATAGAAGCTAAACAGCTACATAACGTGCAAAAATCGCGCCGATGGAAAAAACAGAAATTATCAGGAATAGTCAGGCAGCCGTCAGGGGATGATTAGGAGTGGTCAGGCGATGGTCAGGAAGTAGTCTGATATAGTCAGGGGTGGTCAGGCGATGGTCAGGAATTGTTAGTTACTTGACCATCGCCTGACCACCCCTGACTATATCCTGATAACCCTTGACTGTTACCTTGTTCGCAAACTGACCGTGGCTTCGTCATCTTCGCCATTGACGAAGCCATTGCCCAGCGTGGAGTCGGGGTCGGCAGGCGTTACGCTCCACACCTGCGAACGTACCGTTCCGGCATTAGGTACCCGGACCAGCAGAACCATTGACGCGCTGCTGCCCGCTGGCACCGAGCCAACATTGCCCGTTACGGTTTGGCCGTCCACGGTTAAACCCGTCGTCACCGTCAACTGCCAGCCCGCAGGCAACAATGCCCGTAGGTTCACATTACTGGCCGCAACACCCCCTCGATTGAAAACGGTAAGTGTAACATTAACGACCTGATTGGGAACAACAACCATTTTATTCGTGCTCATCATCAGGCTCAGGTCGGCCCTGGCGGGGTCGGTAGGGGGCTGGCTACCCAGCACGGCGGGCAGGGCTACCTGATTGGGGTTAGGCGAAACACTAATTGCGTTGGTGGAATCGGGCGTCCGCATGTCAACACTTGCTACGTCGTCCTGCCCGTCGCCGGTACCCGAGTTGGGCTGGCTGTCGGGGTCGGTCTGGTTGCTGGCCATGATCTGGGCCAGTGTGACGAAACTGCCTGGTTGACTTGCCCTCACCCGAAACACAAAAGGTCGGCTTTCGCCACTCAGCACGGTGCCCGCATTGATACTGACCGCATTGGCCGATGCGCTGACAACCGGGGAGACTGTATCAATAAATTCCAGGCCAGCCGGCAATAAACTTCGCGCTGTTACGCTGCCCGCATCCTGTGGACCACTATTTGTTAACACCACCGTGAGCGTAACGGGCTGATTAGTAATGGCCATTCGGTTGCTAACGAGCATATTCATCGACAGGTCGGCCCCTCCGGTGCAAATGGAAAATGGTGGGCTGGGTGCACTGGCTACGGCGGGATTGCTGGCTACGACCCGAATGCGGTAGTTGGTGCCAACCGGTAGCGACGGCGACAGTGTGACGCTGATGGGAAGGGTTGCGCTACTGCCAATGGTTGTTTCATTGGCGAACGAGCCACTGGCGTTGGATAGCCGTATGCTGAATATGTTACCGCTGTTTACCGCGCTTTCCGATACATCGACAGCCACAGGAAGCGTTCCATTCAGGCAAGATGAACCGGGGAGTGCAGCAAGGGTCAATACAGGTGGAACAGGGCCGATTGGCTCCATTGGATAATAAAGAATATTTCGCCCGAAAAGCAGTACTGTTTCATACGATAAACCGGCTCCGGTGTCGCCCTGACGGCGTACCGAAAATCGGTATCGTCCCGGAATGACACCGCCAACACCGCCGGATATGGGTGGATAATTACGTAGGTAATTAAAGTCGGCAAATTGCTCATAATCAGGTCCCTGTGAACTGGGTGGAGCTACATGCCAGCCTGAATCCGTGAAACCGCTGCCATCCAAACTTTCCAGTTTAACCTCTACAGCAGCCGTAGCAACGACCATAGCGAAGAACGAATGTGAACCCGGTTCATAACGGTACGCCAGCCGTCGAATGGTCGTATCGGCGGTGCCACTTCTCACAGGTGGCCGGATAACGGGCAGTAAAATACTGGGCGTTGCATCCTGCTGCACGTTGAACGGTTCACCCAGGGTGCCCAGAATAACCGGGTGGGTTGATCGGGTACGTAGTCGGTACTGACCATTTGCGAGGTCGAACGGGAGCGAGATCACAATTGGATTATCATTGGTGGGAGCTGATTCATAAACAACTGCCCCATTACTGACTTTGATAACCTGCGCTACGTACTGATTGGCTGTTTCGTGCGGATCACTGCGAAGCGAAGCAACCGCCATCGTTGCGCCGGGCCGACGTGTGAGCGGCAGCGTATAGCCACTGGTAATCAGCGTCGCCGAATCCGTTGGCATAAAGGGAGTTGCATTCTGAAAAAAAGCCGTCGTCAGACTCTCGTCCCAGGCATCCGTGAACCGGAAGAGGCCCTGCCCCTGAAGGTGAACATTATCAGCCCGGTTATCCGGCCCGGTGAGGTTATCGGTATTGGGTCCGGCAAAGACATTGGGTACATTGCTGATAAGTTGATTCTGAGCCGTGATAACCTGCGGATTCGTTTGGCCGCCGATGTAACTCACCCGCGATACAACCCAGGGCAACGTACTTGAACCCACCTGCTGCCGGCTCTTTTCAATCACGTATTTAATGTTGTTGAAGTAGGTTTGCGTAGTTGTTGATAAATCGCTTTCTCCCTGATGCCAGAGAATGGCGCGCGCCCCCGTTCGGACAATGTAGTGCAGCAAAGAGGCCCCCAGCCGCCTGTAAACCGCCGGATTCTGCCTTGTGCCGATGTTGCCCGCTGCCGATTGATACCAGTCGTCACTACTGGTGCCGCCCAAAGCCGCGCCTATGAACAAAACAGGTACATTGAGCCGCTGAACAAGTTTATCGCCCAAAATACCGTATAGGTGCGGAGGCTGGCTGGGACCAATGCTTGAGCCGTAACTGACGTGGGTAAACTGGAGGGGCAGCAGTTGTTCGCTCAAGCTATCCTGTCGGAAATCGACGCACATTACCCGGTCTTCAACCGCGCTGGGCACCCGCTCGAAGCCGCCAAACGCGTTCGATTGCCCGGCAACCACGAATACCTCGCCAACGCCCACCCGATTAACCGGCGTTTGGGCCAGAATGGTCGTACCCGCCTTTGCCCGGACATCTAACCGATACCAACCCGCCGACACCGTCACTTTTCCCCGAAAAGCTAATGAATTCGGTAGCCGATTCATGGTTGTCCAGGCCGTAACGGCTCCCTGTCCGATAGCCATCGGTACAAAACGGGCTTCAACAAGCGTGGTTGTCGATGGGGCCATGCCGGTCACGGTTACGACGGCTTCATTGCTTAAATTGCGTTGAAAAACCATCCGCGAAACCGGGCTGGTAATCGTGAGTTGAGCGAATGTCAGCGTCGGTAATAAGTAGCCAACAAGCACTCCAATCCAACGTAGAGGAAAAGCCATAAAGAGAACATTGATAGTTGAATAAAGTAATTAGCCCGTGTGCAAATAGTATGCCTAATGATGTTTTCTATGAGATATTTTTCATCGAAAATTGTTGTCGTAACGCAATATCTGGTAACATTAATGCACGTAAAGTGACCTCAGTAATAAGTCGATAATAAAAAATATAGATTTTGTAGATTATTAGGGAGCTTGCCCTGATTAGAGTTCGGTATACGTACAAAAATAAGCCTCCATTCCAACCGCGTGAATCGGTAGAATGGAGGCTTATTCATTACGTCAGATAAAGTTTTAACGCGCCAGGCTATCGACAAAAGTGGCACTACTTTTGTCGATAGCCTGGCGTTCGTTTATTTGGCTATCGTCGCAATGCGGAGTTCATTCAGTTGCGCTTGTGAAATGGGTGACGGCGAATCAATCATTACGTCGCGGCCCGAATTATTTTTCGGAAACGCGATAAAATCCCGGATCGAATCGGCCCCGCCGAAGAGCGAACACAGTCGGTCGAAGCCGAACGCGATACCGCCGTGCGGGGGTGCGCCAAACTCGAACGCATCCATCAGGAAGCCGAACTGAGCTTTGGCTTCTTCGTCCGAAAAACCCAGAATGCTGAACATCCGGGCCTGTAAATCGCGGTTGAAAATCCGAATCGAGCCACCGCCTACTTCGGTTCCGTTGATAACCAGATCATACGCATTGGCCCGAACGGCTCCCAAATTGGTATCTAACAACGAAATATCTTCCGGTTTTGGCGACGTGAACGGGTGGTGCATGGCAAACCACCGTTGGTCTTCCTCGCCGTATTCGAGCAGTGGGAAATCAAGCACCCACAACGTACTGAACACGTTCGGGTCGCGCAGACCGAGCCGACTGCCCATTTCCAGACGCAGTTCGCTTAGTTGTTTGCGGGCTTTCCCGGCATCGCCCGACATAATCAGCATTAAATCGCCGGGTTTCGAGCCGAAGTGAATGGCCCACGCTTTCAAATCGGCCTCCGAATAAAACTTATCGACGGACGATTTCAGGGTGCCATCTTCGTTATGCCGAACATAAATCAGCCCTTTCCCGCCAATCTGCGGGCGTTTTATCCAGTCCGTCAGTTCGTCCAACTGCTTGCGGGTGTAGTGCGCACAGCCCGGTACGTTGATGCCCACAACCAACTCCGCCGAGTCGAACAGACCAAACCCTTTGCCGGATGTCATGTCGATGGTGTCGAACGTGCCCTTCAACTCCACAAACTCCATACCAAACCGCGTATCGGGTTTGTCGGAACCGTAGCGTTGCATGGCGTCGGCATAAGTCATGCGCGGCACCTCGGCCATATCGTAATTCTTCACGGCTTTGAACAGATGACGCACCAGACCCTCAAACATGTTGAGAATATCTTCCTGCTCCACAAACGACATTTCGCAGTCGATTTGCGTGAACTCCGGCTGACGGTCGGCGCGGAGGTCTTCATCCCGGAAACACTTGACAATCTGGTAATAGCGGTCAAATCCTGACACCATCAGCAGTTGCTTAAACGTTTGGGGCGACTGCGGCAGGGCATAAAACTCGCCCGGATTCATGCGGCTTGGCACCACAAAATCCCGTGCGCCTTCGGGTGTCGACTTGATGAGAACGGGCGTTTCGACCTCAATAAAATTCTGCCCGTCCATGTACAGTCGCGTTTGCTGCGCCATGCGATGCCGCAGTTCGAGACTCCGCCGAACGGGGTTCCGGCGAAGGTCCAGATACCGGTATTTCATGCGAAGATCATCGCCCCCGTCGGTCTCATCTTCGATTAGGAACGGTGGCAGTTTGGCCGCATTCAGTATGGACAACTCTGTGACCTTCAGTTCAATATCACCGGTGGGGATATTCGGGTTTTTCGACTTTCGTTCGATGACCGTTCCCGTTGCTTTCAGCACAAATTCGCGGCCCAGCGAGCGGGCAATAGCGAAGAGTTCGGGTGGTGTTTGGCCGTCTTCGAGCAAAATTTGGGTGATGCCGTAGCGGTCGCGGAGGTCAATCCAGAGAACACCGCCTTTGTCGCGGATGGTCTGTACCCAACCGCAAAGGGTGGCTGTGGAGTTGTGGTCGGTAAAACGGAGTTCACCGCAGGTATGTGTACGAAGCATTCGTTAAAGAGCGAAAGAGTGAATGAGCGAAAGACCGGGCTGGCGTTCCAGCGAAAGGCTGACGCGAGCTATTTTGCTGGAACGCCAGCCCGGTCTTCCGCTTTTTAAATTCTGCTGCAAAGGTAGGTACTTTGCCGAAACTCGGTTGTTCGCTCTTTCACTAATTCGCTGGGACGCCAGCCCGGTCATTCACCTTTACTTCCGGTAATCCAGTGCTGGTTTACGGTCGCCGAGGAGGGCTTCGTAGGTGAAATCG
This sequence comes from Spirosoma sp., assembly GCA_031425355.1. Taxonomy (GTDB): domain Bacteria; phylum Bacteroidota; class Bacteroidia; order Cytophagales; family Spirosomataceae; genus Spirosoma. Next base: position 7,786 of record JANPJE010000152.1, on the reverse strand, counting down.
GCTCCGCGTTTCTGCGTCCATTCGGCAGTGGCTTTTTCAATGAGGGCGGGTGTTTTATATAGATCAAGCGCGGTCAGGGCCAGCGTTTTTGCCGCTACAATCATGCCCTTCTGCCCGATGCCCATGCCACTGGCCGCTGTCGATTGCCAGCTATGCGCCGACGATCCCGGCACCCACGTAGCGGTTTGCAAACCCACCGTCGGCACCGTCCAGCTTACGTCGCCCACGTCGGTAGAGCCGCCACTGGTCGCACTTGCCGATGCATCGCGGAAATCTTTTACCAGCGCAGCGTTTGTAATGGGCACTTTCTGGTCGCCAAATGTCTCGCTGATTTTCTGGGCGAAAGCCGTTTCTTCGGGTGTATAGTTTACGCCACCAACGGTTTTTAAATTCTGGTGCATCACCTCGGCCAGCGTTACGTTAGGCAGAATATCATACACACCGCCCAGCACCTCCCAGGTTACCTGCGTACCGGTTCCTTTGGCGGCTCCCTCGGCGGCATTTTCGATGCGTTTCCAGATGCTCTGTACCACGGCCCGGTCTTTGTGGCGAGCGTAATAATAGACCTCGGCATTGGCCGGAACCACGTTGGGCGCGTCGCCCCCTTTGGTAATAACGTAGTGAATCCGGGTATCCTGCGGGATGTGTTCGCGCATCATATTGACCATGTAGTTCATCGACTCGACTCCGTCCAACGCCGACCGACCGCGTTCGGGCGAGGCTGCTGCGTGGGCAGCAATGCCTTTGAACCGGAATTTGGCGTTTTTATTCGCCAGCGACGTACCGGCGTCGGCGGAGTTTTGGGAGCCGGGATGCCAGTGCAGCACCACATCCACATTGTTGAACAGCCCTTCGCGCACCATGTACACTTTTCCTGAACCGCCTTCTTCTGCCGGGCATCCGTAAATTTTGATCGTTCCGGCATGACCCGACGACTTAAGCCAGTTTTTCACCTCGACCGCTGCCGCCACCGACGCCGTTCCAAACAGGTTATGGCCGCATCCGTGCCCGCCTTTCTGTCCCTGAATGGGTGTGAAATCGGGTTTCGCTTCGGTCGCTAATCCCGGCAGCGCGTCATATTCACCGAGGATGCCGATCACGGGTTTGCCCGATCCATACGTAGCGACGAATGCCGTTGGAATGCCCGCCACGCCCGTTTTTACGTCGAAACCTTCTTTCCGCAGTTGCTCTTCCAGCAGGTTCGCGCTTTTCTCTTCCATGTAGCCCAACTCGGCAAAATCCCAGATTTGCTTCGAGATTCCGCCGTATTCAGCCACCCGTTTGTCTAAGTCGGCAAGAATGGCTTGCTTGTCACGGTCGATGGCAGACGTAGCGGCTTTTTTCGCTTTTGGTTGAGCAAGTGTGAGCAAGGGCAACAGCAGTGCCACCGTGAGGAGTTGTGTTTTCATGTGCAGGCTGTATTGGTGATGATTGGGGCGTTGGGAAATGTTAAAAATAAGGGAAAAAGGGGAGAAGGCAATTCGGTGAAATGCTCTTATCAACGCCCTTGACTAATAGTGCATTAAGGTAAACCTCATTTTGTGGGCATATATATACGACCCCCGCCAACCGACCGAACACGAAATTTCCACATCTTTGTAAAATTAGCCATCAACACAGGTTTATTTTTTCGGCTAATAGTCTTGCTCTGAGCAACAATATTAGCCAATCGAGTTTCTGAAGTCACAGATCAATAGTTGCTCAAGGTATATTACGAAGCAACACATAACGCCTACCGTTCATGACTGAAAACGTACTTGACTATTTTAATTATGCTTTTTCAAATTTGAATACCGGCGGAGGTAAGATAAAAGACGCAGCCCCGCACAAGCCAATACTACTACTTACTATTGTTCAGGCATACGAGCATAAGATACTCACCACCAATCAAATACCAATCTCACCCGAACTAACGGGACTATTCAAAACAAACTGGAATTTGTTGGTGAGAACGGGCCATACTATTGGTTTCGCGCTACCATTCTTTCACCTAAAAAACGAGAAAGGTAACTGGTGGGAACTGGTCGCTAATCCGGGTTGCGAAATCTGGGTGCAAAACGGTAAGCTAACCAGTTTCAGCAACTTGAGTGCCGCTGTTGATTATGCACAAATTGATCCCAATCTGGCTAATCTGCTGATAGATGAAACGACGCGGAATCTGCTTCGTCGGAGATTGCTGGATACATATTTCCCCGGCCAAACAATCCTAAATATAGCCGACCCGAATGATGATCTTGATGAGTTGAGACGCGAAATGCTGGAAGAATCTCCTGCTGAATACCGCGCTAAATTAAAAGGTTTGAAGACACAGCTCGACCCCGAGACGTATCAGATTGACGTGTATGCCCGCGATACATTGTTTAGACGTGAGATTGTTCGACTTTACGATGATACATGTTGCATCACAGGTGCCCGCGTATCAGCTCCGTATGCCTTTTCGATTGTGGATGCCTGCCATATTGTTCCATTTTGCAAAACCTTTAATAATAACCCGACTAATGGCATCGCGCTTTGTCCGAACCTGCATCGGGCATTTGATAAAGGGGCTATTTCCGTTAATGACGATTACTGTGTGATAGTTTCGCCCACGTTCGTGGAGAATGAGAACAGTACATACAGCCTTAAAGCCATAGCTGGAAAACCCATTGAACTGCCAAAAAATGAGCGATTTATGCCTGATTTAGAAGCGTTCGACTGGCATCGTAAGAATACGTTCAAGGGTTGATCTATTCAAATAAATCTAATTGCCCGTCTTGCTTTGATACATATCGGTACGTGGTCTCATCTTCGTTCACGACCTGAATACCGCCTAATTTGTCAATATTGCGCTTTATGGTCTGAATTGTTTGGGGCATCTCGTCTATCAGATGCTTCGTTGTAAACCGCAAAGGAGACCAGTTAGCTACCGCCGAAATCTGATTGTTGCGGTGTTTATCGTACATAACCTGCTCCGGTTTCATGTGATATTGGTCGCCATCGCACTCAACATTGATATTACCAATCTTGCAAAAGATGGCAAAATCACAAATCCAGTTTTCAGTATTGGTTTGCAGGTAAAACTGGCGTTCAGCAGGAAGATTCTGCTTTTTCAACTCAGCCCATAGTAAATCTTCCAGTGGGCTATCTGCAAAAATGTCATTAATCTCGGAAGCGTATTGTAGTTTGTAAAGTGTAGTGGAAATAAAAAGTATTCTACGTCCGCGATTGCTTAGAATCGGCTGAGGTAAGTCTTGTAAAGGACCAAAACTTATCTTGTAGTAAAGATTATATGACTTGGAGTTCAAGGGTTCATCAGGGAAAATAATATGCCTTTTGACCTTCGTTATACTTACCACTCGGGCTACATGCCGAATGGAATATTTCCAGGCTTTGAAAACCTTCTTGAAATAGAAGGAAATGTAGCGCACACGGCCGCTTTCAATCATTGAGGTTGCAGGGGATTTAAAGCGAACGCGATACCAACCTTCATCGCGAGCGTACAGAAAATCTTTCTCTTCATTAAATGCAGCTACAAGGGTGTCATTTGGCGGATAATTCACAGCAGTTCGGATTTGATGCCGGGGTTGAATGAAAGCCCAATATACTAAGTGTTTAACGTTGCCCAACTATACTTGTGCCGGCGCGTAGCGCAGGCGTACCTGATTCACAATGTAGTATCAAATCCGATTCTTTACCCCAAACAACATTGCTGCGCTCGATGCGGAAGCGTTTGACATTTGCCAACCGACGATACGTGTTGTGTTAAGTCTTGTAGAAACAGGAGTGGTCGATGAAGCCATCTAAATTTTATCAAGCACAGCATGGGTAAACCATTGAGGAATTAAGTCTGTCTTGAGTTCGATGTCAATGCCATCAGTAATTTCGGCAATCCAGACCTTAGTTTCGCCGGAGTTATCAAATATATACGCCCGGTTAGTGAGCCGCACAGCATCAAGTAGCAGATCCAATGAACGGTAGTAGCGCTCAGTCACTTTTTGATCCGGTACGTTATGTCCACCCATCCTAACCCGGTGTTTAATTCGGCTAATGTTAATGAGCGGGTCTTCCGTAGCTACATAATACAGGTAATTACGAAAACCAGCATCATAGGATTTTTGCAGCGTTTGTACCTTATCGGCCGACGACATTACGGTCTCGAACGTAAACGAACGCCCTGCTTCAATCAACTTGTGCCGTAAGAAATCCGTCAGGATAGCACTCAGGTATGAGCTAAAGCCAACATTGGCGAAATCTATAAACTCATTCTGTACAAACCGGATTTCCTGCACATAATCGGCCTCATCGGCGCGGCTGAGCAACGGGTGATGTTCGAAAAAGTCAACAATTTCTGACTCAGACATTGGTAAGTTGAGACCACGCACATCGAAATAGCTATCCTGTTTAACGGCCTTCTCAATGTCGTCGGGATTAAGGTAGTACCCCAACATATTGGCTTCAATTACTGACTTTACCGTACTCTTTCCAGAACCATTCGGCCCCGCAAACATCCGCATTCGTTTAATCATGCTTTCGGTATGCGAAAATGCTTTTGGGTAATGGCTTTGGGCTTGTCAACGGTTTTCACGTACGTACGTGAACCATCGGGTTTTACTTCTACGATTTGCCCGTTCTCGGCAACCAGTACACTATCGCCGGAAGCCAGCGTTTGCCAATAGGCCTGCCGCGTAGCAATGGAAGCCAATTCAGGAATCTGCTGTTCTAAATAATCGACTGCCTTATCAGAAAGTATCATCGTCTACTCGTTTGTATAAAAGTAAAATTACCAGATTAAATTACACCAATGCCCGCAATTCCTCGACAACGCCTTTCACCCGATCAATCGCAGTGTCAATATCGGCGTTGGTGGTGAAGCGGCCTAAGCTGAAGCGCAGACACGAAAAGGCTTCGGTTTCGGTCAGGCCCATTGCCAGCAATACGTGCGACGGGTCAATACTGGCGGCTGTGCAGGCCGACCCGTTGGATACGGCCATATCGTCCAGACCCATAATCAGCGCGTCGGAGTCGCAGTTTTCGAAATAGATATTCGTTACGTTGTAAAGCCGGTGTTCCCGGTCGCCGTCTCCACGGGGGGCGTTGATGCGGGTGCCGGGAATGGTCAGCAGGGCGGTTTCGAGCCGATCCCGTAGAGACGCGACCCTTCGCGTCTCAGATGCGTCAGCCCCTCCCTTCATATCCACCCGCGCCAGTTCGGCGGCTTTGCCCATGCCCACAATGCCCGGCACGTTGAGCGTTCCGCTGCGTAGTCCGCGCTCATGACCGCCCCCGTGCAACAGAGCTTCCAATTTCACTTTATTGGGAAATCCAGACCGGAGCCTGCGTTGTCGCACAAACAAGCCGCCAACTCCTTTTGGGCCGTAGAGCTTATGCGCCGAAAAAGCCAGCAAATCAATCTCGTCTTCATCCACATCGACAGGCAATTTACCCACAGCCTGCGTCGCATCGGTCATGAACAGCGCACCGGCGTCGTGGGCTAATTGGGCAATTTCACGAATCGGCTGAATGACGCCCGTTTCGTTGTTGACCAGCATAACCGATACCAGCATCGTGTCGGGGCGAATAGCTGCTTTCACTACGTCGATAGCTAACAGGCCGTCTGACTGAACAGGTAAATACGTGACGTCGAAACCGCGCGTTTCCAAGTAACCGCACACGTCTAATACGGCTTTATGTTCGGTCTGCACCGTAACGATATGGCGTTTAGTATTGTCGTAATGCTCCGCAACCCCTTTGATTGCCAGATTGATAGCCTCGGTTGCACCCGATGTGAAGACTAACTCGTGCGGTTCGCAACCCAGCAAATCCGCCACCTGCTGCCGGGCATTTTTCACTGCTTCGTGGGCCGATATGCCGAATGGGTGCGTACTGGCGGCATTGGCATACGTATCCGTCAAAAATGGCATCATCGTATCCAGCACGCGTGGGTCGAGCCGGGTAGTGGCGTTGTTGTCGAGGTAAATCATATGGGTAAAGATAAGCAGGCCCGCGTCGGTAGAAAAGCAGGTATGAAATTTAAGTACAGGTCAACCGGGGCAGCACTCACTAAATTTCTGCCGTTGGTCAATTACTTTTTCCGTATGTTTGGGCCATACAAAACGGACTATGTTTACTCGACAATTCGCATCGCTTGCAGCCGCTACCTGCCTGGCTGTTCTACTGACCAATGGTTTAACCGGATGCCAGTCGAAAGGCACGGACACCACCGAAACGGAAAAATCCAGCACCACCACAGACGTCGCCACGGCTGAAAAGTCAGCCGGAAAAGTGGCTGAAACTGCTACGTCAGCGCCTGATCCTACCACTATTCCCGCCGGAAAGATTGCCGATGCCGCTACCATTCTGGCCCGGCCGCAGGTGCCTATTCTGTGCTATCACCAGATTCGCGACTGGCGGGCCAAAGACTCCAAAAGTGCCAAAGATTACATCATCCCGACGGGGGCGTTCAACGAGCAGATGCAGATGCTGGCCGACAGTGGTTTCCATACCGTCCTGCCCGATCAACTCTATGCGTATATGACGACCGGTGCGCCGTTGCCCCCTAAACCCATCATGCTCACCTTCGACGATGGCGACCTCGATCAGTACGAAACGGCTCTGCCAATTCTGGAAAAACATGGATTCAAAGGGGCATTCTTCATTATGACCGTTGCCATTGGCCGGCGGGGAAAGCAACCGTATATGGACAAAGCGCAGATAAAAGATCTGTCAGACAAAGGGCACACGATCGGGGCACATACCTGGGATCACCACAACGTGAAAAAATACCAGGGCGAGGACTGGAAAATTCAGATTGAGGAGCCAAAAACCAAACTGGAAGCCATCACAGGCAAACCTGTCAATTACTTTGCGTATCCATTCGGGCTGTGGAACAAAGAAGCTCTGCCCGAAATTCAGAAACGCGGGTATGCTGCCGCTTTCACGCTGGCCGACAAACGCGATGAGCAGATGCCGCTTTACACCGTCCGGCGCATTATTGCGGGTGGTCAGTGGAGTGCTAAAACCCTGCACCGGAATCTGGTACAAAGTTTTGATTGAGATGCCGTATTCGTAGGCGTGTTTCGACTCCATCGGGTGCCAATGGAGTCGAAACACGCCTAAGTCATATTCGAGCGGAATACAAAAAACTTTCCTCTGACTGAGTAGTTAATCAAACCGTAACATTGCCGCACCGTATGAAGACGCGCATTCGTTTAGCCCTCGACCGGACCCCAAACACCAACCACACGGGTTTCTATGTTGCTCTCGCCAAAGGGGCGTATGAGCAGGTCGGTCTCGACGTGGAAATTATATCTCCCGATACCAATAACTACCAGCTAACGCCTGCCCGGCATGTGTTGCAGGGGAGCGCCGAACTGGCCATAACGCCTTCCGAAAGCGTAGTAAGTTATCAGACAAACGGAACACCGTTGCTGGCCGTAGCAACCGTTTTGGCCCGCGATACCAGTGCCATTGTGACGCTTAAAGAAAGTGGCATCGACAGCCCGAAGGAACTGGATGGTAAAGTGTATGCTTCGTATGGTGCCCGGTATGAAGATGATATTATCCGGCAACTGATTCAAAATGCCGACGGACGCGGGCAGTTTGTGGCCCATAAAGTAGGGTCGCCGAGTTTATGGCGTGCGCTAACCACCCGGGAGGTAGATGCGGCCTGGTGCTGGTTAACGTGGGAGGGTGTTCAGGCAGATATTGAGGGCATCGACCTGAATCAGTTTTTGTTCGATGAGTACGAAATTCCGTATGGCTATAATCCCGTTCTGACAGGGCATAGTGGCTGGATAGAAGAAAACGG
>JANPJE010000151.1:0-8506 GCA_031425355.1 Spirosoma sp. | reverse complement strand
TACCATTACGGACGATGGTAAGAACCCGCTTCCCGCGTTGCCAACCGGTCGGTCGCCCATCAAACACATCGTTTATATCACCAAAGAAAATCGAACTTACGACGAAGTTCTGGGGCAACTCGAAACGGGAAAAGGCGATTCGACACTGGCCCGGTTCGGAACGAACGTAACGATAAAAACACGGCTCTCCACCACGCGCGGCAACAGCGGACGAACTACCGATTTGCCGGGAGATACAGCCAGTATCACAGCCGCCGACATTATGCCTAACCACGCCCGGCTGGCGCGGCAGTTTGCGTTTTCCGATAATTTCTACTGCGATTCGGACGCCAGTATTCACGGTCACCACTGGATGATGGGCACTATTCCGAACGAATGGGTCGAAGCCAACGCAGCATCGGCGGGGCGGTTCGATGCGTTTTCCAAAGCCCCCGGTCGGCGGTTTCCAAAAGCATCGGGGGCCATCGACCCGGAAGACTACAATGAAATCGGCGGATTGTGGGAAGCTCTGGAGCGCAAAAAGATTCCGTTTTATAACTTCGGGCAGGTCAACGAATTTGCCGGTAATTCTGAAGAGCAGTTCGACACGACCTTCGGAACGGCGCACCCCGTACCGTTCCCGATGCCCGCAGCCGCGTTTCGGCACACGTCCCGGAATTTTGCGGGCTACAATACCAATATTCCCGACCAGTTCAGGATGGACCAGTTTGAGCGGGAATTTACAGCCAAATGGCTGCCCAGAAACGGGAAACCCGCCAAAGAAAAGCTGCCCCAATTACTGACCGTTATGCTGCCCAATGACCACGGCTCCGGTCCCCGCCCGAAAGATGGTTATCCGTACCTGCATTCGTACATGGCCGATAATGACCTCGCCGTTGGCCGGATGCTGCACTTCCTGTCGCGAACGCCCTACTGGAAAGACATGCTTGTTATCATTACCGAAGATGACCCGCAGGGGGGCGTTGACCACATTGACGCGCACCGCTCTTTGCTGATGCTGGCCGGGCCGTATGTTAAGCGCAACCACGTATCGCACACGCACGCCAATTTCGGTTCGATAGTAAAGGTGATTTACAATATTCTGGGCGTTCCGTATGTGAATCAGTATGATCTGACGGCCTCGCTTTTACAGGATTTTTTCACCGATAAACCCGACTTTCGGCCATACGATGCGGTACTGCCCGACGGTCGCGTATTTGATCCGCAAACGGCCATGAAACCGTATAACAAAACATTCGACTGGCGCAAAATCCAGAAGGGTCCCGAGATGGATGACCGCGCCGACCAACGCGCTGACCATTATCGGCAGCAAAACGGTGGATTCTGACGATTTGCTTACCAGTCAACGACGTACTGAAAAACGCTTTCTTTTGTATATGATTCGAACGACTCTACTTCTCGTCTGCTGGCTGGTTAGTTTTTATGCGACCGCCCAAACTCTGACGGGAACCATTCGCGACGCCCGCACCAACCGGCCGCTTGCCGGGGTTACAGTACGTTTATTGCCGACAAGTCAGGGCACTATTACGAATCAGCAGGGGCAATTTTCGTTGCCTGATGTGCCCATAGGAAGCTATACCCTGCGTGTCAGCTCTGTGGGCTACCGAACAGTTGACGAAGTAATACCGGCGAACCAAACCGATTTTAACAAATTAATTCAGTTGCAGCCGGTAGCAATTCAACTCAACCAGCGGACCGTCACGACGGCTCAACGGGTTGAGGTCGAGGAGTTTACGCGTCCCGAAGTGACCACTGTCCTGTCGGCCCGTGACCTGCGCCAGCGTGCGCCCCGCACCGTTCCCGAAGCCTTGTTCGGCGCAACCGGTGTTTTTCTGCAAAAGACAAATCACGGTGGTGGTTCGCCGTTTGTGCGCGGCCTGACGGGTCAGCAAACGTTGCTGCTGGTCGATGGTATCCGGCTTAATAACGCTACGTTTCGCTCCGGCCCAAATCAGTACCTGAATACCATTGATCCTCAGAGCGTTGGGCAGATCGAAGTAGTCCGTAGTACAGGTTCGGTAGCCTACGGGTCCGATGCCATCGGGGGTGTTGTGAACGTACTGACCAAAACCCCGCAGTTTTCAGATCAGCCGGGTGTTAATGGCAGCTTTTTTGGAAAAGCCGTGTCGCAGGGCATGGAATACAGCGGCCGGGCTGAACTCGGGTTTTCGTCATCGTCGGTTGCGGTGCTGGGCGGACTGGCGTATCGAAAATTCGGCGATCTGGTAGCGGGCGAAGGGCTGGGCCGCCAAACGCCAACCGGCTATAATCAGCTATCGGGCGATGTGAAAGCGAGATTTCGACTCTCGAACCGGCTGGTCGCCACCGTGGCTTATCAGAATCTTAAGCAGGACAGCGTGCCTGTTTATCACCGGGTTCGGTTAGAGAATTATGCCTACTATCAGTTCAATCCGCAACGGCGGCAGTTGACCTATGCCCGGCTCGAAGGATTTTATAACCGCCCGTTTCTGGAGTCGGTTCAGCTAACGGCTTCGTGGCAACGCCAGACCGAAGGCCGTCAGAGTCAACGGAACAGCAATCCGACGGCAGTTTACGAGCGCGACCAAACCACATCGACCGGCCTTACGCTGCTCGCCAGGGCTAACCCGACTCGTTTTTGGCAGATGCAGAACGGTATCGAATGGTATTCCGATCAGGTTAGCAGCACTCGCGATGATGTCAATACCAGCACCCGCGTCGTAACGCCGAAACGGGGTTTGTATCCCGACCGGGCGTCGATGAATAGTTTAGCCGTATTTTCGCTCCATACCGTTACGTTCGACCGGCTGACGCTGACCGGTGGGGGACGGTACAATGCGTTTCGAATTCAAATACCCGAACAGACGCTTGGCAATGCCGTGGTTCGCCCATCGGCATTAGTCGGCAATCTGGGGGCTTCGTATGCGGTCATACCAGCGGTCCGGGTGTTTGCTTCGGTGCAGTCAGCGTTTCGTGCGCCCAACGTCGATGACCTCGGTACGCTTGGTATCGTCGATTTCCGGTATGAAGTGCCCAACAGTAATCTCCAGCCGGAGCGCTCATTTAATAAAGAGGTAGGTGTGAAAATCCGTACGCAGCGTTTCTCGGGTACGTTGCTGGCGTATGATAATCGGTTGAGCAATTTCATCAGCCGGGTTCGGGCGGGTAATGATTCAATTCAGGGATACCCGGTTTATCTAAAGCAAAATAGTGCTCAGTCCGTTGTTCGCGGATTTGAGGCCGAAGCTGAATACGAACTCGTCGATAATCTGCTGGCGTATGCCGGTGCAACGTACACCTACGGTCAGAACAAAACCGCCAACGAACCGTTTCGCCGGATTCCGCCCCTCAATGGTCGTGCGGGCCTGACTTACCAGTCAACAACCGGGTGGTGGGTGCGTGCCGAACTGCTTTACGCGGGCGCACAAATCCGGCTGGCCCAGGGCGATAAAGACGACAACCGCATCGCCAAAGGCGGCACACCAGCCTGGGAAATTATCAATGTGAACGGCGGTTATCGCTGGAAATCACTGACAATCAGTGCTGAACTACAAAATCTAACCAACAAAGCGTACCGCACTCACGGCTCCGGCGTCGATGGCGTCGGACGTAGCGCGTGGCTGTCGGTGCTGGTAAACTGGTGATAATGGTGGTCAGGCGGTTGTCAAGAGTGGTCAGGAATTGTCAAGAATTGACGGTCAGCCATTTAACCATACCTGACCACACCTGATAACCCTTGACCATACCTGACAATCCTTGACAAAATCTAATACAACCCTATGCGCCTGACCCTACTTTTTTCGCTCCTGACGCTGACTGCCTTTGCTCAGCCGGTGCCCGCCCCGCGTTACGTTATCTCGGCTCCGGCGGGCAGCGAATACACACACATCAATAAAGCAGGCCGGACGGTTTTGCCGAATGGTCGGTTCATTACCCCGCGTGGTCGCCAGATTCAAACCGCCCCGCACCCGTATGGATTAGTGCTCAGTCCCGATGGAAAGATGGTGGTTACAGCGAACTCCGGCATCAACCCGTTTTCAATTTCAATTGTGCGCGATGTACTGAGCGCCAATCCAACCGTCCAGCAGGTTCCCGAAGGCGTTAAAACCGAAAACGGTATTCTGGAAGCGTGTTTCATGGGACTGGCGATCTCACCCGATAGCAAAACGGTCTACGTAGCCGGGGGCGAAACGAATAAGATTTTCGCGTTCGATCTGGCAACGGGCAAGCCTGCCGGAAGTATCAATTGCTCCGTTAAAAATGCCACGGCAGACTTTTCGCACGGCTACATTGGCGACATGGCCCTAACACGCGACGGCAAAACGCTTTACGCCCTCGATCAGATTGGTTTCCGAATGATCGTGATCGACGTAGCGACCAAAACGATTCGGTACAACGTACCCACAGGCCGCTATCCATTTGGTATTACGCTATCGCCTGACCGCGACGGCGGACCGGAAAACACAGCCTACGTAGCGAATGTGGGCGTTTTTGAGTACAAACCCTTCACCGATTTAGACCGTAAAGACCTCAAACGCACCGCCCACGATTACCCGGCCTCGAAATACGGATCGAAGGAAATGCGCGAAGGCGACGATAAAAAAGGCATTCCGGCCCTCGGCGATCCGAACGCACCCGAAGCCTTTTCGGTCTGGAGTTTTAAATTATCTGGTTCGCCAACGGTAACGGCAAAAGTCAAAACCGGTTTTATGGTGGGGCAGATGGTCGAGGATTTTCCGGCAGTGGGTGGCTCAAGTCCAAACTCGGTTGTCGCTACCGATCAGTACGTTTTTGTCAGTAACGGCAACAACGATTGCGTGTCGGTGATCGACGTGAAAACCAATGCGGTCGTCAAAAATATCATGCTTTCTCCCGATAGTCGATTGGGTAAACTGCGCGGAGTAATCCCGTTCGGGCTGGCGCTCTCGCCCGACGCGAAACGGTTGTACGTGGCCGAAGCGGGTATCAATGCTGTTGCCGTTGTCGATGTACCAACACTGGCCGTTATCGGTCATATTCCAACGGGCTGGTTCCCATCGAAACTGAAGGTGAGCCAGGATGGTAAAAAGCTTATCGTTGCCAACGCAAAAGGGTACGGCAGCGGTCCGAACGGGGGTCGAACGTTTAAACTCGGTGCGCAGGGCAGCTACATTGGCAGTTTGATGAACGGTACGGTATCGGTTATCGACATGCCATCGGATGCTGATTTGAAAGCCGAAACCGAGCAAGTTATCCGGAATAATTTCACGTTTCGCCCGGTTGCCGATCTGCCAAAAACGACCAACCCCATTCCGGCATTTGCGGGCCAGAAAGATTCCCGGAACGGAGGTTCGCCTATCAAGCATATTGTGTTCATTGCCAAAGAAAATCGGACGTACGACGAGGTGTTTGGGCAGATGCCCAACGGCGAAAACGACTCGACACTGGCCCGCTACGGCGTGGGTGTGACGGTGAAAAGCAAACGCGGTAATCAGGTTGTCGAGAAAGCCAGTGTCATGCCCAATCACCTCGCGCTGGCCCGGCGTTTTGCCATGTCCGACAATTTTTACTGTGATTCTGACGTATCGGCAGATGGGCATCGCTGGCTCGTGAATACCTACCCAAACGAGTGGGTCGAAACGGGAACGGCGGCAGCGTATGGCGGCAAACGCTCCCTGCGCGACTCGTCCAATGCGCCTGGAAATCTGAGCTTTTACGGCTCGGCAGGCTCTATTTATCCCGAAGACTATAACGAAGGCGGCTCTATGTGGGAACACCTCGAACGCTGGAAAAAAGACTTTTTCAACTTCGGTTTTGGTGTCGAAATGGCTGGTGCCTACAGCGACAGCACGATGAAGTACATCGGCGAAAAATATACCATTAATTACCCGCTCCCCGCGCCGTTGTTCGACCGCTCATCGCGCACGTTTCCAACCTACAATATGGCCATTCCCGACCAGTTTCGGGCCGATGTGTTCATGAAAGAATTTAATGAAAAGTGGCGGTCCGACGGGTCGGGAAATGGAACGACATTGCCTTCTGTCATCACGCTCATGCTCCCCAACGATCACGGGACAAATCCCCGCCCGAAAGCCGGTTTCCCGTTCACGGAAAGTTACATGGCTGATAATGATCTGGCATTGGGACGTACAATTGAGTTTCTGTCGAAAACGCCTTACTGGAAGAATATGGCCATTTTTGTGGTGGAAGATGATCCGCAGGGGGGCGTTGACCACGTTGACGCGCACCGGAGTCTGATGCTGGCGATTTCGCCTTATGTGAAACGAAATTACGTGGGCCATGTACATTACAGTTTCGGCAGTGTATTCAAAACGTTCTGGAATATTCTGGGCATTCCGTGCCTGAATCAGTATGACGCCGGGGCTACCGACATGGCCGATTTGTTCACCGACCAGCCCGATTTTACGCCATTCCGCGCCCTCCCCGCCGACGTACGCCTGTTCGATCCACAGAAAGCATTAGACCCGTTCGATGAGAAGTTCGACTGGAAAGCATTTTCAGAATCTGAGGAATTGGACCGCACCGAGACGATGCAGAAACGCCGGGCGGAAGAAGACAGCGAACGGCGTAAAAAGCCTCTCGCACCCCGCAAAACAAAGCCGAAGCGGTAACCCGATTTTGTTTTATCTTGCGTAAAAAAAGAAATCATGACTTACAACGTCAACGTGATTTATGAAAAAGACGAACACGGCTATTAAGTTTTTTGTCCGCAGTTAGAAGGTTGTCAGCGGTCCGTCGTTACGGTCGCAGGGTGATACGTTTGAAGAAGCGCGAACAAACATTCAGGAAGCTGTTGAATTGTACTTAGAGACATTGTAACCAGTCGCATAGCGACGAAATGTTTGTAGCAGAAATAGATGATAGATTTTCTTATGTGCCGTAGGTACACAACTTGAGTCACTATTAAACGTGTACCTACGGCATACGGGCCATCTCTTCATGCTAGCGTTCTATAAACATTTGGTCGCTACGCGACATTGCTTTTTTCGAGGCTAATGTCCGCGAATTACACCTAAGGTATTTGTGAAATCACCCGCTTTTCTCCGAAATCCAACGGCGTTTATGCTCTTCGGGGCAACAGCCGCCTTTTGCACCTATGCCTGCATGTATGCCTTCCGTAAAGGCATCACGGCCGTTACGTTCGAGGGCATGGCTTTCGCCGGAATCAGCTACAAAATCTGGCTCGTTACGGCTCAGGTGTTAGGCTACGCTGTATCGAAAGGCATTGGCGTAAAGGTTGTTTCGGAGATGTCGCCGGGGCGTCGGGCCATCAATCTGCTGTTGTTTGTGGGCGTCGCACTGCTGGCTTTATTGGGTTTCGCCCTCGTACCAGCCCCCTGGAATATCGTATTTCTGTTCCTGAATGGATTGCCCCTCGGCATGGTTTATGGCACGATGCTCGGCTTTCTGGAGGGACGACGGCAAACCGATGGACTGGTTGCCGGATTGACAGCTTCCTTTATTTTTGCATCCGGTTTTGTTAAAACTATTGCCCTCACCATCCGCGCCGATTGGGGCGTTTCGGAGTTCTGGTTGCCATTCGTAACAGGTAGTTTGTTCGTGCTGCCGATGCTGGTGTCCGTTTACGCGCTGACATTATTGCCACCGCCCACCGATGAAGACCGCGCTCTGCGTACCGAACGCAAACCGATGGACGGTGCCGAACGTCGCGCCTTCGTCCGAAACTTCGGGCCGGGGCTGGTTCTTCTCATTGCATCCTACGTACTGCTATCGGCCTTCCGCGACTTCCGCGACAATTTCGGCCCCGAAATACTGAAGGATGCAGGCGTTGAGAATCCCGGCATTTTCGCCAAAACCGAAACGCTGGTCGCTGTTGGTATTCTGATCGTAATGGCTCTGTTACAGCGAGTTACGGACAATTTCCGGGCGTTCGCATTACTCAATGGGCTGATGCTGGCAGGTGGAGCGTTGGTGGGACTCAGTACGTATGCGTATTCGGCAGGGATGTTGTCGCCGGGCAACTGGTTTTTGCTGACGGGCCTGGGCTTGTACATGGCGTATGTACCCTGCAACGGACTGTACTTCGAGCGATTCATTGCCGCATTCCGTTATGTCAGCACGGTCGGGTTCATCGTAACTCTGGCCGACTGGTACGGCTATCTGGGCAGTGTGGGTGTGTTGTTGTACAAGAATTTCGGACAAGCGAGTATCAGCTACCGCGATTTTTTTATGTACGGAGCCTACATCATGTCCATTACGTATGGCGTGCTGGTGATTGCTTCGTTTGTTTACTTTAGAAAGCGATTCCGGGCGGAGGTGACGCCCGAAAGCCAGAAAAGCCTTGCCTGACAGGAGATAGCCAGGTATTGTCAAGAATGGTCAGGGTATTAACCGCCCTTTTATCAGCCAGACTTCTACTGCTCCGTTGGTCGAATAAGCGTTTGTACTGGTCAGGGCTATAATCGTCGAATCGGACAGTACGCTCAGGCTATTCCACAAGCCTGATTTCCCGGTAGAAATCGCAAAGGGGACGCTTTTTCGTCCGAAATTACGCGCAGTGCTATCC
>JANPJE010000150.1:0-11951 GCA_031425355.1 Spirosoma sp. | reverse complement strand
TTAGGCTAAGAAGTAAGGGGTACTTAACGACTATTCACTGGCAACGCTGCTGCAAGCTGAAAAATGGATACTATATAAATATGTGTTGGTGTCCTGCGACACAATTGTTGGCAGGACCCACTCTCCCAATGGTATGTTTCTTGTGAAAGAAAAAAGGGAGACTTAGTCGTAAATAAGTTAAGATAAAGTAAAATTAATACATTTTTTAGAAATACAAACTGCTATCGATAATGATGTGACAACTAAAATGCGTAGCGTTGTACTGTTTACTACTTAAGCATTTACTGAATTAAAATTCTAAATAGATCAGGTGTATTAACGAGCAAATATGGTCAGGCGTAATAATATGTTTTATTTGGTAAATTTATCTGTTTCCATAATTAGTTTGCTGTCAGTTACTTATGGCAATATATAGTACCGAAAAGATGCCTGGTGTCGAGAATTTTATGTTCTTATTTTACTTCCGTCTTTCATATACTTTATGAGTAGTTTTACTCAATTGATAGTAATAAACTGTTATTTCACAATTACTATAGCAATTGACTATACGTACTATGCAACTGTAGTGTAGCGCAACTATATAAATCCAAATAAATCAAATTTGATATAAATAACTGTAATACAGGTAGTTAGTTTGGTGAAAAATATTGATTATCAATGAAGAGATATGTCTCTGACAAAGGAAATTTCTAATTCACTATTAATCAGCGATTAATAAAATTTATAAGAGGCTTTATGACTATTTAATAGATAATCTATTGAAATCTTCCTTTATTATTTACTGATATAGAATATTCTTCTTAAATGATAAGTAGTACCAACAAATTGCCAATCGTGTTGTAAAATGGATGTCTTCTGATGTTAAGATAATTTTAATATATTTGGATCGGTTTCAATACTCAGTTACCACTTCTTAACTTAAACATGTGCTATGCGTAAATTTTTACTGACACAGTTTTTACTGTGTTTATTCGCTATTCCCTTGCTGGCTCAGGAACGGGTCATTACAGGGAAGGTCACTTCATCAGAAGACAGCTCTCCATTACCGGGCGTCAACATCTCGGTAAAAGGTACCACTCGTGGTACAACAACAGACGGCAACGGCAACTACAGTTTGAATCTGCCCGGCGATGCCAAAACGTTAATCTATTCCTTTATTGGTTTTGTTCGCCAGGAGGTTTCCATTGGTAATCAGTCGGTTATCGACCTGAGCTTAGCCGCCGATGCCTCGCAGTTGCAGGAAGTCGTCGTAACGGCACTCGGCATCTCGCGCGACAAAAAGGCCCTGAACTACGCCGTTCAGGAAGTTAAAGCCGACAAGCTCAACTTCGCCCGCGATCAGAACGTAGGTAACGCACTGGCCGGTAAAGTGGCCGGTGTGCAGATACTGGGTCAGTCGGGAGCCAAATTTGGTAACCCCAACATCCGTATTCGGGGCATTAACTCCCTGACGGGCGGTGATCCGCTCTACGTAGTGGATGGCACACCAACGGACATCAGCCAGGTAAACATGGACGATGTTGAAACCCTAACCGTTCTGAAGGGACCGTCGGCCACGGCCCTATATGGCAACCGGGCATCGGCTGGCGTTATCGTTGTTACCACGAAGCGGGCCAAAGCGGGCGAAACACGGTTAGATATCAACCACAGCACAACCCTCGATCAGGTAGCCCTGCTGCCGAAGTACCAGGACGAATACGGTGGGGGCTACTCGCAGACTTTCGAAACGTTTCAGTTCGATCCGGCTCTTCACCCGGCTTCATGGTCGGCATTCAATGGACAGCGGATTCTGGATTATGCAGCCGACGAAAGTTGGGGTCCCCGTTTAGACGGTCAACCGCACCGGTCGGCGTTCTCGTGGCAGCAAGGTCCGCAGTTTGGCGTCCAAACACCTTATTCTCCGCAGCCAAGCAACGTACGTGACTTCTTCGAGAAGCCAATCAGTCACAATACGAACATTGCGTTTTCGCGGGGAACGGAGAATTTTCAAAGCCGGATTTCCTACACACACATCATCAATAACGGGATTGTTCCAAATTCGTCGCAAACCCGCGATTATGTGAGTGCCAAGAACGCCATTACGTTCTCCAAGAACCTGACGGCCAATCTGAACATTAATTACACGGCGACGAACACAAAAAACCAACCTGCCGACCGCTACGGTTCGTCGGGTGGAACAACGCCCCAAAACAGCCCGTTCTCTATTGGCAACAGTACGCTGAACGGGTACAACCAAACGGTTGGTATGTTCAACCAGTGGTTCCAGCGTCAGTTGAGTATTGATGATCTGCGGGACTACAGGAATTCGGACGGAACGTTCCGTAGCTGGAATATTGGCGGCCCAACCGATCCGTCACCTAAATATTGGGATAGCCCGTTCACACAGGCTTACGAAAATACAAATACGAACCGGAGCGACAGGTTATTTGGCGACATCGGCCTGACGTATCAGTTCACACCTGCGCTGAAAGCGTCGGCTACGGTGCGCCGTGATCAGAATGCTTATTACCAGCAGGGTCGGGTAGCTATTGGCACACTGAACGAAGGTGGTTTGGGCGGTTTCTCTACCCTTAACTCAAACAGCCGCGAAAACAACTACGAAGTGCTGGTAAATTACAATCAGAACTTCAAAGACCTGTCGATTGTGGCTAACGGTGGTGGTAACGTTCGCTACAACCGCACAGATGCTTTATTTCAGGCAACTATAGGTGGTTTGTCGGCACCGGGTTTCTATAATATCGCAGCTTCCATCAACCGTCCGCTGGCAAACAATTACCTATTTGAGCGCCGGGTGAACAGCGTATTCGGAAACGTAAGTTTAGGGTTCCGTGACTTCGTGTTCGTGGAGGCTTCGGTACGTAACGACTGGTCGTCAACGCTGCCACAGGCAAATAATTCCTATTTCTATCCTTCGTTATCGGCGGGGGTTATTCTAACGGAACTACTGCCAAAGAGCCAGATTTTGTCGTATGCTAAAATCCGGGCGGGTTATGCTCAGGTAGGTACCGATGTTGGCCCTTACCAAACGGCTCTGGCCTTTACGGCCGGTCAGCCATACGGTAACAGTTCAACCGCATTCCTGCCGGGTCAGTTGCCTAACGCAGACCTGAAGCCGGGTTTATCGTCGTCCTATGAAGGGGGTATTGACCTGAAATTCCTGAACAACCGCATTGGAGTGGAGTTCACGGCTTACCAAAATGACAACAAAAACCAGATCATCCCACTGCCCGTTGCCGCCACCAGCGGTTATACAAACGCGGTTGTCAACGCCGGTCTAATTCGCACAAGTGGTCTTGAACTGCACATTTACGCCAATCCGATCCGCTCGGCATCAGGTTTCAACTGGGAGTTCGATATCAACGCCGACCGCAACCAGTCGCAGGTTGTTGAACTGGCTTCTGGCCTGACCAACTACCAGATCGACGGTCCGCAGTGGCGCACGCTGACACTCAATGCCCGCACGGGTACGGATGGCACACCGCGTCCTTGGGGTACGCTGGTAGGACAGGGTATTCAAAAAGATGCTAATGGCCGTAATATGGTGTATAGCAGCGGTGCAAACGCCGGTCTCTATATCAAACAGGACAACGTAGAGTTAGGCTCGGTACTGCCTAAATTCAAAGGTGGCTGGTTGAATACATTCACGTATAAGAACGTATCGCTTCGCGTGAATACTGATTTTGTGGTTGGCGGTAAGTTCTTCTCGACTACCAAAATGTTCAACGCTTACTCTGGTTTGGGTGCCGAAACGGCTGGTATGAACGAGTTGGGTAAGCCAGTGCGCGACGATCCGGCTACGGGTGGTGGCGTCTTGCTTGATGGTGTAACGGAAAATGGTCAACCAAATACAACGCGCGTTGATGCACAGAACCTGTATGAGAACTGGTTATTTGCCCTGAACGAGCGGTGGATCTTCGACAAAACGTACATCAAACTGCGCGAAGTTGCCTTTGGCTATA
This sequence comes from Spirosoma sp., assembly GCA_031425355.1. Taxonomy (GTDB): domain Bacteria; phylum Bacteroidota; class Bacteroidia; order Cytophagales; family Spirosomataceae; genus Spirosoma. The sequence continues at coordinate 7,992 of JANPJE010000150.1, read as the reverse complement.
ACCTGCCAAAGCAGATGCTGGGCAAGTGGGCAAAGTCAGTGAATGTTTCGTTTATCGCCCGGAATCCGCTGTTGATCTACAGTGCCATTGGTGGTGGCATCGACATCTCCGAATCTGAAACGTTGTGGTATGAAGGTGGTCAGTTACCGCCGGTCCGTTCTTTTGGCGTTAACGTTCGCTTAGGCTTCTAAATTGATAGGGATAGGAGACAATTTCTTCCGAAAATACGTTTTCAATAAAGAAGAAATTGTCTCCTATAAACCAGACTCACAAACGACTTTTGAAACTGATGAAAAAACATAATTATTTATTATTTGGCGGTTTGTTGATGGCTACGGTGGCTTGCAACGACTTCGGGGATATAAACGTAAACCCGAACAGTGCCTTATTTCCGAACACGGCCAGTTTGCTCACAGGAGCGGCACGTTCGGTGGGCACCATAAATGCCCAGGTTGGGCCTGGTTCATTTAACATAACTCCGGCACTGTATGTACAGCAGTTTTCGGATGTTACGTACATTGAGGACTCGCGCTACAAGACTATTAACTTCAGTTACAATGGATTGTATTCCGGCCCATTGGTGAACCTACAGCAGGTAATTGACCAGAACACCAATGAAGCGACACGCGGACTGGCGGCTGGCTACGGCTCCAATGCGAACCAAATTGCCATTGCCCGGATTCTGAAAGCGTATGTCTTTCAGTTTATTACCGACCGTTGGGGTGATGTGCCGTACTCTCAAGCGTTGAAAGCAGCAGAGAATTTCTCGCCCGCTTTTGATAAGCAACAGGCTATTTATAATGACCTGTTCAAAGAGTGGAAAGAAGCGGCTGCCCAGTTTGATGGCGGTAAAGCTGTTTCGGGGGATATTCTTTTGGGCAGTAATGAAGCCCGCTGGAAAAAGTTTGCCGCTTCGCTTCGTCTCATTGCCGCCCTGCGGTTGTCGAAAGTTGATCCTGCCAAAGGCAAAACGGAGTTTAACTTAGCCCTGACCGATGGTGTGCTGGCCTCTAACGCAGATAACGTTCAATACAAATTTCTGGCAGACGCTAACAACGAAAACCCGCTTTACACCAACTACGTCCGGTCGAACCGCGACGATTTTGCGCTGAGTAATACATTCGTGGATTACCTCAAAAAAGTAAATGATCCACGTCTACCGGCTTATGCGGCTAAAAATCAGAAAGGTGAGTATGTGGGTGCGCCCTACGCTGTATTCCCGGCACCGGGTAAGGCAACGGACTACTCATTAGCCGCTTCGACAATTAGCGGACAAACCGCCCCGGTAAACATTGTGACCTATGCACAGGTATTGCTTGCGCAGGCCGAAGCCGCTAAACTCGGCTGGACAACGGGCAATGCCAAAGCACTGTACGAGTCGGCCATTAAAGCATCCATGCAGCAATGGTTAGGTACGGGGTATACGGAGGCCGCTTATACGGCTTACATTGCTCAGCCGGACGTAGCGTTTACGGATGCCAACGCCATCGAGCGTATTGGCACCCAGCGTTGGATCGCCCTGTTTTTCCAGGGCACCGAATCCTGGAATGAGTGGCGCCGTACAGGTTATCCAGTTCTAACGCCTGCTGCATCTACTCTTAATGGTGGTACAGGCATTCCCCGTCGGTTAGCTTACCCAACAACGGAAACAACGTTAAACGCTACCAATTACGCGGCTGTAACGGCCAGTCAGGGTAAAGACGATCAGTACACCCGCGTGTGGTGGGATAAGTAATAGGTACGTAGTAGTTCAGTTGCTAATGAAAATTAATAAAAAGGGGGATATCGAAACGGTGTCCCCCTTTTTATGAAATGTTGGCAGACTGTATTGTGAAGTTGACTGATTCATAAAAAAAGCGGACCGATAGCATCGGTCCGCTTTCTGCATTACGCTTTATCCAACTATTAAAATTTTTGTCTTAAAGAGACTTATATGACTTCTTCTCTCTGCTAAAAGAGTAGTGCGATTTACTAATCAGATTACTAATATCCTTAACTGTGTGAATAGCTAAATTATGGCAGGAAGATAGGCGTTAATCAGCGTATAAGTCTATTGAAAACAATTAATGTATATTATACGGTAGCTATATTGATTTTCCGGTATGCTATTGATGTCAGGCAACAGTAGGCTAAAGTTGACCTGAAGAAGGGTAATCATGGTAACAAAACGATCATAACCTTTTTGCCTGAAACGAAGTTATTCTATCAAATTAGCCGACTCAATGCTATGAATGATGAACAGGAGGTAGAACACGATGATGCTCAGATAACCGGCCGTACCGAAGGCCCGTTCGGATCGGACGATGCCGATGTAGATCGGGGAATGGCCGACAATAAAAATCAGTACGAGCAGGAAAATTCGGCCAATGGTCTCGACAGCCAACAGGTGCGGGGCGGGCAGGATGGACGTAATAATCGCGGTATGGGCAGTACTGACATGGACAGTAAAAATGGTGTACTGCGAATGGGCGATATGGATAACAGTACCATGGAAGTAACTCCGGAGGGAGCCGACTCTGCCGTTGCCGGTGCCAAGACAACCAATACGGCAACGGTCGATGTGACAACCAGCGGCCCCGACGATTATTCGGCGGAGAAAATGCCCGTACCAAAAGCGCAGGAAGCGGCTAAAAAGCAGGATGGTGACCAGCCTTCGGACGAACAGGCAAATGAACAGAAAGAGCGCGAAGAAGAAGTTGCCGAAACCGGAACTGATCTGACCAACAAGCCTACTTACTAATTTCTTGGATTCTCAACCCCTTAAATTCTCAATGTTATGAGCGTAAGCAGCAATTCCCGAAAAGAAAGCACCGAGTCCCATGCGGCTCAGGCTATGCATAATACGATGGGCATTCCGCCCGCATTGGCGCAGTTGAATGATAAGAATCTGGATAACGAACTACCATCACGCGTTGCCGATAGTAATGATACCGACGTACCGGGCGACGTAACACAGGCTGAAGCGACAGTTGCAGAAGCGGATGGTAATGACATTAGCGAGGCCAACATCGAGGAATCGAAACGGGCATCGTGGGGACAGGCGCCCCTGCCTGCCGATGCGGATGATGCCACTAAAGTGGATAACGCTGGCTGGAATACCAGCACCAGCGAGCCGGATCGGACACTGGGAAATTCATAAACATAGGGTCAGAAAATAGTCAGGGCTGGTTAAGAATAGTCAAGGAACAGCCTGACTATTCTTAACCAGCCCTGACTATTTCTTTAACCGGTTCAGTGTGTAGCAGACAAGTCGGTTCATTAGTTTTTTCTGCCCGTTACCGGCCTGGATGTTGCCCAGTTTTAACTCATAAATACGTCCTGCTTTTAATTCAGCCAGCGTGAGCGACACCGTTTTGCGGTCGGCAGAAAGCTGAACCGCCGACACCGGTATTGATTGGACATCCATCTGCGGAGAGCCGTACGCTTTGTGGTATTCGTAATAATAACTCCGGAATTTATACGTACCCAAATTTTGGGCGGCAGCTTCATCGATAGGTTGCGTAAACGTAAGATCGAAACCCGCAGGCGTTAATTTCATCGCCACAATATCGAGCGGAAGCCCTGATTTGTAGCGAATTCGCTGGATACCCCGCGCCCCCAACCAGCCATGATCGGCCTGACCTAAGTACAAACTGCCGTCGGGAGCGAAAGCCAGCCGGTTGTTGCCAATCCGCATGGCCACCCCATTTGAACCGGCTTTGCTAAAAAACGGTATACATGCACCCTGAATCTGCCCATCGACTTCATCGGGCAGGATACGTAGTAAATGGGCAAAATCCATATCGCCCACGAATAGCTGACCGGCAAAGGGTCCAAACTTGCCACCCGTATTATCGAAAACAAGCTGCGTTGGCGAATGCGCCATGACCTCGTGCGGAAAAGCAATACTTTCCACCGTTCGCATACTGTCGAGCGCCTGCACGGATAGCGTTAACGGATCAATATCCGGAAAGCCCGGTCGCCAGACCAAACTGGCCGGATGCCCGTAAAATTTTCCTTCTTCAACATGGTATAACTTGCTGGTACCGAGCCAGTCGCCCTGATTATCGGTAACAAACAATCGCCCCTGTGCATCGAACCCTATACCGTTGGGCGACCGAAAACCGCTGGCGTAAGGTTTTACCTTGCCGTCGGGCGTAATCTGCATTACCCAACCCCGGTAGGGCACACAGGCGTACATGCGTCCCTGCCGACCGAGCGCGTCATACGGTCCCCGCACTTCATCGCGGATACCCGCGCCGTTGGATGCCGTATTCAGGCTGATATACAGGTTTCCCTTCGCATCCCGAACGGGGCCAAACGCGAACTCATGGTAATTCCCCGACATGCCAAACTGGTCCGTGACCGTCTCATACTGATCGGCTACCCCGTCGCCATTGGTATCGGTCAGGCGCGTTAATTCGGGCCGCTGAATAACCAGCAATTCGCGGTTGCTGATGGCTACTACGCCCAATGGATCGTGTAATCCTTCGGCAAAAAGTTTCCAGGTTTTGGTTTTTGGATTGTACAGCATCACCTCGCCCCGATGAAAACAAGCCGCCATCCGCCCATCGGGCAGGAACGACAGCCCACCCGTTTCAGCCACCAATCCGGGTGGCGTTGGAATGGTTTCGACCTCGTAATAATCCGTAATCGTATCGGATGGAAAAGAGGAGGAAAGCAGGAGGGAGGAAAGGAGAAAGGTAGCGAGCATACGTATGTTTTGTTATAAGACCGGAATAAATCGGCAGCGTCCGTCCGATGTAAGTCCTCCGTTACGGTGCAAATCACTTGCACCGTGATTTATCGCGGTGTGGGAATGATGATTAAATTATTCCGCCAACATTGTTAATGTGAACTGACGGGTTCCGGCGGGCAGTTTCAGAACTCCGTTTTGAATTCGACCGACTGACGATTTTAGTCGGATACCGGGTTGATCTGTTGTGATAAACGAAATAGTCTGTTTCGTTGGACTAATCGTAAATGTCCGCACGAGACCACGCCCGACCGGTGGTGTTTTGATAAGTTCCCGGATATCAACCCCATTCATAACGTACTGAAATTCGGGATACCGATTCACTAACCGGTAGCCTTTGAACATGGGTTGTGCCGTTACGTTGTTGATTTTCCAGGGAAAATTGCCGGTATCCCGAAAGTAAATCTCGCCGACAACTTTCGTGAATCGTTGCCCTTTTCCATCCCACTGCTCCGTATTATCCACAAATCCACCCGACCAGGCATAGCGAAGTCGGCACTGTCCCGCATCGAATACGTAAGACTGTCCGCCCTCGGGGCCGGGCAAGCCAACCGCAATAGCCGCCGGGCCGCAATCGGGCATGAACGTCCGGTAAACAGCCGGAAGGCTCAGCGCGTAGGCATGGCCCGACGCCGTTGGTTGATTGTGCTGATGACCCGCTTCGGCAACGCGGTTCGGATTTGGGATGTTCAGGTCCTGCTCGGGGGTGGGCAGTCGTTTTGGCTCGTTGATAGCGTAAATAATGCCATACATGATGGAGCCATGACCGGGATATGTACAGACAAACGGATACGCCCCCTCGGCCAGTTTAACAACCAATGAGTCGGTGTTGCCCGGTTCCACGCTTATCGTGTGGGCCAGTACGTCGTCCAGTTTGGGTACATGATTCTGTTCAGGGCCTTTCGCGCCGAGAGCCAGCGCGAATTCAACGACCCGAAGCCGGGAATTAGGTCGCGTCACCACCAGGTTGTGGGCCATGTCGTCCTTATTCTCAAAAACGATTTTCAGACGGGTATTGGGCTTGATAACAAGTCGCTTTCGGTCAAACTGTAATCCTTCCGACGAGGCAATGATAATGGTTGTATCTCGTTGACCATAAACTTGTTGAATGCCAAAGGCAAAACTTAAAAGAATGAATAATCTGTACATAGCGATTAAAGCGAAAAACGGCTGTGCTCTAATGCTCGTTAACCGTTTGTTTAAGTAATGTTTCTACTGCCGGAGCGGGAAGCAGCGTTCCCGACCGGACCTGTTCTTCGAGGGCCGCCAACCGACTGCGCATACCCGGTTGGTCGTAAAAGCGACCTTCGAGTCGCTGCCGCACCAACGCACGGAACCACGTAAGCTGCTGTTCCTGACGACGTTGCGTGCGGTACCCATTTTGAATCGTGAGTTGTTGATAATCCTGAATCGTTTGCCATACATTGGCCACGCCCTCGTAGGTTACAGCCGAGCAGGTCAGCACGGGCGGAAACCAGCCGGTGCCGGTGGGTGGAAAAAGATGTAGGGCGTTCTGGTATTCGATACGGGCGCGGCTGGCGGGAGTTTTGTTGTCACCATCGGCTTTGGTGATGCAGAGCGCGTCGGCCAGTTCCATGATCCCCCGCTTCATGCCCTGTAATTCGTCGCCCGCACCGGCGAGCATCAGCAGCAGAAAGAAATCGACCATGCCATGCACAACTGTTTCGGACTGGCCCACGCCAACCGTTTCGACCAGTAGAATATCGAATCCGGCGGCTTCGCAAAGGAGCATCGTTTCGCGGGTCCGGTGCGCTACGCCCCCCAGCGAATCACCCGCCGGTGAAGGTCGAATATACGCATTGGGATTCATGGACAGGGTTTCCATGCGGGTTTTATCGCCTAATAAACTCCCGCCCGAACGCTGGCTGGTGGGGTCAACGGTGAGCACTGCCAGCCGATGGCCGAGGGTCGTCAACTGCGTACCGAATGCTTCAATAAACGTACTTTTTCCCACACCCGGCACGCCCGTAATGCCTATCCGCACTGAGTTGCCGCTGTTGGGTAACACCCCGTTCAGCACCTCTTGCGCAAGCGCCTGATCGTCGGCACGAAGGCTTTCGACCAGTGTAATGGACCGGCTCAGCACCAGCCGGTCGCCAGACAGAATGCCGTTAATATAATGATCGGGAGGAAGACGATGCTGCATTTGTGCGATAAAATTAAACCGATTCGGTTAAAAAACAGAAAAGGCCTAAGTTGACGCTACTTATTGACGTGCTCCCGGTATGCGTTCATTAAAAATAAGCATTTCCATGTATGCTCGTTAACTTGTTGCTTTGTCTGAATTCTGGATTGCACCGGACAGACGGACGCTGCCGATTTATCCCGGTGTATCATTTCCATCTTATTATGAATGATAATCTTTCTGCCGCTTATTCGCCCGATGCGTTTCGCCAACAGGGCCATGCTTTAGTGGATCTGCTCGCCGATCACCTTGCCCAGTCTCAGCAGGGTAAAGATCCTGTTTTGAATTACGTTGAGCCAGACGAGCAATTGACGTACTGGCAGACTGATTTTGCTAAACCCGTTAACCCCGACCCGTTGCCCTTGTTTTCGGAGATCGTGAAGCGGTCTATCCATTTGCACCACCCGCAGTTTATGGGTCATCAGGTAGCGCCACCGTTGCCGCTGGCGGCTCTAACCGGCTTGCTGACAGGTCTGTTGAATCAGGGACAGGCCGTTTACGAGATGGGCATGACGGCCAATTCGCTCGAACGGATCGTGACGCAGTGGCTGGCCGAAAAGATGCAGTTGGGTCCAGATGCGGGTGGTTTACTTACGTCTGGCGGGACGCTTGCCAACCTGACGGCCCTGCTCACGGCCCGCGCCGTTTGTGCGCCAACCGACGTCTGGGAACAGGGTTCAACCAATCGGTTAGCGATTATGGTATCGGAAGAAGCGCATTATTGCGTGGATCGGGCAGCCCGCATTATGGGGCTTGGTACGGAGGGCATTATCAAAATTCCGACCAACGACCGCTTTCAGATGCGTACCGAACTACTGGAGTCGTATCTGAAACAAGCTAATGCGCAGGGAATCAAGGTATTCGCCGTAATCGGGAGTTGTTGTTCAACGTCCACCGGTTCGTATGACGACCTGACTGCTATCGCCGATTTCTGCCAGAAACATAGCCTTTGGTTTCATGCCGATGGCGCACATGGCGGAGCGGTGGTGTTGTCGGATACGTACCGGCCACTCGTGCGAGGCATCGAACGGGCTGATTCAGTTGTTGTGGA
>JANPJE010000149.1:0-2140 GCA_031425355.1 Spirosoma sp. | reverse complement strand
CAGGCGATGGCGATTTATAAAAAAAGCCCGGTCTGGATGAAAAGTCTGCTCGATGCCTTCGCCGACGGCACAAACTACTACCTCGCTACGCATCCGACTGTAAAACCCCGATTGCTGACTCGGTTTCAGCCCTGGATGCCGTTGATGTTCAGCGAAGGCAGCATTGGCGGCAACATCAGTGTGGTTTCTGTCGAACGACTGAAAGCGTTTTATGAACAGCGTAAATCAACGTCATGGCGCAACACGACTGATCCCTACGAACGCGAATCCCTCGGCTCGAACGGCTTTGCGATTGCCCCCGCCAAAAGTGCTACCAAAAACGCGCTCCTGCTCATTAATCCGCATACATCGTTCTATTTCCGGTCGGAAGTGCAGATGGTTAGTCAGGCCGGACTGAATGCTTATGGGGCCGTAACATGGGGCCAGTTTTTTGTTTATCAGGGCTTTAACGAAAACTGCGGCTGGATGCATACGTCGAGTTATGCCGATTCGATGGATGAATATTTAGAAACCATCGAGAAAAAAGGAAGTGCACTTTTCTACAAACATGGAAACGCCCTCAAACCAGTTCGGACTCAAAAAATACGATTGCCGTATAAATCGGATAGTGGGATTCAATACAAAGACTTCACGATGTATTTCACGCATCACGGGCCGATTGCGGGCGAAAAAGACGGCAAATGGATTGCCATCAACATGATGAACACACCCCTGAACGCGCTCTCGCAGTCGTATTTGCGTACGAAAGCAACGGGCTATGAGAGTTTCAGGAACGTAATGAAACTGAACGGCAATGCATCCAACAACACAGTTTTCGCCGACCGCGATGGCACAATTGCTTACTGGCACGGCAATTTCATGCCCCGACGGGACCCTAAATTCGACTGGGAACAGCCCGTCGATGGCAGCAATCCCGACACCGACTGGAAAGGATTGCACCCGGTTGAGGAGATTGTGCAGGTACGCAACCCGGCTACCGGCTGGATTCAGAATTGCAATGCAACACCCTTTACCGTATCGGGAGGCAGCAGCCCGGAGCGGAGTAAATTTCCGGCCTACATGGCCCCCGACGCCGAAAACTACCGGGGTATCAACGCCGTGCGGGTGCTGAGCAGCAAATCCATGTTCACGCTCGATACGTTGATCGCTGCCGCCAACGACCCGCACTTAGCCGCTTTCGATGCGTTGCTTCCATCATTGCTGACTGCCTACCAGACCGTTTCTGCTGATTCGGTGAATAAAGTAAACGGCTTGCCAGAGGCCGTTCAACTCTTGAAAGACTGGAATCGGAATTATGGCGCTACGTCCGTTGGGATGACGCTGGCCATTTTCTGGGGCGAAAAAATACAGCGGTTAGCCCGTAGCCGCGTTCCTGACGATGAAGAATTCGACAACATCAGCTTCATGACGTTTGTCATTAAAAACACCTCTCCGCAGGAGAAAGTAACCGCGCTGGCTACCGTGCTGGCTGACCTCACCCGCGACTTTGGCACCTGGAAAACACCCTGGGGCGACATCAACCGCTACCAGCGGCTAACCGGTAAAGTCCGCGAAACATTTGACGATCAGAAACCGAGTATCCCCGTCGCGTTCACCTCGTCGGCCTGGGGGTCGCTGGCGGCTTTTGCGGCCAAAACTTATCCCGGCACCAAAAAACGCTATGGTAGCATGGGCAACAGTTTCGTTGCCGTTGTGGAGTTTGGCAAGCGGGTTAAAGCAAAATCGGTGGTGACGGGCGGGCAGAGCAGCAAACCCGGCGACACTCACTTCACCGATCAGGCTCCGCTTTATTGCGAAGGGAAATTTAAAGACATCTGGTTTTATCCCGAAGAGGTGAAGCAGCACGTTGAGCGGACGTACCATCCGGGCGAATAATGTAGTTAAACATCGCTGAACCTTCTTAACGGGTAACGTAGTTTTTACCGCGTTGAACATAGTTAAAACTGTGTTCAAGTGTTATCCGGTCTCCGACTGGTGCCATCGCCAATGACCTTTGCCGGTCCCTGTCCGTCTAACGGGATGGACTGGCTAACGTAGCGCGATGATTACCATACAAGTTGACGAAAAAGACACCAATCTGTTAGCCGTCTCTTTCCCGGAAGATACGTTTGGTAATGATCTGATTCGTGAAGTGCCGGGC
>JANPJE010000148.1:0-16681 GCA_031425355.1 Spirosoma sp. | reverse complement strand
ACACTGCCGTCCGTTACGGTATAATCTTCACGACCGGCCAATACCGACGCCAGTGTGCTCTTTCCCGCGCCGTTAGGACCCATAATGGCATGAACCTCACCCGCGTTGACTTGCAGACTGAGACCTCTTAATATTTCTTTTTCGCCGATTGAGGCATGTAAATTACTGATGGATAACATAATAGGGTGTATCGTGACAGCGCTAAATAAAGCCGTAAAGTTAACGGATGAAATGGGATCTGCCTTGTAGGGTAACAAAATCAGGCATTTAAAAGTTGAGCCAACCATCGCTTATTCGGTAACGGGCAAAAAACGGACAGAGTATGGACCAAAAAAGCCCCTCAACTGCTTAGTTGAAGGGCTTTGATTACTTCTTTTCCAGAAATTATGTGTTATCGGGCGTCTCCGATTCGTTTTACCCGCTTCGTCTGCTGAATGATGAATGGCAGGCATACATCTGCCGGGCAAATACATCCCGACGGCTGCAATGTTACCACTACGTCCGTATAGCAATCGGCTCTGCTATAAATCCGTACTGTGTAAGGCTGACTGGTTACCGGGTTGGTAAGGTTGTTTGCAATGACCCCATTTACTGGAATTTCCTTTCTTATCAAATCCAGCGCAGTAGCTTGGTTGAAACTGGCTCCCGCCGAATATTGATACGTATAAGACGAGTCAAAACCACTCAATACGATCCGTCCGTCGGCCTGAGCCACATCGCCTAAGCAGGTTACGGGTATAGCTGCTGCTGTTACACTCATTGAGCAGACGGGGGCAGGGACCGTTCCCACTGAACAGGAAGTTGGCGCCGTATAGGTGAGACTGGTGGTCTGGCTGGCATAGGTTACTGTGACCGTATGGGAGCCAGTGCCACTGACTAACCCGCTCATGGAGTAGGGTACTGAATTAACCCCCGCACTGATTGAGATAGTGGTTGTGCTGGAACTGCCATCGGTGATAGTAGCTATCCCGGCAATGGCATTGGTCAGACTTAGCGTACCACTCACGGTGTACCCATTGGTGGCACTCTGACAACTGCCCGGCGTCACACTTAAAGCCATATTTGGAGCGGGCACAACCGAACACGAAGCGGGGGCGGTGTAGGTCTGACTCAGAGTCTGGCTGGCGTAACTGATCGTGACCGTGTGCATGTTTGTGCCACTGATCAAACCCGTTAGCGAATACGCAATTGACGTAGTGCCGGCACTGATCGCGATGGTCGTTGAGGTGGTCCCGTCGGTGAAGATAGCCGTACCCGCGATGGCGTTGCTTAGGCTCAGCGTGCCCGATACGCTATATGTATTGGTGGCCGGTTGGCACTCGCCTGGCAGCGCACTTAAGGCCAGCGTGGGGGCGGGCGTCACCGAACAGGATGTTGGAGCCGTGTAGGTCGTGGTGGCCGTTGAGCAGCCGGGCAGGCTGGCCGTGACAGTGTGCGTGCCGCCGTCGGAGAGCAGGTTCTCAAACACAGCCGTGAGACTGGTGGTGCTGGTCGTGATGGCAAAGGTGGTGCTTCTGGGGCCATCGGTCAGGGTGAGCGTACCGGGGGTGGGGTTAGTCAGGGTGATCACCGCCGTAGCTGAATATGTATTGGTCACGGCGTTGCAGACACTCGCCATGGCTGTAAGGCTAAGCGAACACACGGGAGCGGGGGGCACCGCCACTGAGCAGGACGCGGGGGCGGTAAAGGTGGCCGTTGTGGTGCTGCAACCGGGCAGACTGACCATTGCCGTCTGGCTGATGGCATTGGCCAGCAGCCCGTCGAAAACGGCGGTGAGTGAACGGGTGTCGGCCAAAACGGGTAGGCTCACAGGTGTCGACCCGGGCAAACTCACGGTTAGTGTTCCCGGGCGGGCGTTGGTCAGGTTAATCACTACGGAAGCCGAATACGTATTGGTCTCGATGGCGCAGGGGCCAGCCATCGCCGTTGCCGACAGCGAGCAGACGGGGGCAGGGACCGCTGCCCCCGTGCAGGACGCGGGGGCGGTGTAGGTCTGACTCAGAGTCTGGCTGGCATAGGCTACGGTAAGGGTATGCGACCCGGTGCCACTGGTCAAACCCGTCAGCGAATACGGCACCGAGGTGGCTCCCGCGCTGACCGAAACGGTCATGGTCGTCGTCCCATCGGTGAGCGTGGCCGTACCTGCTATCGCATTGGTCAGCGAGAAGGTGCCTGATAGTCGATACGTATTGGTGGCTGGTTGGCACTCGCCGGGCAGCGCACTCAGGGCCAGCGCGAGGGCGGGCGTCACCGAACACGAAGCTGGGGCACTATAAGTGGCGTTGGTAGTATCACACCCGGGCAGAGCGACTACGACCAAGTGGCTACCACCATCCGAGATCAGGTTTTCAAAAATGGCGGTCAGGCTGGTAGTCGCTGCGGTGGTAGCAAAAGTCATGCTTTGTGGGCCATCAGTAACCGTAAGCGTACCCGCCCTGGTATTTGTCAGTGTTACCACCGCCGTTGCTGAATACGTATTGGTGGTCGCATTGCAGATACCCGCCTTCGCTGTTGCACTAACTGAGCATACAAGGGGGGGGACTGCTGCTACCGAACAGGAAGCAGGAGCGGTAAAGGTTACCGTGGTGGTGGCGCAACCGGGCAGACTGACCGTAGCCGTATGACTGACTCCATCGGAAACCAGATTGGCAAACTGAGCCGTCAATGAAGTGGCACCAGCCTTGATCACCTGACTAAAAGGAGTTGAACCGGGTAGACTAACCGTTAGTGTACCCGGCTCTGCATTGGTCAGATTGACTACTACCGAAGCCGCGTAGGTGTTGCTGACAGCACTGCAGGAGCCAGCCGTCACCGATGCTGTTAGGGTACACACAGGTGCAACGGAACAGGAGGCTGGCGCGGTGTAGGTGGTGCTCGCTGTCTTGCCTAAATAGCTGACAATCACTGTGCGCGAACCAGTTCCACTAAGTAAGCCTGTTAGCGAATAGGGTACACTGGTAGCTCCTGCACTGACGGATACAATGGTCGTGAGGGTGCCGTCGGTAAGCGTCGCTGTACCTGCAATCGCATTGGTTAGGCTAATGACGCCCGTTGTGGCGTATGTGTTCGTACCGGGCTGGCACAAGCCCGGATCCGCAACGGCCAGCCCAACACCTATACTGCAATTGTTCGGAGCGGTGTAGGTGGCGGTCGTGGTGTCACAGCCTGGTAGCGAAACCGTGATGGCATGGCTACTGCCGTCCGAAGGGATATTGGTAAAGATGGCACTCAGGCTGGTAGTGGCTGAATTTATAGTGAACGTCTGGCTTTGACCGGCATTGCTGATGGTAAGCGTATTCGTAGTTGGATTCGTTATCGCCACAACAACGGTTGAGGAGAACGTATTGGTTGTTACATCGCATGGACCTGCTGCACCCGTAGCACTAATTGAACAGACCAGGGCCACGGCTACCGAGCAACTCGCCGGGGCGGTGTACGTTTGACTAATAGTCTGCGAAGCATAACTGATGACGACCGTATGAGTGCCCGTACCACTGCTTAAACCACTCAGCGAGTACGGCACCGAGGTGGCTCCTGCATTGACCGAAAGACTCCTACTACTGGTGCCGTCGGTTATAGTTGCGATGCCCGCTATCGCGTTGGTTAGACTAAGCGTACCACTGATAGAATAGCTGTTTGTGGCCGTCTGGCATCCGCCCGGCATTACATTCAGGCTCAATGTGGGAGCGGGGGCAACGGAACAGGAGGCCGGGGCAGTGTAGGTCATGTTGATAGTATCACAACCGGGTAGGCTGGTCGTGACGATGTGACTGCCACCATCTGAAATCAGATTTTCAAAGATGGCTGTCAGGCTGGTGGTCGCGGAGGTTGTTTCAAAAAGTTGACTCTGGCCGGTGTTGGTTATGATTAGGGTGGCTATACTCGGATTGGTTACGGTGACTACCACCGTTGAGGAGTACGTATTGGTAGCGATAGTGCATAGACCCGCCGTCGCTGTTACACTCATTGAGCAGATAGGAGGGGGGACCGCAGCCACTGTGCAGGACGCGGGAGCGGTGTAGGTTTGATTAAGGGTCTGGCTGGCGTAACTGATCGTGACCGTGTGCGTGTTTGTGCCACTGATCAAACCCGTCAGTGAATACGCTATTGACGTAGTGCCGGCACTGACCGCGATGGTCGTTGAGGTGGTCCCGTCGGTGAAGATAGCCGTACCCGCGATGGCGTTGCTTAGGCTCAGCGTGCCCGATACGCTATATGTATTGGTGGCCGGTTGGCACTCGTTTGGTAGCGCACTCAGCACCAGGATTGGGATTGGAATCGCTGCTACGGTGCATGACGCGGGAGCGGTATAAGTTTGGCTGATTGTATGGCTGGCATAACCCACCGTGACCGTGTGCGACCCCGTGCCACTACTTAACCCAGTTAGTAAATAGGGCACGCTGGTGGTCCCCGCATTGACCGAGACAGTCGTTGATATGGTGCCGTCGGTGATCGTGGCTGTGCCCGCGATGGCGTTGGTCAGGCTGAGCGTGCCGGTTAGGCTGTAGCTGTTAGTAGCCGTTTGGCATTCGCCCGGAGTGACCGTTAGACCCACTGTGGGGACTGGAGCAGGGGTGAGGGAGCATGAGGCCGGAGCCGTGTAGGTCGCACTGGTGGTCGCACAGCCGGGCAAAGAGACATTAACGGGGTGCGTACCGCCGTCGGAGAGCAGGTTATCAAACACAGCCGTCAGGCTGGTGGTCGCGGAGGTAATTGCCAAAGATTGGGTCTGACCCGCCGTCGTTATGGTAAGCGTGGCCGTAGTCGGATTGGCAATACTGACAATGACTCTGGCCGAAAACGTATTGGTGGCTGATTGGCACACGCCCGGTGTGACCGTTGCCGACAGCGAGCAGATGGGGGCCGTAGTGCAGGAGGCCGGAGCGGTGTAAGTCTGACTCAGACTCTGGCTGGCGTAGGCTACGGTAAGGGTATGACTATTTGTGCCACTGCTCAAACCTGTCAGGGCATAGGGCACCGAGGGGGCTCCTGCACTGACCGAAACCGTGGTGGTCGTCGTCCCATCGGTGAGTGTGGCCGTACCTGCTATCGCATTGGTCAGCGAGAGGGTGCCTGATAGTCGATACGTATTGGTGGCTGGTTGGCACTCGCCCGGAGTGACCGTTAGGGCTAGGCTGGGGACTAGGGCAGGGGTGAGGGAGCACGAAGCGGGAGCGGTATAGGTTGTGGTGGCCGTTGAGCAGCCGGGCAGGCTGGCCGTGACAGTGTGTGTGCCGCCATCGGAGAGCAGGTCCGTAAAGACAGCCGTGAGACTGGTGGTGCTGGTCGTGATGGCAAAGGTGGTGCTTCTGGGGCCATTGGTCAGGGTGAGCGTACCGGGGGTGGGGTTAGTCAGGCTAACCACCGTCGTAGCCGAGTACGCATTGGTGGCCGTCGAACAGACCCCTGCCGTCACTACCGCACTAAGACTGCAACATATCGCTGGCTGCACCAGTACCGTTACATCCGTATAGCAGCCTGACGCGTTGAAAACCCGAATTGTGTAGGGTTGAGCCGCTATCGGGTTGGCTACGTTGTCGGCAATAATCCCACCTGTGGGAATTGCCTTTGCCGTGCCTGATAACGATGCTGCCGGATTGAAATCAGCACCCGCCGAATATTGGTAGGTGTAGGCCGAGTGGTAATTGGTCAGGGTAATTCGGCCATTGGCCTGAGCCGTGCCGTTCACACAGGTAGCCGCGAAGGCTGTAGCCCGGAAGGTGGGTAACGTGTCTTCTTCAACAACGAAGGGGCAGCAGGTGAAGTCAGGGCATCGGCCCGAAACGTTATCGATGGCCAGGCTATAGGTGCCGGTAGCCGTTACGTCCAGCACATTAGTCGTCTGTCCGGCAATCTCAATGCTGTTTCTGAACCATTTATAATTGGAGCGACCGGGGGCGGCTGTCAGGCGGAAGACATACGTATCACCTGTGCATACTTTCACCGGAACGGACGTACATACCGAGGCCGTATCGCCGGGAATGGTGGCTTTGGTATAGAGAATGCCCGAACTATCGGCAATAGCCTGGTAGGTAAGTGAAAAACTTTGTCCGGCACTGATCGAGGCTACCGTCCAGGTGCTGATGGGCGTTCCCGAACTAAATACTGTGCCCGATGGTGTTGATAATGAGTTTGGTACGTATCGAAGCCCGGTCGTGCTCGAATCACGCGCGACGACGTTGGCGGCTGTTGTCGAGCCAATGTTAGAGAGCACCAGCGTGTAGGTAAGCACATCGCCGATTTTAGCCGAAGCCGTATTGACGTATTTATTGAGCGTGAGTTGAGTGCCAGCGGGTTGGGTTGTCGAACCGGGAGCCGTATCAGTACGTGCCAGGCAAGTTTGACCCAGAAATAGCAACAGAAACGCCACTATGCCGGACGCATGTTTATAGAATGAGTCACTTCTCCCGTTACCCTGCCGGTCTGTGGGGCAAGCAGGTTGCCAGGGCAAAGCCAATAGCGGCCTACGTACTGGCTGTACCCGAAACCGCACAGATTGAGATGAAAGGTGAGTAGAGAAGGTCATAAAAAATAAGGCGGTTGAACGGATATTTGTACGATTCACGGATAGATACTTTTTTGATGGTATTCTGGTGTATTCGCCCATCATATTCGACAATAGTTCACCCGGGTGCAAAGACTGTACCAATTGCTATTTTTTCACAATGTGAACTACATATAGTTGTTTTTATATAAAAAAATGAGTATTATATATAAATAAAAATCTATAAAATTTTTTAGTTAGGCTACTTATTAAGTCTCTAAGTTGATTTTTGAACTGTATGGTTGCGAACAGCACAGCGCATTTTTATATGACTTACAATGGAACGGTGAGTACTATTTCGGGACTTATAAAAGATTGTGCGGGCGGGTATTCTAAAGCTGACGGCAATGCTCTGCTCAATATCTACATGGGCATCGAAGGCCGACGTACTTCGGGTATAGGATGCACCAATTTGTGTGATTGCCGGTGAATCAACCGTTGGCCCGACACTCACCATTTCATTTCCTAAACCAAACCCGTACCTTGCAAAACCAGCCTCTTATCAAATGCACCGTTGGGTTTTGTATGAAAAATGAAAAAAACGCTGCTGTCGCCGAATTAGCGGCAGATAGTGCTACGCAATCAGCTTCCCCCCGAATTAATGTTTCCTCAGAAATAGGTACGCTTCGTCGGCTCCTTATTCACAGTCCCGACCGGGGTTTGGGTAAGGTTATTCCCTCAAAAGCGCAGGATTGGCTCTTTGAAGACATTGTGCATCTGGATATGATGCGCCGGGATGAGTACGACTACTACGTTAAGATTCTGTTGTATTTTCTGGACCCCGATAAAGTACGGGGCAAAATTGCTGACCTCGGACCCGACTCCGACCGGTCATTTTTCAAACCCGATCATGCCGATTATTTCAATTCCGATAAGGTCATTGATATCCAGAATCTGCTGTCGGATATTCTTGCCGATGAGGTAATCCGCACCCGGCTCATTGCCGCCATCTGCGGTATCGAACGAACCTCATTCAGAACCCAGCAGCAGCTAACGCAGTACGAACCGAGCGAACTGGCTAAAATTATGATTTCGGGTTCGCTGCCCGACCTCACCATGCTCTTCGCGCCCCTGCCTAACTTTATTTTCACGCGCGACATTGGCATCGTCATCAACGACCACATCCTGCTCAATAAACCCGCTAAACTGGCCCGCACCCGCGAGGCTCTGCTGGCGCAGTATATTTTCTTCAATCACCCGATATTTGCCGATTATCAGGATAAAATCCTTGAAATTCCCGACAACGAACATGCGTTTCTGCTGCCCGACGCCGATGCCAGCCGCGACGTTACCCGCTCGACGCTGGAAGGGGGCGATGTGATGATGATTGGTAAACGCCATTTGATAGTTGGTGTGAGTGAACGGACTACGTTGTATGCCGCTCAGCAGGTGATGCAGATGGTATTTCGCAAGAATCTGGTTGATACGGTTACCATTATTAAAATCCCAAAAAAGCGCGATTACATGCACATCGACACGGTTTTCACGCAGGTGAAACGTAACGTGTGGGTGCTGCTCGGCTCGCTGGCCCGCACCGGCGACGAAAGCCGCAAACGGGATGTGATCCATTTCTTCGCGCCTAAAGATGTGTCGGAGGACCTGAAAATTATGCAGTTCATTAAAGGGCTGGAACACAAACCCATCGAAATCGAAAACCTCGAAGACCTGCTGTCCGACATCAGCAAGAATGACCTCGGTGCCACCGAACCGGTGCAGTTTATTTACTCAGGCAACAACGAATTTCCGTTTGGTGCCCGCGAGCAGTGGACCGATTCGTGCAATCTACTGGCTCTGAAAGATGGCGTTGTGGTGGGCTACGACCGCAACGAAAAAACGGCCGATGCGTTCCGTGCTGCCGGATTTGAGGTCATTGGTGCGGCCAAACTGCTGGCCCGTTTTGAGCGGGGCGAATCGTCGCCGGAAACCATCGAGAATACGTTTATCATGCTCCCTTCCGCCGAATTGAGCCGGGCACGGGGCGGTTCCCACTGCATGAGTTTACCCTTACTGCGGGAGGAAGTTTGAGTTATGCAGACGTGTACTGTTTCAAAAACGGTATACGTCTGCGACAGTCTTTGTACAATCGTTGAACATTTGAGACATCAGTGCTAATTTGCTGACTAATTCAACGCTACTTACCACTTTACAACAATTTCCATGCAATCACAGGCTACTTCGCGCATATTGATGATTCGTCCGGTTAACTTCGGTTTTAACGCCGAAACCGCTGAATCGAACGCGTTTCAGGATATCAAACTGGCCGCGCAAACGAAGGATATAGCCCAGGAAGATGCCCGGCGGGCATTTGACGAGATGACGCAACAACTACAGGCTATCGGCGTAGACGTAATGGTGTATGACGATACCAGCGATCCTTACACACCCGACTCAATTTTTCCCAATAACTGGGTCTCCTTCCACGCCAGCGGTACAGTGGTGCTTTATCCGATGCAGGCCGAAAATCGCCGTCTCGAACGCCGACAGGATATTATCGACGATCTCGCCAGCCGGTTTCATGTATCAAAAGTTGTTGATCTGACGCATTTTGAGCAGGAAGGCAAGTACCTCGAAGGCACCGGCAGTATGGTTCTCGACCGAATGCACCGCGTAGCATTTGCCTGCCTGTCACCCCGGACTCATCCCGCTGTGCTGGCCGAATTTAACCGCCAGACTGGCTACCGGACGGTGACATTTCACGCCGTCGATGCGGGCGGCAAAGCGATTTATCATACGAACGTACTGATGTGCATTGCCGACACTTTTGCTGTTATATGCCTGTCGGCAATCAGCAACCCCGACGAGCGGCTGATGGTACGTCAGGAACTGGAAAAATTGGGCAAACGAATCATTGACATTTCGCCAGAGCAAATGGCCAGCTTTGCCGGAAATATGCTGATGGTCCAGACCCGAAAAGGACAGAAATTATTGGTGATGTCTACCCGTGCTTTTAAGTCGCTGACGGCCAAACAGATAGATTTGTTAGACGATTACGCCACTCTGTTCCACTTCGATTTGTCCATCATTGAAGGAAATGGGGGCGGCTCGGCCCGCTGCATGATGGCCGAAGTGCATCTACCCTTGAAATAATTAGCGGAGTGGATTTACTAATGAAATAAATAGCGTGAATGGCTACTTGTTTCATCAGTAAATCTACTCCGCTAAATTTTTTTACAGCTATTGTTTGCACATACAAATATAATATTTACCTTTGTTACCAGAGTAAGGAATAAACGTAATGAACGAAGAAAACACAGCAACCATAGTCGAAGAAGGAAAGTCCGTGACGCGGTATAGTGCCTGTTTATTATTCTCGGCCAATGCCCTCTCACGAGCCATCACCGCTATTGGCGATGAAGAATTTGGTCGCTTTGGCATGTGCTATTCTCACGCTTATCTGCTGTGCGAAGTGGTAGGGCAGCCGGGTATTTCGCCATCGGAATTGAGCGAAACGCTCTACCTGACGCCATCGACAATCACTCGTTTGGTTGAAAAACTGGAGCAGAAACACTATGTCCGGCGCGAGTCGGAAGGGAAGAAAACACTGATCTATGCAACGGCTGAAGGCACTGCCATTCAGCCCGAAATTGCCGAAGCCTGGGGTCGTGTGGGCAAACGCTATTCGCATCTGCTGGGCGAAACCAATGTTTGCGAATTGACCCAACAGGTATTTAAAGCAGCGAAGGCACTGGGAGAGACCGATTAAAAAATTTAATTAATGAATTGCTTGCACATACAATAACGTCAACAGCCATGAAAACGAACGAAGAAACCATCGGGTTAGTCGCCGGAAACGCAACTGACAGCACCAAAGACTTTTGCCGCTTATTGGCTAAAAAAGGCATCTCGGCCATTGTCGTGCAAAAGGAAACTACCCAGCCCGAAGCGGAAGAAACTCAGCATTGGTCCGGCCAGCCGGGTAAAGACCTGTTTTTCAATGGCTGGAAACTGCTTTTTTAATTAATAAAGTAGAATGTGTAACGGCCTGATAAACCAAACGTTATCCGTTCTGATTTTCCATCGTACATTAACCATCATACATTGCTACCTATGCATTACGTCATTACCGGCTCTATTGGCCATACCGGAAAACCCATTACCGAAGGTCTCCTGAAGGCAGGACACACCGTTACCGTTATCACCACCAAGCCCGATAACGTGGCTGCTATCGAAGAATTAGGGGCGAAAGCAGCCGTGGGGAGCGTTGAAGATGCTGCTTTTGTAAAACAATCCTTTGCCGGTGCCGACGCAGTTTATCTGCTCATTCCACCCAAGTGGGGCGTTAATGGCTGGCGGGCGTTTCAAAATCAGATTGTCGACAACTACGTGGCCGCAATCGAAGCAAACGACATTCGTTTTGCCGTATTATTAAGCAGCATAGGAGCCGATTTGGGTGAGGGCGTTGGTCCGGTCGACGGGTTATATGATGCTGAACACAAACTTGCGAAAGTAGCCGGGTTGAATAATAAATTTCTGCGTCCATCTTACTTCATGTACAATCTTTTCGGCATGATCGGCATGGTGAAAGGCATGGGCATTATGGGCAGCAATTTTGGCGATGATACGCTGGTGCTGACCCACACCGATGACATTGCCGACGTAGCACTGGCCGAACTGATGAACCTGAGTTTTACGGGTCATCAGGTGCGATACATCGCCAGCGACGAGCGGACAGGGACCGAAATTGCGACCGTTCTGGGCGAAGCCATTGGAAAACCCGAGACGCCCTGGGTCGTTTTTTCTGATGAACAAAGTAAGCAGGGTATGCTTCAGGCTGGACTTAACGAGGAAATGGCTACGGCCTATACGACAATGGGAAAGTCGCTTCGTGACGGTAAAATGCAGGCCGATTTTTTTGCCAATAAGCCTGCTACGTATGGCAGAATAAAACTCGAAGACTTTGCCCGAAATGAATTTGCGCCTGCTTTTGGGGCATAACATTCACGGCTAATCTTTACCCTTAACCTTTTTATGAAAACGGCACTAATTACCGGCGCGAATGTTGGTATTGGACTGGCAACGGCAAAAGCACTGGCGCGTCGGGGGGTCAATTTAATCCTGCTTTGCCGGAGCGAAGCCAAAGGGCGCGAAGCTGTAACGGCTGTGCAACGGATCAACCCCGCCGTAACGGTCGAATTGGTGCTGGCTGATTTGACCGATGCCGACTCTGTGCGACAGGCGGCCAAACGGGTTAGCGCGACTCATTCGCAGTTAGACGTACTGATCAATAATGCCGGTTACTCGCCCAACCATATTGAGTTTACCGATAACATCGAGAAGTCATTTTATGCCAACCACATCGGGCATTTTGTACTGACGTATCATCTGCTTGATTTGCTCAAAGCATCGGGGGAGGCACGAATTATTAACCTCTCTTCGTCGGCCTATGCTCTTGGCAAAGCCGAACGGTTTTTCCAGCGAAACAATGCGCTGTCAATTATGGCTGCGTATGGTGATGGGAAATTAGCGAATCTGCTCTTCACCAAAGAACTGGCAAAACGATACGCTGACGCCGGTATTACGGCCTATTCGGTGCATCCGGGGGTTGTAAAAACGAACTTCGGCAGCAATTTCACCGGTACGTTCCAGGTGCTGCTGTCGATGGCGAGGCCCTTTATGCGAAGCCCCGAACGTGGAGCCGAAACATCAATTTTTCTGGCAACAGCCCCGTTATCGGCCATTACGAAATCAACTGGTCAGGCGGGTGAGTCAGGTGGTTTCTTTGCCGATTCCGCCCCTAAATTGATTAAGCACAAGGATATGACAACGAAGCAGGCTGCCGATTTATGGGAGAAAAGCTTGGCATTTGTCTGATAAAATATTGCGGAGTGGTGTCGGGCTGGCGTTCCAGAACCCGACACCACACTACCCAAAGACATAACACCAAAAACGGCTTCGATAACGAGGCCGTTTTTTTGTGCGAAATAGACACCAGTACGGTGCGTGGCCTTTAAACTTTTATTACCTTTCCTTTATCAGGCAACGTTTTAATTGGCAACTGCATCTTTAGACTACCAAGCAACGATAAACCTCATTTTCAACCATGAACATCTCGAAAATCGCTCTTTTTCTTGCCCTGGCAACCGCTCTCGGCCAGGGCGCCTATGCTCAGAATTCAATCGTCGGCAATGGCAACATTGTGAAGCAGCAACGTACTATCGGCAGTTTTAGCAAGCTAACGGTGCGGGTTGGCATGCGTGTTCAAATTGCGGCAGGCGATGCAGGCACCGCCGAACTCGAAGGGGAAAGCAACATCCTCGAACACGTACTGACAGAGGTGAAAAACGGCGAACTGACCGTAATGCTGGCGCAGAACAAAAGCTACAACCAGACCAAAGGCGTGACCGTAACCATTCATGTCGCCAAACTCGATAATATTCTGGTTAGTACGGGTTGCTCGGTTCAGTCGGAATTGCCCATTCAGTCCGATAACCTGACGGCTACCGTCGAAACCGGGAGCCGGATAACATTTCCCGTCGCCACTAAAAAGCTAAAACTGACGGTGAAAGATGGTTCGCAGGCCAACATACAGGGAACCGCTGCCGAGGCCGATATACGGATGTCCGGGGCGGGCAAGCTAACCGCCGATAAACTAACCATTGCCCGCGCCAACGTCCAGCTCGACGGGGCCAGCCGGGCCGATATTCACGTAACAGAAACGCTGTCGGCCTCGGCAGATGGCGTTAGTACGGTTAATTTTACGGGGAATCCAACCGTGACCTCGATGGAAACCAGCGGCCTGTCGAAGATTCGGAAGCAGTGATAAACCAACAAAAATGGCGACGCCCAACCGGTCGTCGCCATTCTGAAACCCACTCTATGAGAAATAATACTGGCTATCGGCCCCCTAATGGAAATACATAACCCACGGCGACCTGTCCAAAAATAATATCTGAGTCGGTGTTGAAACCATTCTCGAAATCGCCTAACGGGTACAACCCCCGAACTTCAATCGTTACGTGGCCCGGCCCGGTTTTCAGGGCAGCGCCAACACCCGCAGCCGCGCCAAAACCAAATCGGCCGTTTGCACCATTGAGCGACTCTTTCTTGCCATCGACACTAATGCTGGCTAAGTACGTGGCATACGGCCCAACATTCACGAAAAAGCGATTACCCGCGTAAGTACCCGATGAAATTTTCAGGAATAGGGGAATCTCGAGAACATCTGCTGCATTCGTTTGCGTGAAGCCCGGTAAAGCTACTTTCGCACTATACCGGGTGTAATTAATTTCTGGCTGGAAGGAAAATGTGCCCCCGCCGATATTAAACGTAACTCCGCCCACAAACCCAAGAGTTGGATCGATACCCGTTATTGTTTCGGTATAAATCGAACGGGTAATGCCGCCCCGAATACCAATGCGTGTGCCCGACATATTACTGCTGCCCGAGGCAATTCGCTCCGGCCGACTGTCGATTGTGGGCTGGGTGGCTACTGGTTCGCTTGGTTGGCGTTTCGTATTTTCTCTGGGAACGGGAGCGGGTGTAGCCGCCGGGGCCGATGTAGCTGGCTTTTTGGTAATGCCGTGATACTGGTCGTAGAGTTCCTGCTGGCGATTGGTGCTGGTTGATGTCGTGCTGGCAGGCTTCGTAGTTGGCGAAACACCCGTTGACTGTTGAGCCATCGATACGCCCGATGACAGTAGAGTAAGTACCAAAAATGAATAAAGCGATTTCATTGGTGACGCAGTTGGTAAATAAATTATGTAAGATTAGTCGCTAATCTACTAAATTTCATAACAGTACTTAGGAAACGGTTAGCCGGATTGAGCATACGGTTAGTTTTTACAAACATTTTTGGGCGCAGAGTATTTATTGACGTAAGAGAATGGTGAAGCAAGTTTACGGACTGAACGTAGTTGCAAAAACGTCACCCGCTTCACTCAGTCTGTTTCTTCACTAAAAAACGGAGCATGAAAACCGAACATCAACGCACGGCTCTCATTACCGGAGCTAATAAAGGAATCGGAAAGGAAATTGCCCGGCAGTTGGCCCAGCGGGGTTTTGCCGTATTTATCGGTGCCCGCGACAGGGTGAAAGGCCAGGAAGCATCAGAAGAGCTTTGCCAGGCCGGATATGAATCGACGTTTATTCACCTCGACGTAACGGATCCGGTCAGTATCAAAAACGCCTGTGGCACATTTTCTCAAAAAGCCGATCATTTAGATATTCTGGTCAACAACGCGGGTATTCTGGAAGATCACGGTGAAGATATTCTCAAACTAAATGCCGAAATGCTCGACCGGACAATGAAAGCCAACGTGACCGGCCCGATTCTGGTTATCCAGTATTTTCTGGAGCAACTGCAAAAAAGCACGAACGGCGGACGCATCATTAACGTATCGAGTGGGGCGGGTGCGCTTAACAAAATGGATACGTATGCCCCGGCCTATAGCATCTCGAAAACAGCGTTGAATGCCGTAACGAAGCAATTTGCCGGTGCGCTCAAAGGTCAGAATATTGCTGTTAACTGCGTTGATCCGGGTTGGGTACGTACTGACATGGGCGGGCCCGGTGCCAGCCGACCGGCAGAAAAAGGAGCCGAAACCATCGTCTGGCTCGCCACCGAAGCCCCGCAATCCGAAACGGGCAAGTTCTGGCACGACAAGCAAGAGGTGGATTGGTAGATCGTCTGACCGCGCGGGCGGCCCCGCCAGGATTTTCAGGATTTAAATGATTAACATGATTGAAAAAGAGTAACAAAACTTACAGAGGATCAAGAAAATCATTTAATTCCTGAAAATCCCGGCGGGGCCGCCCGCGCGGTCAGACAGCGCCATCTTCACGGCTTCGTACGCATTGACGACACCGCCAGAACGGCTCAGATTTTTGAAGGCCAATCGCTGGCCAGATCGACCCGGTTTCCGAACCTGCACATCGGGTTTATACGTACTGTTCATCAGAATAGCCTTGACCTGTACCGCCGTCAGGTTCGGGAAATACGACCGAAGCAAAGCCGCTACGCCCGCCGTCATGGGCGATGCCATGCTGGTTCCCGAAAAACTGGCGTACTGGCCGTTAGGCAGCGTCGATAGAATTTCGGTGCCGGGTGCGAACAGATCGACGGTCTGAATGCCATAGTTTGACGACCGGCTGGGCAAGCCTTCATTCACGCGCCAGGTGCTGTTGCCAACAACCAGAACGTTCTGTGCAATTTGCCCATTCTCATACCGCGCTGAGGGATAGGCCGGAATCGAATCGTAGTTTTCGCCATTGTTGCCAGCGGCATGAACAATCAGTACGTCGCGCTCCTCGGCGAAGCGGATGGCCGCGTCGACTTGCTCTTTAAACGGCGACAGTCGCTTACCAAAACTCATATTAATCACCTTCGCGCCGTTTTCAACCGCGTACCGAATCCCGTTGGCAACGTCTTTATCGCGTTCGTCGCCGTTGGCCGGAACCACCGAAACGGGCATAATCCGCACATTATCAGCCACGCCGTCCACACCCCGGCCATTACCGCGCCTGGCTCCAATAATGCCCGCTACGTGGCTCCCGTGAACGGCCAACTGCTCCGATTGACCAATCAACATTCGGGGACTGCCGTAGTAGCGTTCGGTTGGATTGGTCGGGTCATCACCAACAGCTTTACGCGCGGAATAGTCAGGATTGTAAGCAATATCGGCTCCACCGCCCGCTATCTGCTGAAACCGTGCCCAATTTTTACGGACCAGTCCGGCGTATGAGCGAAACGACCCATACTGAGGCAGATACGTATCTGCGAGAATCGTTCGTGCGGCAATTGCTACTGTATCTGTGCCCAGATCGACCTGCCGTATTCGTTGTTGCGTAGTGGATGAGTCGGGTAGTTTTTGACCAATTTCATCGGCGATGCGCCAGAACCGGGCGGTGTCGGACAGGGCAGCCCGTTTGCTCTGATCGGTCTTATACCGTTGCAGGTACTGCTTTTTGGCCGATTGATACGTGGTGTATTGCCGCTTCTGATCCGGGCGGAGTTTGGCCGGGTCAATGGCATCGTATTTATTTTTCAGCAGGAGATAAGTCTGCGTGATTTCGGGCTGGTCATATTCATACGTCGTTCCGTCTTTGGCACCCATAAAGTTCCATCCATTGACATCATCCGCATACCCATTTTTATCGTCGTCGGTCTGGTTGTCCCGAACTTCTTTGGGATTTATCCAG